>DATMXS010000073.1:0-3017 GCA_035561355.1 Bryobacteraceae bacterium | reverse complement strand
ACCTTGAACCTCGGCGTCCGCTATGAGCTGTCCGCGCCTCTGGTGTGGACCGTCGATTGGATGTCGAATTTCGTCCCCGGGCAGCAGTCCAAGACATTTCCGGCCGCGCCCCCGGGCTTGTTGTACAAGGGGGACCAGGGGTTCCTGCGTGGGGGACGGAAGTTCGACAAGAACAACATCGCCCCGCGGCTCGGACTCTCATGGGACGTCTTCGGCAACGGCAAGACCGCCGTCCGCGCCGCTTACGGCATATATTACCTAGGTCTTCGACCGCCTGAATTAGTTCTATAAAACAATTGCATTGAAAAACGTTTTGGCGCATCATGAGGTATGGCGCGCCGCCCACTCTCCATTCCCGTCAAGCAGAAGGATCTCGCTCGCATCGAGGAGTTGGTGCGATCTGGCGTTCAGCAGGTGCGCGTCGTCACGCGCGCCCTGGCGCTCCGCCATCTGGCGCGGGGGGCCACCGCGCCGCGGGTGGCGGAAGGCCTGCCCCTCAGCGCCAAAGCCGTCCGCCAGATCGCCCACCGGTACCAAAGCGACGGCTTGGACCGCGCTCTCTACGATCAACAGCGGCCCGGTGCCAAGCCGCTGCTGGACGATTCCCAGAAGCAGCGTATCGTCGCCATGGTGTGCGGCAAGCCCCCGGAAGGGCGCGCGCGTTGGACCGTGCGCCTGATCGCCGAGGAGGCCGTGAGGCGCAAGTTGGTTCCCCAGGCCGGTCGCGAGACAATCCGGGTGCTGCTCGAAAGCCACGACTTGAAGCCGTGGCGGGAAAAAAATGTGGTGCGTGGCGGAACTGGATCGGAAGTACGTCGAGAGGATGGAGGACGTACTGGCGACCTATGAGAAGCCCTATCAAGCCGACGAACCGGTCCTGTGCCTGGACGAGAAGCCCATTTCCCTGCACGCCGACGTGCGGCCACCGCGGCCGGCCAGTCCCGGCAAACCGCTGCGGCCGGATAACGAGTACAAGCGATGCGGCACGGCCAACGTGTTTGGCGTGGTGGAGCCGAAGGCGGGCCGGCACTTCACCACCGCCACTCCCAATCGCTCCGCCGCCCAGTTCGCGCAAGTGGTGAACGACGTCGCCGGGCGATACCCCACCGCGCGCACCATCCACCTGGTCATGGATAACCTCAATATCCACTGCCGCAAGTCGCTGACCGACGCTTTCGGCGAGCAGGCGGGCGGAGACCTGTGGGACCGGTTTACGGTGCACTACACTCCCAAGCACGGAAGCTGGCTGAATCAGGCGGAGATCGAACTTAGCCTGTACTCCCGGCAATGCCTGGGCAAGCGACGGATCCCGGATCTGGAGACGTTGCGGCGGGAGACGCTGGCCTGGAGCCGCAAGACCAACCGCAGGCGGACCAAGATCAGCTGGACCTTCACGCGCAAGAAGGCCCGCAAGGCGTTCCACTACAGCAAGCCGCGCAACTCCGGCTGACAAGCCGCGGCTACGCTCGCAACCCGGACGCTGTCCAACCGGCTCGAAGATGGCGAGCCGCGAATGGCTGTCGCCCGAAAACACCCAAAGGCGAGCGGAGACCGCTTCCGACTGGCACTTCCGCGGAATCGAGGGCCATTCCGAGGTCCCATCCGGCATCCCATCCGCCCAGCAGGCTAACTGAAACCTTTTCAGGCGGTCAAAGACCTAGCGCAATACGGCGATGGAATCCGGGCCACGCAACCCTACATCGTTTCGCTGACCGTGCCCTCCACGCCCAGCCTCGTGAACCCCTGGGCCAACTTCACGGGCGGTGATCCGTTCCCGATCGATCTGAAAAAGTAACCCGCGGTTCGTCAAGCCGATCACGGTGATTCACTTCGACCCGAACGCCGTCACCCCCTACATACAGCAATTGAACTTCACTCTGGAGCAGGAGGTGGTCCGCAAGTTCACGTTGCAGGCGTCTTACGTAGGCACGCTGGGGCGCAAGGGCCAGATGAACCGCGACCAGAACGCCCCCGTTTTCATTCCAGGAGCCTCGTCGGCGGACAACTATAACGATCGCCGCCCGTACATGCCGGGCACGTTCGCCGCCATCGCCGACTACATGACGGCCGCCTCCTCTTCCTACAACGCCTTTCAGTTGGTGTCGAACCGGCGTTTCGGCCACGGCTTCAGCATTCTGGCGGACTACACGTTGGCGAAGAGCCTGGACTACGTTTCGAGCGACAACCTGAATGCGGGCGTTTCGATCACCGACAACTCCAATTACCGCCTCGACCGGGGGCGCGCCGACAGACAACCGCAGCACATCGGGAAAGTCTCATTCCTCTGGGATCTCCCCAAGGTGCAGCGTTGGAACTGGGTCGGCAAGCAGATCTTGAGCGAATGGCAGGTGAACGGCATCTGGTCCGTGCAGAGTGGAACGCCTTTCAGCATCACGGCGGGGCAGGACACCAACGTGGACGGGAACACGAACGACCGCGCGGATTTGACCGGCAACCCCTACCTGGATACCGGGCGGCCGCGGAACGACCTGATCCAGAAATACTTCAATACGGCAGCGTTCGCTGTGCCCACGCTGGGACGCCCCGGCACGGCCGGACGCAACATCATGACCGGGCCGGGATCCTCGAATATGGATTTCTCGTTGTTCAAGATTTTCCGCCCGCGTGAAAAGGACCAGCTTCAGTTCCGGGCTGAGTTCTTCAATATCCTCAACCAAGTCCGCCTGGGCAACCCGACCTCGGCCATGAACAACGCCAATCTCGGCCGCATTCTGAGCGCCGGCGCGGCCCGCGTGGTTCAGTTCGGCCTGCGCTACGCATTCTGACATGCCCTCCTACCAGAAGGCCAAAATGAACCGGCGGCAGCTAGTTGCGGCGGCCACCGGCTCTCTGACCGCCCCCGCATTCCTGCGCGGGGCCCCCGAGAACGCCATCGCACTGACGGTGAGCGGACGGCGGCTCTCAGAAGTGCCCCTTGAACGGAAAATCTTCGGGCAGTTTGGCGAAGCGGGCTTCGGCCGGCAGGTGGAAGGGATGTGGGCGGAGATGCTCTATAA
>DATMXS010000072.1:0-17099 GCA_035561355.1 Bryobacteraceae bacterium | reverse complement strand
CTGTACGAAGGCAAGGTGGAAGCGAGCGAGATCAAGTTCAAGAGCACGCGGGAAGGCAGCGACCGGCCGCCGCGCGAGTTCACGGCCAAGCGGTAATTACTCCGAATTGCCCGGCGGAGGCAGCGCGGAACTGAACAGTCCCTGCCTCCGGCCGGCGTTAGCCTGCCCGCCCCTCAAGTTCTGCCCAGCGTGCATACAGGCCGTCGATGGTCTTCTGTGCTTCGTCGATTTCACGAGTCAGCTCCGTGAGGCGGCAGCCGTCGCCCTGGAGCGCCGCCTCGTGCAGCGCGGCACGCTTGTTCTCGAGTGACGCCTCGGCCTCGCCGATACGCTGCTCCATATTTTCGAACTCGCGTTGCTCCATATAGGAGAGCTTCTTGCTGGACGCGGCAGACCGCGGGGGAGCGGCGGCGCGCGTCTCGGTCTTACGCTCCTCCTTCAACGACGCCAGCCACGCTTCCCATTGGAGGTAATCGGCGAACCGTTCGGTGCGGCCCTGGCCGTCGAGCCCCAGGACCACGGTCGAGACGCGGTCGAGCATGAAGCGATCGTGGGTGACGAGCACCAGCGCGCCGGGGAAATCGAGCAGGCTCTCTTCGAGGATTTCGAGCGTGGGGATGTCGAGGTCGTTGGTGGGCTCGTCCAGGAGCAGAATGTCCGCGGGCTCGAGCATCAGCTTCGCGATCAAAACGCGGGCGCGCTCGCCGCCGGAGAGGCGACCCACAGGCTGGTTCAACTGTTCGTTCGCGAAAAGGAACCGTGCGGCCCAGGAGGCTACGTGAATCACGCGGTCGCGGTAAATCACCGAATCGCCTTCGGGCGCGAGCGCGCGCCGAAGCGTGACGTCCGGGTCAAGCTGGCGGCCCTGCTCGAAGTAGACGATCCGCAGGCCTTCGGCGCATTCCACCTCGCCGCGGATCGGCTTGACTGCGCCCTGAATCAGCCGCAGCAGCGTCGTTTTCCCGCTGCCGTTCGGACCCACGAGACCCACCCGCATACGGGCCATCACCGTGAAATCCAGGCCGTCGTAGAGCATCCGCTGGCCGAAGCCGTAGGTTACCGATCGTAGCTGGACGAGCCGCTTGGTCCGGCGCTCCGTTGCGGTGAAGTCGATGTCGGCAGTCTCCACCCGGCTGCGCGACCTGAGGTCGGCAAGATCGCCGATCATCTCCTGGGCCTTATCGATGCGTGCTTTCGATTTGGTGGTTCGCGCCTTCGGCCCCCTGCGCAGCCATTCGAGTTCCGTACGGACGCGGTTCTCGAGAGCTTCCTGGCGCTTCGCCTGGGACTGCAGGTACTCGCTCTTCTTTTCGAGAAACGTGCTGTAATTCCCGCGGACACGGAACAGGCCGTCCGGGTAGGCCCGGTTCAACTCGGCGATCTCTGTGGCGGCGCCTTCGAGGAAATAGCGGTCATGGCTAACCACCACGCAACCGAACGAAGCGGAACTGAGCAGCCCCTCGAGCCACTCGATACCTGCGAGGTCGAGGTGGTTCGTCGGTTCATCGAGCAGCAGCAGGTCCGGCGCCGTAACCAGCGCTTCGGCCACCGCGAGCCGCTTCTGCCACCCGCCGGAAAGGCCAGTCGCTTCCAGCTCGAAGTCGTCGAAACCGGCGCGTCCCAAGACTTCCGCCTCGCGGCGGTCCCGCTCCAAGGCGGGGACGTCCGCACATTCCATCGCCCGGTGGACAACTGACCGGACCGTTTCGCCGGGTGCGAAATCCCGCTGCTGGGCGACAAACGCGGCGCGCACGCCCTTTCGGACCGCGACCTCGCCGGTGTCGGGCGGTTCCTGGCCTGCAAGGATGCGAAGTAGGGTCGATTTGCCGGATCCGTTCGGGCCGATCAAGCCGACGCGGTCGCCTTCGGAAATTGTGATGCACAGGTCGCGAAACAGCGGGTCGGTCCCATAGGTCTTCGTGAGCCCTTGTGCGTTGAGCAGCAGCGCCATTGCTCTCTATTGTCGCAGTGGCGCGTGCAGGCACGCATAGAATGTGGGAGGAGGAAGAAGGTAGGAGGTAGAAGGTAGGAGGAAGAAGGTAGGAACGATTCCTGCTGCCTGCCGTTCTACTCGTCGCGCCCGTGTACGTGCGCGGGCGGGCTCGTCGCTTCCACGGCTGTGAACTCTTCGAGGATGCGGTAGCGATGCCGGGCTTCTTTCGGCACCATCCAGGAATCGCCGGGCTCGAGCCTCACGGTCTGACCCTCCACTTCGAGTTCGGCCCGCCCGGAAATCACGTATCCTACTGTTTCGTAAGCGCGGGAGGCAGCCGCATCGCCACCGATTTTCCACCCGCAAGATACTTCTCGCCGTGCTTCCCGATCGGTGAATGGCTTCCATCAATCTTCTTGACCGTCGTGTCGCTCATCGATGTCCCCCTGCGGCCCCTGCCCTGATTGTACGGGTGGCAGCGCGGGAGCCACAAATCCGAAACCGCGCGTATGAGGGTGTAACTTGGAGTTGATGGTCTTCACCGTCGGATTCGCGAACCTCCCCGGTCTGATGCTCATGCTGTGTACTGTCGTATCGGCGGTCGCAGCGCCGGCGCACGATCGCGCGGCCCGGCTCGAACATTCGCTGGTTGCGCCCTGCTGCTGGAGCGAGACCGTGGCCGATCATCGCAGTCCCGCCGCAATGGCGATGCGGGCGGAGATCAAGAAGTTTGTTGGCGAAGGGAAGACCGACCGCGAGATCCTAGCCTTCTACAAGGCGCAATACGGAGCCCGCGTCCTGATCGAACCGGAAGGCACGCCGCGCATCTGGGCGAACGTGATTCCCTGGATTGCGATCGCGCTTGGCCTCGGGTTCGTTTGGATTGTGATCCGCCGTATGCAGCGGCGTGAGCCGGCGGTCGCAGAGGTGTTGCCGGTGCCCGCCGTCGCGGTCGAGAGCGACGACGAGTGGTAGATCGCCCTGGGTGATACTGGTCTGAGTGGTTGAAGAACCTTTCGCAATCCTGGACGCGGCCCTCGTGCGCGCTGTTGACGCCGCGTGCGGCGAGGCTGTCCGCAAAGGCGCAGCCTCGATCGCGTGCCGCCCCGGGTGTACCGAGTGCTGCATCGGAGCGTTTCCCATCTCACAAGCCGATGCCGCCCGGTTGGTGCGAGGACTGAGCGCACTCGCGAGTCGAGATCCTGAACGCGCCGGCGCGGTCCAGCAGCGCGCCCGCGACGCAATGAGCCGCGTTGCGCCTGATGCGCCGGCTCTGGCCGGCGGCGAACCGGCCCTCGATGCTTTGATCGCGTCCGCCGAAGATGAGCCCTGTCCCGCTCTCGATCCGCAGACCGGACTGTGCGATCTTTACGAACACCGCCCGCTCACCTGCCGCATGTTTGGCCCTGCACTGCGAAGCCCCTCCGGCGGCATCGGTGTCTGCGAGTTGTGCTTTGAAGGCGCCACGGACGACGACATCGAGTCCTGCGCCGTCGATCTCGATTCCGATGCGCTGGAATCGCCGTTGATCGAAGCGATCGAGAAGGCCTCGGGCAAGCGAGGCAGCACCATCGTCGCTGCCGTCCTCTCCGCTTAGGACAAAAAGGGCGGACCCGAAGGCCCGCCCTTTCCACGCACCGGTTTTCGTGAGGATCAGAAATCCACGCGCAGGTTCAACTGAATGATGCGGCTGAGGCCGCGCTGTTCCGTAACGCGGCCGAAGTTCGTACTGGTCGGGTCGGTGTTCGGCCCGGCGAAGTTGGTGTGGTTGGTCGCATTCAGAAGATCCACGTCAAAGCTGGTCTTCAGCCTCTCCGTGATCTGGAAGTTGCGCTTCACCTTCACGTCCCAGTTTCTAATGCCGTCGCTGCGGAACCAGGATGAGCGATGGAACTGGAAGATCCGTGCCGTGTAGCTGGCGGGCTGCTTATTGGACCGGCCCTCGAATCCTACGAAGCCCGAGGGCGGATCCTTGGTCGTATCGTATTTCCCGTTCGGCAGAAGCTCGCCTCTCCATACAATACTTGGGTCGAACCACTGCTTCAGGTCCTTGCTGCGGGATTCCGAGCTGTTCAGAATCTTCGGCAGGTCCGTTTCGGGGTCTCCGTAAAAGAACCGATTGCCCCATTCCACCGGGCTGCCGTTCTGGATCTGATACACCCAGCTCAGTTGCCAGCCGCCCACGATATGCTGGAGCGGGCTGCTGGTCACCCACTTTCTGCCCTTGCCGAAGGGCAACTGGTAAATCGAGGTCCAAACGAACCGGTGTGGGCGGATGTCGTTTTGCGGGCGCCATGTGGGATCGGCGTCGTACTCGTTCATCCACCAGTCCTGCTCCCTGCCGTACGAATACGTGTACATCAGACTCGTCTGGAAGCCCTTGCTGAACCGGCGCTCGAACTGAAGTTGCAGGTCGTGATACAGGTTGCCGCCGGTGGATCCGTCGCCGCCGTCCTGGCGGAAGTCACCGCTGCCCATGTTCGGGTATTTCCGGAGCAGCGCCTGCTTCTGGATATTGCTGCCCGTGAAGAAGCCTTGCGTGCTCATCCAGTTGTAGAACAGTGGCTGGGTATCCTTGAGCGATGCGAGGTTCTTGATGTTGAACGGATTCGGCAACTGCGTTTGCAGATCGTTCGCAACCGCGTCGTTCCGGGTGTTTCCCTTCCACCAGTACTGCTCCGGCAGATAGTTGATCTTCTTATCCATCACGGGGATGATCGAGTAAGCGCCGTTGTACGCCGCTTCGACCACCATATTGCCGCTCAGTTCGCGCTGTATCCCGATCCTCCAGCGCTGCTGCCACGCGGGGTTATAGTCGCGGGGCATGATGTCCCAGCCGCGGCCCTGGCGGATCATGGAGCCGAGCGAGTTTCCGTACGGCGTATCGAACCGCGTCCCGTTTGCCCGGACCGGGAACGGGTTCACGAGCGGGTTGTTTGTCGCGCTCAAACCGGCGGCTGCGCCTGAGTCGCAACAGAACGATAGACCGGTGTCGTTGGTGAGGGTCGTCGAGGTACCCTGGCTGTAGCCGTCCTGATTGCCGGGGTTGCTCGGGCCGTTGTTGGTCCAGTTCAGCACGTTCCGGCTGTCGTAATACCAGCCGTACCCGGCCCGCACGACCATCTTTGGCGTCAACTGATAAACCACGCCGGCCCGAGGCATCCAGTGATGGGTCGGGTTCGTCGTCGTCGTGTGGCCGTCTGCCCCGAGGTACGGCACGCCGCCGCGAATGTTGATGTTCGACACTCCCGGGACCAGCGGATTGGCCTGGTACACTTTTTCCACCAGTTCCGCGAACACCGGCCTGTAGAACCAGTCGAAGCCGCCACTGAGCGTACGGTTAAAGCGTTCGTTCACGCCGCCGTCGCGCTCGTATCGCAGGCCCAGGCTCAGGCGCAATTTGCTGGTCAGACGCCAGTCGTCCTGCAGGTAGAACGCACGGTACCGGTTTCCCCAGTAGCCGCTGTCATTCGTGGCGATGGCGATCGCATCCGACGGAAGCGCCATCATGAAGGACGCCCAGGATAGCGCCAGCCGGTCCTGGGTATTCGTATTATCCATCTGCTTCACATAGGCGTCGTTGAACGAGAATCTTCCCGAGGAGTCGCCCGGACCCGCGGTACTGCGGTAATAGCGGCGCTCCTGCCAGCCGTACTTCAGCGAGTGGGCGCCCATCACGGTCGTCATCTGCGCCCGCAACTCCGCGGTCGTGCCTCGCGTTCCGACCACCGGATATCCGCCGGCAACGTCCTGGATCGTGTCGGGCGTGTCGCCCGTGAACTGGATGCGCGGCAGCGATGTCCAGGAGCCGGCTTTCTCGTCCATGTATGCCGGGAACCCGACATCGCTCGGCTTGAAACTGGTCAAGACGTCGTTCTGGTTGCCCTCCGCGAACCGCGTCCAGCTTGCTCCGATATCGAGCACGTTGTTGGCGTTGAACGTATAGATCCAGTCCCCGCCCCCGCCCTTGTTGATGCGCGTGAGTCCATTCGCGTGCAGCCCGCGCATCGTCTCGTATGTCCAGTCGTATTCGTCGGCCAGGCGATGATTCCAGTACCACCGGCCGTACAGACGCTGCTTCTCGGATACGTTGAAGTCGTACCGGTTTACGATCGAGTTGAAACGCTCGTCCTTCGGCATCTGCGCCGCGTAGTAGTTGTTCCGGCCTTCCGGGGAGACGATTCCCGGCGGGTTATTCGGTTCCGGATAGAAGGCGGCATAGGCCTTGTACACCGGGTTCAAAATCGGGATGCCTTTGTTATCCGCGAACGGCATTCGCACCACGCGTCCGTCGGCTCGCTTTACGGCCGAGCGCGGATCGTAAACCTGGTGCTTCGTCGGGTCGATAGCAAGCAGATCCGAGAAGTCGCCGCTTTTCCACGCGGCCTTCGGCACCGTAATGTTGATCGAACCCGTCGTTTCGGCCTTCTTCTGGTAGATTCCGTTGTACTGGAAGTAGAAGAACGCCTTGTCCTTGCCATTGAAGATCTTGGGGATGTAGATCGGGCCGCCGATGTCGCCGCCGAAATCGTTCGAGCGTCCTGAGGCCTGCTTCGGCGTGTCCTTCGAGATCTTGCCACTCGCTACCGACTGCTCCCATGAATTCCTCGTCACATGGGGTGTCGCGTTCCAGCGTTGCTGCCAGTGCTGATCGAAAAGCGAGCCGTGCAGCTTGTTCGTGCCGGAGTTCGTCATCACGTTGATCACCGCTCCGGCGGTATGGCCCGTCGCAGCGTCGAATGACGTCGTCTCCAGCTTGAATTCCTGCACCGCTTCGGAGGAAGGTGTAAAGCCGACCCTGTTATCGGTGCCCGCTACGGGCATGCCGTCGATCGAGTACTCGTTCGCGCCGGCTGCCCCTGACGTGTTGAACGCCGACGTGCCCCCGTTGTCGAACGGCCGCCGGTATTCCGGCTGCCCCGTCCATTGCATCCCTGGGGCGATACCGGCCAGCGCAAACGGATTCATATCCGAGAACGGCAGCTCGACGATCTGCTTCCTGTCGATGACGCGTCCGCCCGACGCGCTCGTCGTGTCGAGTAAGGGCGCCTCGGCCGTCACCTCGACCGTTTCGGCGAGCTGGCCGACTTGAAGCTGGAGTTCGATGTCCAGCCTGCCGCCTACCTGTAACTGTACGCTTGAACGGAACGTCTTCTTGAATCCGGGGGCTTCGGTTGCCACCGAGTATGTCCCCGGATTGAGCAGGTTTACCTCGTAGTAGCCTGTCTCGTTTGTCGCTGTACGGTTGACGATGTTCGTCTCCGTATTGGTGATGACAACCTGCGCGTTCGGGACCACGGAGCCTTGGGGATCCACAACCCGGCCCGTGATACTGCCGCGCGAGTCCTGCGTCCAGCCTGTTGCTGCCGCCAGCAGCAACAGCGCCGGGACGCAGATGTCGCGTCTCAGCATGTCGTTTCCTCCCTGAAGCCACGGGACGACAACTCCCGCCTGACGTATCTGGCGTCGGATTATATTAATCGCGAAGCTCGGGAGGAGTCAATAAAAGTTCTGCTTGAAGCTTGTTAATTGGAGCTTTGGCTCGCGGTCCGCCTCTCGCCTGCCCGGTGGGCGTTCAGGCGTGTTCCGCTATTGAGGAACGGTTTACGCGGCCTGTACGCTCCAGCCAGCCCCGAAACATTGCCGTAACGTCGCGGGCGTATCCGGCGGTGCGCAGTTCCTCGACCGTGAACCGCATCTTATGCATCCAGTTCGGATACTGATCCGCATTCGTCGCGGGCAGGTTCTGCTGTTCGGCGTCCTTGAGTAAGTCTTCCTGGTTCAAGGCCATCAGCCGCGAGGGCGCCTGAGCCAGCCAGCCGACGAATGCATTGTGTAGTTCTCCAGTCAGCTCAGGGATCTGGTCCGCGCGGCGCGGGAACCACTCCGGCAGCAGGTGCTTCCTGAATAGGGCATCCAGGAAGAGTTGCTTGTCGCGAGCGCGTTCGGCCCACATGTTTCGGACCGAACTCTCATCGACGAGGCCGGCAACCCGGCGGGCCTCGATATCTTTACCGATCCAGAAACCAGCCAGCGTGGGCAGATCGTGTGTGCTCGAGCTTACGATGGCCTGCGCAGTGTACTCTTCCGGCATCTTTAGCGCGCCGTTCTGCCACTTTTCGAAGTACGGCACCTTATATCCGCAGACTCCAAAGCGGTCGAGCGCGTGGCGGATTTCGTCGGTGACCGTCCCCAGGTCTTCGCCGATCATGATGACGCGGTTCCGCACGCTCTCGAGCGCCAGGATGTGCAGCAGGTCCTCGTAGTGATCGCGAACATATGCGCCTGAGTCCGGCTCCAGGCCTTTCGGGATCCAGTAGAGCCGGAAGAAGCGCATGACGTGATCCATGCGCAGCGCTCCACCGTGCCGCGCATTATTCCGGATGGAATCGGCGAACATCTGGTATGCCGTCTCGCGGTGATGCTCCGTGTCGGGCGGCGGAAATGCCCAATCCTGCCCTTTAGGCGAGAACCCGTCGGGCGGAGCGCCTACCCGGCACCCGGAAACGTAGAAAGGCCTCCATGCCCAGAGGTCGCTCCCGAATTGGTCGGTCGCCAGGGCCAGGTCATGATACAGGCCGATCGAAAGCCCCGCGTGCAAGGCGTACTGCTGTGCCCTTTCGAGTTGCCGGTCCGTCTCCCACTGAAGCCACTCGTAAAAGAGCACGCGGCGCTCGTGAACGCGCGCAAACTCGCGCACGGCGGGTGAGTCCGGTTCGCGGTATTGTTCGGGCCACTGCGTCCACACCCAGACGTTCGGGTCCTGCTTGTGGAGCCACTCGTCAAGCGCCGCCCATAGCGCGTACCGCTCGAGCAGGTCTCCTTCGCCGGTGCGCCAGGTGTCGAACGCCCTCCGCTCGACGAGGTCGTTTTCCGAGAGGAACCGGGCAAAGGCGTGTTTCAGGCCGGTGAGCTTCAGAGACCAAACGCGCTCGTACTCGACGAACTCCGCCGCTCGCAGACTTTCGATTTCGCTCCGGACGCTTTCACTCGCGAACCATCGTTGCGCCACAGGGCAGCGCTGGAAGGGGCCAATGCGCTCCAGATCCAGGTAAATCGGGTTTTTATAAAAAGTGGACGCGGGCAGGTAAGGGCTGATATTGAATGGCTGCCGGTTCGGGATAGCGTGCAGGGGGTTGAGGCCGATAAAACTAGCGCGCGCGTCTTCGGCGAGCCAATCGGCGAGAGGCTCCAGGTCGGTGAAGTCACCGCAGCCCCAATTACGCTGCGACCGCAAACCGTACAGCGCCACCGCGATGCCCGCCGCCCGGTTTCCATCGCGCACCGGGGCGGGTTCATAGCAGCGGTCGGGGCAGAGGATAAGCCCGATGTGTGAGCTGAGCTGCTTGTGGTTACGCCCGTTCGCGACCACCTCGGCGCTGTGATAGCCCAGCGGAGCGTCGGCGGGCACCGGCACGAGCTTGCGGACCCAGTTTCGCCGGCCGATGCTCATATAAGCATCGTCTTTGAGCTCGCCCACGGCGATTGTCCGGCGCGCCGTGCCGCCGTCCTCCCACTTCAGTTCCACCGTCAGCGCCGCATTCGCCAGTTCCTCCGGGAGGTGGACCGGGAAGCCGCGGCCGAATGCCGATGCACCGATCACGGCGACCGGAGGCGTCAGGCGGTCCCATTCGCGCGTCAGGCGCTCTTCCACCGCACGGTCCAGCGCTTCCCTGGTCTCCACCGGCACGCCCAGCGCCTTGAGGATGCCCTTCTTCGTCTCATCGGGAGTGATGTGAACCTTGCCCCAGGTGTCGCCGTACTCCGGCTCGGTGCCCCATAGCAGCGCTGCCCGGCCAAGCGCCTGTGCATAGTTGGAGGACGGGACGAAGTGCTCTTTTTTCATGATGAGGGAAGAAATTGACCCCAGTTCCCCCTCATTGTATCAACCGATGTCAGAATGGAAGCCATGGGGGACGAGAAGACCGCGCAGGACCGTTTCGTGCTGGAGAACGCTCGGCTCGACGAGGAGTTGTTCGCCCGCATCGACGACGAGGACTTGCTCAGTGACGCGATCGTCACCACCACTCTCGATAAGGCCGTCAACTGGGCGCGCAAGAACTCCATCTGGCCCATGACATTCGGGCTGGCCTGCTGCGCGATCGAGATGATGTCGATGAGCGCTTCGCGTTTTGACATTGCGCGCTTCGGCGCCGAGGTCTTTCGCGGCTCGCCCCGCCAGAGCGATTTGATGTTCATCGCCGGGCGCGTCTCGAACAAGATGGCGCCCATCATTCGCCATCTGTATCAGCAGATGCCAGAGCCCAAGTGGGTCATCTCGATGGGCGCGTGCGCCACCTCGACGGGCGTGTTCAATAACTACGCGCTCGTTCCGGTGAACCAGGTGGTGCCCGTCGATGTCTACGTGCCGGGCTGCCCGCCTCGGCCCGAGCAACTCATCTATGCGATCATGATGCTGCAGAAAAAGATCGGCGGGCAGGCGGGAAGCGCGAAACAAGTTTTGAACATCGGCTAATACTGCGCCGGGGCGATCCGATATGCCTCATGAGGAGGCGTATCGATGAGCATCGATTCCCTTTCCAGCGTCAGCCACGTCGTGACCGATGTGGCAATCAGGACACCCGATCCGGAAGTGCGGCCTCTCATCCGCGCGGTTCGGGCGGTGAATTCGGCCCAGCTATTAGGCCGGGATTCCGAGCTTCGTTTTTCGTATGACGCCGGCACGCGCCGTCCCGTAATGCGCATTGTGGACCGCCGCACAGACGAGGTCCTGTCGCAGCTTCCGCCCGAAGAAGTACTGCGCATGGCGGAAACACTCAAGAATCCCGCAAGCGGCCGATAAGTCCTTCAGGATGATCTCGGAAGCGTATCTGGAAAACAGAGTCATGTCGGCCACACCTGAAGAACTGATCAAGATGCTGTACGACGCGGGTATCGAGGCGATCGGTCGCGCCCGCCGTCATCTGAGGGACGGGGATATCGCGGCGCGCACCCGCCAGATCACGCGGGCGCAGGCCATCCTGGCCGAACTCGGGGCGTCGTTGAACCACGAGGCCGCCCCGCAGCTGGCACAGCGGCTGGCAGAGCTCTATGACTACATGATCCGGCGCCTGACCGACGCTCAGATCAAGCAGGAGGACGCTCCCCTCGCGGAGGTCTCCCGCCTGATGGCAACTCTGCTGGATGGCTGGACGGAAACGATGCCCATCGCGGCGTGACCACTCTCCGGGCCCGCTCACGGCCGCGAGGTCTGCAACCTCCGCGGCAGTGAGCGCCCCGGGGGGCACCCTCACCGGGGCCGTAGACGGCTGGCAGTTCTGCCGGGTGAGGCACGTTTTTACACTCTGACCTCCACAGATCTACGTGGGTGGTACCTCTCCAGCTTTCTTTCGCGCGCCTCTTCAACGTTCGCCATCCTGTCCTCCTTCCCGGCAAGCAAACTGCTCTATCGAGCTGAGGTCCAACCCGGACCTCCGGAGGGTTACCACATATGGGGACACAACCATTCACACGCGGCGGCGGCATGGGCCGTCGGACCGCGGCTGAACACGGCTCGAGCTTGCAACGCATGGGCGATAAACCCGGAAACGGCTGGCGGCAGCGCGTTCTCGGGAACGTCAAAGAGGAGCGACTCGCAACCGGCCTGGGCTGGTTCAGTATCGGCCTCGGCCTGGCGGAAGTTGCCGCACCCCAACGCATGGCGCGATTGATCGGCGTTCGCGAGCGGACCGCGCTCATTCGCGGGCTGGGTTTCCGTGAGATCGCCAGCGGCATCGGCATCCTCGCGAATCGCCGGCCCGCCGGGTGGGTGTGGTCGAGAGTCGCCGGCGATGCGATGGACCTCTCGCTCCTCGGGTCCGCTCTGAAGACGCGCGAACGCGGGCGCGGCAGAACCGCCGCCGCAACGGCTGCGGTGGCCGGCGTTACTGTTCTTGACCTGCTCTGTAGTCAGCAGCTAACTCTCAGTCCGGAAACGGGCTATTCCACAGTCCATGTCACCAAAGGCATCACGGTGAACCGCTCGCCGGAGGAGGTCTACCGGTTCTGGCGCGACCTTCAGAATCTCCCTCGGTTCATGAAGCACCTCGAATCGGTGCAGGCCACAGAAGGAACCCGCTCGCACTGGAAAGCGAAGGGGCCTGCCGGGATGACGTTTGAGTGGGACGCGGAAATCACCAGCGATGAGCCAAATTCGGCCATAGCGTGGCGATCGGTGGAGGGCTCCGGGGTGCAGAACTCCGGATCCGTGCGCTTCGAACGGGCGCCGGGCGGCCGTGGCACGGTGGTCCGGGTGGACCTTCAGTACTCGCCTCCCGGCGGCGCTGCGGGTGCGCAATTCTCCAAGTTGCTGGGCAGGGAACCCGGCCAGCAGATCGAAGAAGAACTGCGCCGGTTCAAACAGATCTTGGAAACCGGCGAGATCGTGAACTCCGACGCGAGCATTCATCGCGGTATGCACCCGGCACAGCCGCCGGCCAGGCAACATCAGGTGGAAGCAAAAAGGAGGACGGCATGAGAGCTGCCTGTTGGATGGGTAAGCAGGACGTCCGGGTGGAGAACGTGCCCGACCCGCAGATCCTGAACCAGCAAGACGCCATTGTGAGGATCACGTCCACCGCGATCTGCGGCTCTGATCTTCATCTCTATAACGGGTTTATCCCGAGCATGGAAAAGGGTGATGTGCTCGGGCACGAGTTCATGGGCGAGGTCGTTGAAGTAGGTTCCGACGTCAAGAATCTGAAAAGAGGCGACCGCGTGGTGGTGCCGTTTCCGATCGCGTGCGGCAAGTGCTTCTCCTGTCAGCAGGGACTCTTCTCGTGTTGCGAGAACTCGAACCCGAACGCCTGGATGGCGGAGAAGATGTGGGGCCACTCGCCTTCGGGCATCTTCGGCTACTCCCACATGCTCGGCGGGTTCGCTGGAGGGCAGGCCGAATATGCTCGCGTGCCGTTCGCGGATGTTGGGCCGCTGAAGATTCCGGAGGGCATGCCTGACGAGCAGGTTCTATTCCTCTCCGACATCTTCCCGACAGGCTACATGGGCGCCGAGATGTGCAACATCCAGCCGGGCGACACCATCGCTGTCTGGGGATGCGGCCCGGTCGGCCAGTTCGCCATGAAGAGCGCATTTCTGCTCGGAGCGGAGCGCGTAATCGGAATCGACCGGTTCCCGGAGCGCCTCCGGATGGCGCGTGAGAAAGTAGGCGCGGACACCATCAACTACGAGGAGGCCGACATCTACGACGCGCTCAAAGAAATGACGGCAGGCCGCGGCCCGGACGCCTGCATCGACGCTGTTGGAATGGAGGCACACGCTCCAGGGATTGTCGGAGCATACGACCGGACCAAGCAGGCGGCCATGTTGGAGACTGACCGGCCCATCGCCCTTCGCCAAGCCATCATGGCCTGCCGGAATGGCGGGACCGTGTCTGTCATCGGTGTCTACGGCGGGTTCATTGACAAGTTCCCGTTCGGCTCCGTGATGAACCGCTCGCTTACGATCAGAACCGGGCAGTGCCACGTACACAAGTACATGCGGCCCTTGCTGGAGCGAATTCGGAAGGGCGAAATCGATCCCAGCTTCGTCATTACGCATCGCATGAACCTCAACGACGTGTCCAGTGGCTTTTCGATGTTCAATAACAAGCAGAACGACTGCGTGAAGATCGTCATGAAACCGAACTGACCCGGGAACCCGATAAGAACGGCGCTGCAGCCCCACAGCGCAGCGCCGTTCCCGGCGGGTCCGTGTTGAGATAATCTCAGTACTCGACCCAATGACCCGCAGAAGCTGGATCCAAGTCGGCGCCGCGGCCGCTGTGCCTGCCCCACGCACGCAAACCGCCCGTCGCGAACGGCCGAACATTCTGTTCCTTATGACGGACCAGCACCGCGCCGATTGCGTCGGCGCCGCCGGGAACAGTGTGATCCGAACGCCGAACCTGGATCGCATCGCGCGCGAAGGCGTCACGTTTCAGCGGGCCTACTCCTCCACGCCCACCTGCACGCCGGCTCGGACCGCACTGCTCACCGGGCTGTCGCCATGGCATCACGGGATGCTCGGGATGACCCCGATGGCGGACCGTTACCCGCTCGAAAAGCCGCGCGCGCTCCGCGAGGCCGGCTACTACACCGTCGCGGTGGGCAAGCAGCACTTCCACCCGATGCGCAACGGCCACGGCTACCAGCGCATGATTCTCGACGAGCACTGCCCTTGCGGCAACGGTCCGGAGGCGCTTGCGGCAGCGGAGAGGACGGGGCCGCCGGAACGGTCGGATTACGAGTCCTGGTTCTACTCGCAAGCACCGACGCTGGATCCCCACGCTACAGGCCTCTGGTGGAACGATCACGCCTCCAAGCAGTTTGCCCTCCCCGAGCGCCTGCATCCCACGAACTGGACCGGTGATACTGCTGTGAATTTCCTGAACGGCTGGCAGGGCCGGCAGCCGTTCTTTCTGAAGGTCTCCTTTATTCGGCCGCACAGTCCGTACGATCCGCCCGAGCGCTTCATGAAGATGTACCAGGACGCCGCGCTGCCGCAAGCGAAAATTGGCGACTGGGCGGCGAAGTACGCGCCGCGCAGCAGCAACCGCACTGACATCTGGCACGGGCAGCTTGCTCCGCAGGAGATCCGCCGCTCGCGGCAGGGCTACTACGGTTGCGTTACCCAAGTTGACGAACAGATCGGCCGCATCCTGGAGGCGCTCGAGAAGCGGGGGTGGCTTGAGAACACTCTCATCCTCTTTACGTCCGACCACGGCGACATGACCGGAGATCACAACCTCTGGCGAAAGTCCTATCCGTACGAATCGTCCGCACACATTCCAATGCTGATGCGCTGGCCCAAGGGACTGCTCAGCGCCGGGCGCGGCGCAGCAATGCGGCAGCCTGTCGAACTAAGAGATGTGCTGCCGACGTTTCTTGAAGCCGCCGCCGCCGAAGCCTCGCAGCCCATCGACGGCCGCAGCCTGCTCTCGCTAGTCCGCGATAACGGCAAAGGCTGGCGCGAGTACATCGACCTGGAACACGACGTCTGCTACAGCCCTCGGAACCACTGGAACGCGCTCACGGACGGCGATTGGAAGTACATCTTCCACGCGTTCGACGGCCAGGAGCAATTATTCAACCTGGACAGCGATCCGCACGAACTGAGGGACCTCGCCGGCGACGTGACGCACCAGGCGGAACTCCGCCGGTGGCGCCGGCGCCTGATCGAGCACTTCGTCGAGCGCGGCGAGCCGTTTCTTAGGGACGGCGAGCTGGGGCTGCGGCCGAAGGCGATGATGAACGGGCCGAACTTTCCCAGGCGTAGCTCGTAAGAACCGCCACTACGAGCGGCTCGATTGCGTGTATCATCTGAATTCCATGAATAGAAGATCCTTTCTACGCGCTGCCAGTGCGTGCGCCGCTCCACTGCTCCCCGGCGGGCTCGCCGCAGCCTCGACGAACAGGCCCAATATCGTCGTGATCATGGCCGACGACCTTGGCTATGGAGACGTGGGCTGCTACGGCGCGAAGCGGGTGAGCACCCCGAACATCGACCGCCTTGCCTCTCGCGGTATTCGATTCACGGACGGGCATTCCTCGTCCGCGACGTGCACGCCCTCGCGGTATGCGTTCCTCACCGGCGAGTATCCCTGGCGAAGGCCGGGAACGAACGTGTTGCCGGGCGACGCCTCGCTCATCATCGAACCGGGCCGGCCCACGCTCCCGTCAATTCTCAAGGGCGCCGGCTACACTACCGGATGCGTAGGCAAGTGGCACCTCGGGTTGGGTACGGGCAACGTGGATTGGAACGGTGAAGTCAAACCCGGTCCTCTGGAACTCGGATATGATTACTCGTTCCTCCTTCCGGCTACGGGCGATCGCGTCCCCTGCGTCTATCTCGAAAATCACCGCGTCGTAGGGCTGGATCCGAAGGACCCGATCAGCGTCAGTTACGCGGCGAAGATCGGCAATGAGCCGACCGGCCGTGAGAACCCCGACCTGCTCAAGGTGAAGCCGAGCCACGGTCACGACATGACGATCGTGAACGGGATCAGCCGCATCGGCTACATGACCGGGGGCAAGTCGGCGCGCTGGGTAGATGAGACCGTCGCCGATACCATCACGGACAAGGCCGCGTCCTTCATTGAGCGGAATCGCGCGAACCCGTTCTTCCTCTACTTCGGTTCGCATGACATCCACGTCCCGAGAGTCCCGCACGACCGCTTCCGGGGAAAGAGCGGCTGCGGCGTTCGCTGCGACGTCATTCAGGAACTGGACGCGTGCGTCGGCCGGTTGATGACGACGCTCGACAAACTGAAGCTCACCGACAACACGCTCATCGTATTCACGAGCGATAACGGCCCCATCGTGGACGACGGCTATGCCGATCGCGCTGTCGAAGAACTGAACGGGCACGCTCCCGCAGGCGCGCTGAGGGGAGGCAAGTACAGCATCTATGAGGCCGGCACCCGCGTGCCGTTCATTGCGAGCTGGCCTGCACGCATCAAGCCGGGCGTGTCCGGGGCTCTCGTCGCCCAGCAGGATCTTCTCGCGTCGTTTGCCGCCCTTTCGGACCGGCCCGTCCCTGCGAACGGCGGCCCGGATAGCTTTAACGTGCTCCCCGCGCTGCTCGGGGAATCCAAGACCGGACGCGACCACCTGGTGGAGCACGCGGGAAGGCTCGCATTGCGCAAGAGCCAGTGGAAGATGATTCCCGCGCGGCCTGTGCCTGCCCGCAGATCCGACGCAGTCGTGGATATCCCGGGTCCCGATGTGGAGCTCTACGACCTCGCGAGCGATCCCGCCGAAGGGCGAAATGTTGCGAAGGCGAATCCCGAACTCGTGACCGAGATGTCAGCCATGCTGGAACGAATCCGCTCGAAGCCGGCCAGCAGGCCCTAAGTCCGGCACTGGCGCGGCCGGTGAACGGATTTTAAGCTCTGCGTTAAGCCGGTAACTGTTAAGAGTGTTAAAATGCGCGAGGGTTGCGTGGGCTGCCGCCCATAGGTGCGGCAGTTTCCGCGCACCCGACAAGGTCCGGACCGCGCGCATGCCGCTCCGTTGTGAGCGCATCTCTATCTCGCGATTCGCCTGCCAAGCATCAAAGCGGAACCGCCATTATCGGCATCCTGGATCAGGGCCGGATGTCCTGCACAGCGGTTTCAGTCTCGCGTAAGGGAGAAATGTCCAACGATGTACCGTAGAGGTTATCAGCTCAT
>DATMXS010000071.1:0-14605 GCA_035561355.1 Bryobacteraceae bacterium | reverse complement strand
CACGTCTTGTAGTTTCATCATCCGCTCCAGTTGGGCGGCGCAGATGCTCTCGGGAACCTTCAACCTCCAGCATCCCGCCGTCGTTCAAAGCGGACATTTCACGTGCTAATTGGACCGGACATTTAACATGCTACCGACACTTCTCCGAAAAGCCCCCATGTGGCGCCCTCCTAAGGTAGGTTAGAATGCACCGATTGGAGTCTGCTTGGCGGCTTTAAAGATGAACGGATCTAAAACTCTTCGCAGGCGGCGGTTCGTGCAGGCGGCTGCTGCCGCGGTCATCGCAGCGCCTTCCCTTTCCTGCGGCAATCGGAAAGGCCCTTGGCGCTTTCTCACCGTACAGGAGGCGACAACCGTCAATGCGATTGCCGATCGCCTGATTCCCGGCGACGACCAACCGGGCGCAGCTTGGGCCGGTGCGGTCAACTTCATCGACCGCCACCTGACAGCGCACCTCCGCAAGCACCAGCAGACCTATCGGCGGGGCCTGATCGGGCTGGATGCCTTCGCCTCGGAGAAGTACGGGAAGCCCTTTGTTGAGCTCACGCCCGCACAGCAGGACGAGACGCTTGGGCTGGTCGAAGTGGGCAAGACGGCGCCCGGCGTTTGGCCGCCCGTGCAAGCGCGGGAGTTCTTCTCTCTCATTCTGAGCCACACGATGCAGAGTTTCTACGGCGACCCGCGGCACGGCGGAAACCGCGACGCGGTGAGCTGGCGGATGCTCGGCGTGAATTACGTGCCGGTGCGCGGGCGTCAGCAGTACGATCTCACGGCGGCGGAGAAGAAGTCATGAGCCTTCCAAGAGTTAACGCCGTAGTGGTCGGCGCAGGGGCAGGGGGCGGCATCGTAGCAAAGGAACTGGCCCAAGCGGGCATGAAAGTTGTGCTGCTGGAACGCGGGAAGTGGTACACAGCGGCGGACTGCCGGAAGGACGACTTGCGGAACCAGCGGACCTCGGCGCTCGGCAACTCGTTCGGTCCGGATGAGCAGAAGAACCCGCGGGTTTCGGTAGACGCGAACGGCCGGGAACGGATCATTCTGCCCAGCGAGGGCGGCTACAACAACAACGCCGCATGCGTCGGCGGAGGGACCGCGAGCTACGGTGCAATGGCTTGGCGGTACCTCGCCAAGGACTTCCGGATGCGCTCCACATACGGAGCGCCCGAGGGCAGCACGCTCGAGGACTGGCCGATCTCGTACGACGACCTGGAGCCGTTCTACGACAAGGCCGAATGGGAGATCGGCGTTTCCGGAGACTGGTCTAATGATCCGTTCCACGCACCCCGGAAGCGCGGTTTGCCAATGCCGCCGCTACCGCACAACAAGGAGTGCCAGGTGCTGGCGCCCGCGGCGAAACGACTCGGCCTGCACCCGTTCGACATTCCGATGCTGCGGAACAGCGTACCGTATAACGGCCGCGCCGCATGCATGCGCTGCCGCTGGTGCGTGGGGTTCGCCTGCGAAGTGGACGCGAAGTGCGGAACCCAGAACACCGTCATCCCGACGGCTCTTGCGACGGGCAATTGCGAGTTGCGCACGGACTGCATGGTGAAAGAGGTCCTGACCAGCGCGCAGGGCAAGGTAACCGGAGTCGCCTACTTCGATGCGAATGATCGATTGCAGGAGCAGCCCGCGGACGTGGTGATCGTCTCGGCCTGCGCGATCGAATCGGCTCGGCTGCTGTTGAACTCGAAAAGCACGCTGCATCCGAACGGGCTGGGCAACCGGCACGACTGGGTCGGCCGGAACCTGCAAGGACACACATATCCCGGCTCGACGGGGCTCTTCGACGAAGAGCTTTATGACGACCTCGGACCGGGCGCGGGAGTCGCGATCTGCGATTACAACCACGGCAACAAGGGCCTGGCGGGCGGCGCGATGCTCGCGAACGAGTTCATCCGGCTGCCGTTCCAGTTCGCAGGCCAGGGTCCGAAGGGCACGCCTCGCTGGGGCAAGGGCGCGAAGGACTGGATGCGCCGTGCGTACAAGCACACGATGAGCGTGAAGGGCCCGGTGCAGGAGATCCCGGTCTTCGACGCGCGCGTTCAGGTGGATCCGAAAGTGACGGACCACTGGGGCATCCCGGTGGCGCGGCTTTCCGGCGGTAAGCACCCCCACACGCTCGAGATCGCGAAGTACATGGCCGAGCGCGCGGATGCCTGGCTGAAGGAAGCGGGCGCGAAGCTGACGTGGATGAGCGCCGGCGGTCCGGGGTTGAGCGGCGGCCAACATCAGGCAGGCACGTGCCGGATGGGGAATGACCCAAAGACCTCAGTTGTAGATAAGTACTGCCGCGTCCACGATCAGGACAATCTTTACGTCATCGACGGCAGCGTGCATGTGACGAACGGCGGGTTTAACCCGGTGCTGACAATCATGGCAATCGCATACTGGGCTTCGGCTCAACTGGTCCGGAACCACCGGAAAAGCTGATCCACCGCAGAGACGCAGAGACGCAGAGAAATGCATAGGGGAAGCGGATGTATAAACCAGTGACAGGGGGACCAGATGCAAGCGAATGAAGTTACCCACCAAGTGATTGGTGCAGCGGTTGAGGTGCACCGCTCTCTTGGTCCAGGCTTGCTGGAATCCGCATACATGCAGTGTCTCTGCCGCGAGTTGAGCCTGCGGAACGTCTCATTCAGGACGGAACTGCGTTTGCCCGTGGAGTATAAGGGCATTCGGCTCGATTGTGGATATCGCATCGATATGCTGGTGGAAGAGTCGGTTGTTATCGAAGCGAAGTCCGTTGAGGCCATTCTTCCGATATATGAAGCCCAGCTTCTGACTTATCTGCGGCTCGGGGGATGGAAAATTGGCTTACTTATCAACTTCAACGTTCCCGTACTTCGGGATGGCATTCGACGCAAGGTTCTGGATCTTGAAGAGGTTTCCTCTGCGCCTCTGCGCCTCTGCGGTGATAGCTCATGCGTCTGAGATACATAATCCCGTCGTTACTTGCTGCGGCTCTGATTGTGCCTTTGGGTAGCGTTTACTATCACTATGAGTCGGGGGCGGCTTGTGCCCGGTGCCATGAGATCCAGCCGGCTCATAACCAGTGGCGGTCATCGAGTCATCGTGGTGTTGCCTGCTCAAACTGCCATGGCAGCGCGCTCACACTGGACGTTGGTTTCCACTGGACCAACCTCCGGCGCGCCGTGAATCACTTCCGCGGGCGTGAGGCCGAGGAGATCCGCCTGACGCATCGCGACCTGTTCCCGATTGCCGAACGTTGCGCTACCTGCCACCGCCAGGAGTTCGCGCAGTGGCAGGCCGGGCCGCACAGCGCAACCTACGGGCGCATTTTCCTGAACCCGGAGCACAACACCCAGCGCAAGCTGATGGACGACTGTCTCCGTTGCCACGGGATGCACTTCGATGGCGCTATGCGCGACCTGGTCGCGCCTGTGGCTGCGAAGGGCCCCTGGAAGCTCCTCCAACCTGAACTGACCCAGCGTCCCGCGATCCCATGCCTGAGCTGCCACCATCTCCATAGCGACGGCAGTCCGCTTGAGAAGCGTCCGCTGCGCGCCGCGGCAGCAGGGCAGGAGGTCATCCGGCCTTCGGTGAGCCTCTACGATCGCCGCGAGCAACTGCATGTCCCGGTGCGTCTGCTGGGGATCCCGGTCATGAAGGACGGCGACCGTGTTGTGAAGATGAGCCCCGATCCGCGGCAGGCGCTGTGCTACCAGTGCCACGCTCCGCTTGCATCCGCGCAGGCCGGCTCGGGCGACGACCGCACGGGCGTCGGCGTACACGAGGGCATCAGTTGCCTGACCTGCCACGCGAAGCACAGCCAGCAAACGGGACAGTCCTGCAAGACGTGCCACCCGAAGATGTCCAACTGCGGCCTTGACGTCGAGAAGATGGACACGTCATTCAAGGATAAGAAGAGCAAGTTCAACGTGCATACCGTCAAGTGCGCGGACTGCCATCCGAAGGGCATCCCGCCAAAGCGCACCAGAACAGCCGCAACAGACTAGCATGTCCCCCGAATAGCTCGTCGGGCCGCTGTCCTTGGCTTGAACGCCCGGGACGGCGCCCGGCGGCGCCCGGAACTGACCTTCTGGGTTCCGCTCCGTTACCCTTTGTTCCCTGCCGCGTCTCATCCGGCGAGGAGTTCTCCTTCCATGAAGAGACTGATCCCCACCTTGTTAGTCACCGGCGCGCTTGGCCTGCTCTTCGGCCAGGACCTCCGCCAGGAATTCCACCAGACCTACTCCCTCGCCCCCAATGGCCGGATCGTTCTGAAGAACATCAACGGCTCAGTCCACATCACTGGCTGGGACCGCTCGGAAGTGAAGGTCGATGCAGTTAAGAAGGCCCGCACCCAGGAGGCTTTGGACGAGGCCCGCATCGAAGTCAATGCAGGTGGCGACCGGATCGACATCCAGACCAAGTACCCCGAAGGCGACCGCCGCGACGCGGCCGGTGTCGATTACGTCGTGAGCGTTCCCCGGACGGCCGTGCTCGAGACTGTCCGCACCGTGAACGGTCCAGTACGGATCGAGGCAGTTTCGGGTCCGGTGAAAGCCGCCTCGGTGAATGGCAATGTCGAGGTTAGCGCAGTCCGGCGACCTGGACCTCGATTCCGTGAACGGTCGTGTTCAGGCGACATTCGACCGGGTGACCGCCCGTGAGGTGTCTCTCAAAACCGTGAACGGCGGCGTGGAGGTCACGATGCCGGCGGGAACGGGCGCCAACGTGACAGCCAGCACTGTACACGGCGGCATCAACAGCGACTTCGACCTCCCGGTACGCGAGAAGGAGCACGGGCCGGGAGCCGACGTAAAAGCCACAATCGGAGACGGCGGTTCGAACCTGCGGCTGAAGACGGTTAACGGCTCGATTGCGCTGCGGCGGCGATAGCGCGGCCTCCTGCGCCGATCGCGTTCAGGAAGAGGCGGGCCACGCGCGGCGCGTCGTACTGCGCCACCGTGCGGAGGCCCCCTTCCGCCAGCGCCGCACGCAGGTCGGGAGAGACGCGGAGCCGCTCGAGCGCAGCAGCAAGCGACGCCGCATCGTCCGGCTCAGCCAGCAGTCCATCCGTGACTACCTCCGGTACGGCAGCCGCACGGGCGCCCACGATTGGCCTGCCCGCGGCCATCGCTTCCAGGAACACTATCCCGAAGCCCTCCTGGACGCTCGGCAGGCAGAACACATCGCAGGCGCTGTATTCGCGCGCCAGCGTCGCCCGTGATACGGTCCCAAGGAATGTCACACGGCTGCCGAGCCCGAGCTTTCCCGAGAGCCTCTTCAGCCCCGCCTCCTCAGGACCGCCGCCCACGATCCGAAACCGCACGCCCGGAAGAAGCGCCGCCGCGCGCAGCAGCACGTCCACGCGCTTCCGTGGATAAAAGCGGCAGACGCAGAGCACGGTGAACTGCGCGGGGTCCGGCCGCGAACCCGCGTCACGCAGCATGGAAAGCCAGCGGTCGAGGTTGATGCACTCAGGCACCACGGAGGCGTGGCGGCCGTACAGCTCAAAGATGCGGCGCGCGGCGTAGGCGCTGGTCGTGATGACGCTGGACGCGTGTTCGACATTTGCCCGCTCGCAACGCGCCTGGAGAGCCATCGTCCACCGGGTGGGCCCGCGCTCGAAGCGCAACTCATCCGCAATGACGCCCTTGATGGCCGCGACGTGCGGACCCGCGACACGGTAGCCGTCCATATCGAAACCGATCACGACCTCGAAGCGGTCCATCCGCATGCGGCGTAACTGCTCGTTGAACAGGAGGCGCTCGGCGGTGTAGACCGGCAGGTGTGCGCGAGGAGCGATGATTTCGACCTTGTGACCGCAGGCCTCAACGCCGCGCGCGAGAGTGGTGATGCCGGCATATGTGCCGCTGCCGCGCTCGACGCTCAAGGGAGTTCCGGTCAGGAACGCAAACCGCACTCTTTCACCTTAGCTGCAACGGCCGCGACGAAGCGTCCCGCGCGCTCCAGGGCACCTGCGCTGACGTTCTCCGCTATCTTCTTTGGTGTGCGCTTTTCCGATCAGCCATGCCGGCCCACCCGACGCACATGATGGTTCGTTAAGCTCACCATGGCAGAATATTACAAGTGAGTACCCGAGCACAGACTGCAAATATTGGCACAGCGGCCCGTAATGCGACGCTCGTGCCGCTGATCCTTTTTTCGCTCGGGCACTACTTCGTAGACCTGTACTCCGGCGCGCTGGGCGCCCTGCAACCCCTGCTCGTGAAGCAGCACGGCTTGAGGCTGGCCGAAGCAGGGCTGCTCGGCGGCGTCCTGGTCTTCTCGAGCTCGATGACCCAGCCGGCTTACGGGTATCTCTCGGATCGCTGGCGGACGCGTCTGTTCGCGGCACTCGGTCCGGCTGTGGCTGGAATCTTCATCTCGGCGCTTGGCGTGGCTCCGAGCTATGTCTGGCTGCTTGCCGCGGTGCTGCTGGGCGGCGCAGGCATCTCGGCGTTCCATCCGCAGGCGACCTCGCGCGCCACGCTCGGCATCGAAGAGAAGCGCGGGCGTGCGATGGCGATCTTCATCAGCGCCGGCACACTCGGGTTCGCCTGCGGTCCTGCGTACTTCTCCTTCCTCGCAGGTCGTTACGGACTGCCGAATATCCTCTGGGGCGCTGTGCCGGGTATCATCATCTCCGGATTCCTTCTGTTCGCGCTTCCGCAGCCGCCGGCTTCGGCCAGTACAGCCCCAGGCTTTGACTGGGCGCCGCTGCGCGAATACTGGCGGCCTATCGCGCTGCTGTATGCGCTGGTGTTCCTCCGCTCGGCGGTCCAGGTGGTGTTCGCCCAATTCGTTCCGCTGTACCTGACGCTCGAGCGCGGCTACTCGCATACCGCCGCAAGCCTTGCGCTCACGGGCTATCTCACGGCGGGGGCGCTAGGAGGCTTCATGGGCGGCCACCTTGCGGACCGGTTCGGCGGACGGTTCGTCATCACCATTTCGATGATCGGCGCGGTGCCGTTCCTGCTCGTCTTTTTCCTCGGCAGCGGCGCGGTGGCGCTGTTCGCACTCGCCCTGGGCGGCCTGGTGCTGCTGTTCACCATCCCTGTGAACGTGGTGATGGCGCAGGATCTGGTTCCCTCGCAGGCTGGAACGGTATCGGCGCTCATGATGGGCTTCGCCTGGGGCACTTCAGGGCTGGTGTTCATCCCGCTGACCGGCTACCTCTCCGACCACATTTCGATGCACTACGCTCTGATGGGCCTGCTCGCTTTCCCCCTGATTGGAGGCGTTCTCGCCTTGAGGCTACCGAAGCGCTAGGCATGCCATGAAGATTTCCGAGATCTTCTATTCCGTGCAGGGCGAGGGGTCGCTTACAGGCGTGCCCTCGGTGTTCATCCGTACCAGCGGATGCAACCTGCGGTGCGTGTGGTGCGATACGCCGTACGCATCATGGCAGCCGGAAGGGGACCAGTATGCGAACGAGGCGATTCTCGACACGGTTGCGCGTTATCCCGCGCGGCACGTGGTTGTGACCGGCGGCGAGCCTATGATTGCGCCGGGAATCGTGCCGCTTACTGAGGCACTGCGCGCCCAAAGGTTCCACATCACCATTGAGACGGCGGGAACCGTGTACGCGCCGGTCGCTTGCGACCTGATGAGCATCAGCCCTAAACTGGCGAACTCGACGCCGCTCGAACGCGAGGGTGGGCGCTGGGCCGCGCAGCATGACAGGCTGCGCATCCAACCGGACGTGCTCCGCTGCCTCATGCACGGTTATGAGCACCAACTGAAATTTGTGGTGGCGGACCCCGCCGACATGGACGAGATCCGCGGCCTGGTCCGCTCCCTCGATGCCGATCCCTCGCGCGTGATCCTGATGCCCGAAGGCACGGACCCGGAGACGCTGCGCGAACGTGGCCGGTGGATCGTCGAGATCTGCAAAGAAGAAGGGTTCCGCTTCAGCCCCCGCCTGCATGTGGAGCTTTGGGGAAACCGGCGGGGCGTTTAGGCTCGCCGGCGCCACGGACCACCGAGGTCTATTTTCTGCCCTTCTCCGCCTCTCTGGGGTAGCACCCTAAGACGCGCATGAAATCGGCCACTTCCCGCAGGTGCCCGAGGGCATTCTTCACGCGCTCCTCCTCCAGGCAGCCGACCAAGTCCAGGTAGAACATGTACTCCCAGGGACGGCCACGGAGCGGGCGGGACTCGATCTTCGTCAGGTTGACGTCGCGGAGCGAAAACGCGCTGATGGCGCGGAAGAGCGCGCCGGGGATGTTCCGGGTCGAGAAGACCACGGTCGTCTTGCAGTCCCCGGACTCCAATTGAGGGGCCGGCTGGTCGCCCGGACGGCGCAACAGGAAGAAGCGCGTGAAATTGCGGCGATCGTCTTCAAGTGACCGTTTGAGGATGCGGGCGCCATAGATTTCCGCGGCGACAGCCGACGCGATCGCGGCGGCGTCGGTGAGGTGCTCCTCTGCAAGCATCTTTACGCTACCGGCCGTATCGTAGAACGGAACCCGTTCGATCTCCGGATGGGCCGCCAGAAAATCCAGGCACTGGTTAAGCGCGACAGGATGCGAGTACACCCGCCGCACGTCCTTAAACCGAACGCCAGGCATGGCGATCAAATTGTGATTGATGCGGACGTTCGTCTCCGCTCGGATCTCGAAATCAAAATGCAGCAGGTGGTCGTAATTCTCATGTACGGAGCCGTGCAGAGTGTTCTCGATTGGAATGGCTGCGGCCGTCGCTTCGCCGTCCCGAAGCTTCAGGAAAACCTCTTCGAAGCGCTGGCAGGGGATCGCTTCGGCGGTCAGCCCCACGAGTTGGCGGACAGCCTGCTCGCTGAACGCGCCGCGCTCGCCTTGAAAAGCAACTCGTTCGCGAATCTTCACTCGCCGCCCCCGGCCGGGCGGGGATCCCAGCGACGGGCGTCTTCGGGCGGTAGCCCAAGCAGATCGAGCAGGCGATCGACAGAATGGTTCACGATGTCCTCCACGGTTTCCGGATGGCTGTAGAACGCCGGCACCGGCGGCGCGACAATAGCGCCCATCTCGGTTACGGAGGCCATTGTACGAAGATGACCGAGGTGCAGGGGCGACTCGCGAACCATGAGGACGAGCCGGCGACGCTCCTTGAGGGCGACATCGGCGGCGCGCACAAGGAGGTTGGAAGCGATGCCGCACGCTATGGCGGACATCGTTCGGATCGAGCACGGCGCGACGACCATTCCGGCGGTGAGGAAGGACCCGCTTGCCAGCCGGGCGCCGATGTCGTCGATGGAATAAGTGCAGTCAGCGAGGGCGCGCACCTCGGCCATCTTACGCCCGGTCTCGAGAAAAAGAGTCCGCTCGCCCGAGCGGGTAATCACCAGATGGGTCTCGACGTTCCCGTTCCGGCGGAGCTTTTCAAGCAGGCGGATGCCGTAAATAGAGCCACTGGCTCCACTGATGCCGACAATTATTCTCAAATCAGGGGCCCCTTACCCCACCCTTATCCCATATACTATGATCGCTGCGGGTACTCTGCCCGCCTTTTGGCGTACTACCCTAGCCCGACAACCCGCCAAAATCAGCGAGTCCGGAAAAGTTCTGTTCTGAAAACAGAACAGACTGGTCAAAAACCGCCTTGCCGGGCGCACCCTGAACCGTTATAATCCGTTGACGGAGCGAATCTTTTTGGCCTTGCCGCAAAAATCCGCCGAGCGCTCCGGATCGTCGCTTGGGCGGCCCCGGGAGGAACACGCCAGCATGCAAGATGCCGGCCAGCGGCTCAAGCGATCGCGCGAACGCCTCAACCTCCGCTACCGCGACGTTGAGGAAGCGAGCCTCCGGATCGCTGAGCGGCACAAGAACGACGAGTTCATTATCGCGCTCAGCCGACTGGCGGACATCGAGAACAAGGGTACGGTTCCGACCATGTACCGCCTGTACTCGCTGTGCACCATTTACCGCCTGGACTACGCCGAAGTGCTTGAGTGGTATGGAGTTGTGCTGAGCGACCTGCCAGCGGATTCGCTCAACGTTGTCGAGATCGACCGCACGCACCCGATTAGTTTTCTGCCGGGAACCCAGGGCGACGTACAGGTGCCCTTCTCGCTCGATCCCGGCTTAGATATGAGGCGGACCACGTTCCTCAGCAGGATGATCCAGAAGTGGGGCAAACTCCCCATCATGTTGCTGAATGGATTGGACTTGAAGAATCACCGGTACGGGTTTATCGGCACCGAGGATTGGTCGATGTACCCGCTGCTGCAGCCCGGATCCCTGGTTGTGATCGACGAGACGAAGCGCAAGATCGGTGACCAGAACTGGAGTAACGAGTTCGAGCGGCCGGTCTACTTTTTCGAACACCGCAAGGGTTACGCGTGTTGCTGGTGTAACCTGACAGAAAACCATCTGGTTCTGCAACCCCATCCCGCTTCACAGTGCAACCCCGAGATTTTCGCCTATCCCGAGGAGATTGACATCGTCGGCCAGGTGACCGGTGTCGCCATGCGCCTCGACCAGGGCCGGAAGCGGCGTGCCCGCTAAAAGCTCAGGCGTCCGGATCCGCCGGCTCAATTCCGTGCTGATTCCGCAGAAGGGCCAATAAGGCCTCAATATCCGCAACGTATAGATCCCGCTCGACTTCCCTTGCTCCCGCAGGCGCCAGATTGCGGTAAGGCGCCAGCCGCTGCCACGTGTCGATGATCTGCTCCCGGTCCGTACCCAGGGCTTCAAGATAAAGCTGCAGGTCAGAGAGCTGCTGCTCCAGGGTGAGGCCGAGCCACTCGCCGAACGATTGCTCGTGGCTTTGGCGGAGAACCCTGTCGACCTCGTCATCGCCGAAGGACTGCGCCAACCCGTAGTGCTCATAGACGCCCGAATTAGCGTCCCTAAGCGAGCAGAGATATACCAGGCGCCCGAAGACGGAGGGGATCTGCGACAGCGTGCGCCGCCACAAGTCCGGCGCGGCGCCGCGATGCAGGGCTCCTTTGGGCTTCAGACGGTCCATGGGGTTTACAAAACCCATTTTATTCGATGCCTATCGTCCCACGACTCCTATTACCCTCGCCGCCTTGGGGGGTGTTTGTTCCGAATTCAGAAAATGTGGAGTCTGTTTGTTGGGAATCCGGCGGCTGGGGCTACATTGAACCTTCTGACCCGCTAATTAAAACAGAACTAAGGAGATTTCACGTGATGCTTAAAGCCTTCTTCGCATTCCTGCTCGCCATCGGCGCTCTGGCCCCCATCGCCCAGGATTCCGCCCAGCTACAGAATGAGCCGATCCCGCACTGCCTCCCCTGCAAGGACTAGCCGATCCTGTGCCGCCGGCATCTGATTTGAGCGGAGAGGGAGCGCGCCCCTCTACGGCTAGTCGTCAATGGGGATCGCCGGTTTACGTGAGTGATTTTGAGACGATCGAGGCCGGTGCCCTTCGTTTGTGAGCGCCGACGGGCTTCACACCGTGCACAGAAACCGGCGCTGATCCCTTGAGTGCTACAATCCCCTTCTGGCTCCTATGACCGTAGCTGAGATCACGAGGATTGTCGGGTGGGTGCTTTGGTGCATGACCGCCGCCTACGGCGTGCTCGCGTTTCGCCTCTGGTCGACGGGCCTGTTTAGGCGGTATCCATTCTTCTTCGGCTTTATTGCCTTTAGGGTCGCTCGCGCCCTGGTACTCTCGGCGTTGCCGATCTATAGTTCGCAGTACGGATGGGTCTGGTTCTTTACGCAGCCGGTGCTTTGGCTTCTTTACATCCTTGTCGTTTTCGAGTTGTTTGGTTTGGTGCTCGAAAGCTACAAGGGCCTCGCAACAGTCGGCCGCTGGGCGCTTATGGTGGGACTGGGGCTAGCGGTTGCGATTGCAGCGCTGTCGCTCGGCGCGGATCTCAGTTCGGAATCGGAATACCCCCTCCTGCGTTATTGGACTGTTATCGATCGCGGAGTGCAATCGAGCCTCGTCCTTTTTCTGCTTTTCATTACGCTGTTTCTGGCCTGGTACCCGATCAAACTGAGCCGGAATGTGGTTGTTCACTCCATTGTCTACGCCGCTTATTTTGTGACCGGTGCATCCGGCGTTCTCATCCGGAACTTCTGGGGCGGATCGGCGTTGATTGCGGAAGCAGTGAATCTCGGCTTGAGTTCCGCTACCCTTCTTTGCCTCATTGCCTGGAGCTTCTTGCTCAAGCCCAGCGGGGAACATGTGACGATCGCGAAGCGGCCGCAGTGGAGCGCCGCAGACGAAGCACACCTCATCGCGCAACTCTCTTCCATCAACGCCAGCCTGCTCCGCGCCGCGCGGAAATAGCTCCCCCAGTGGAACCGGGAAAACTCCCTGGTCCGATCGGTCCATGCGCACTCTGCTAGTGTGCCCGCTGATGCACTTTTTGGGGGCGGGCACGTTATCCCAAGGCGACGCTTCTCAGGCTTTTCCCCTATTGCCTGCGAATAGTGCGCTTATTATTTTCGTCTCGCATTGCATTTTTGGAAATAGTTGGATTATTCTGTTCAGGACGTAGGGAGGACTATAGATGAACCTTGCCCTCGCGGTTGTGGCGCTTGCAATCTTGATCGTCGCGGCCGGGTTCGCATACGTGATTACCAAACTGGCCCGTCGAAAACCGGAACCCGCGCCGGATCTCGACTGGTGCCGGCAGTTCACAACAGCGCGGTATCGCCCAATGGAGCGGTTGCTGCGCAGCGAGGATTTCGACTTCCTCGCGGCGCAACCGGGGTTTGACCCTGGAATCGGACGCGAGTTGGAGAAGACTCGCCGGCGAATTTTCAAGCGCTATCTGCGCTCACTGGGACGCGATTTCGACCGCCTCATGTCGGCCGCGGCCCTGGTGATGACTCAGTCGCAGGAGGACAGGCCGGAACTGGCCCGTATTCTCCTGCAACACAGGGTTGGGTTTGCCTGGGCAATGGCCGGAGTACGCTGCCGGCTGGTGCTGAACGGAATGGGAATCGGTACGGTGGACGTGAAGCCGCTCGTCGACGCAATCGAGAGCGCGCGTGCGCGGTTCACCCTGGACGCGCCGCAACCCATCCGGATGGCTGCCCTCTAGATCAGGCTGTTCTGAGCCGCGCGTTCCGGTTGCGCGCGGCTTCATCTTCCCTGCGGCAACTTCTTCAGCAGCTCCTTCGCTTGTTGCCTTCCTTCGAATACCTTCTCGGCCGCCTGGAACCCTTTGGTGTGTACCCGCCGCCGCGCTCCCCGGGCTTCTACGGGAAAGCGAAGGTGCAGCATCTCATGGAAAAGGACATACTCCAGGGCAAGCCTCGGGACGTCGGGGCGGTCGAAGATGCGGCTGATAATGATGGCGTTGTGCGAAGGGTCGTAGTGGCCCAGCATGGAGCGCGATGCAGCCCGGCTCCATCCGAGCAACGGGCGGGCCATGAGGCCTTCGAAGTAGCGTGCGTTCAGTTCCTCAAACAGCGGCTCCAGGTTATGCACGATGCCCTGAGGACCTGAAACGAACTTCCGGCCCCGGATCTGCCGCATGAGGTGAATGCGCTGCCGCATGTCGCGCCGGTTCAGATACACACGATACCGGTGGTTGTACTGGGCCGGCACCGGTTTCCGCAAAAGCTTCCCCAGTAGAACGTAGGCTAGGGCCTCTAAGATCGGCGCAGGCGCCCCCTGCAGCAGGTCGCTCATACGGATCCGGATCTCGCCGCTTTCGAGCCGGGCGGTGCTGTCCGGATTCGCAAAAGGCCGGAACTCCACCGTGACACTGGGTATCGCCGTCCGCGGCCGCAAGTCATGGAAAACACGGGCGTAAATCTGTTCAGGAGTCTCAAACAGCAGCGCGTCTTGTACAGCCATTGGTTCTCTGCTCCTCCAACATAGCAGGCCCGCGCAGGGATGCTCGCGTTTTCATACAATTGACAGTTACGTTCTCATACGGAGGATTCGTGCCTAGACCCAAGATCAGCGCTGTCGGCTGCTACGTCCCACCCAGGATCCTGGACAACTTCGAACTCGAAAAGATGGTCGAGACATCGAATGAATGGATACTGGAACGGACTGGCATCTCAGAGCGCCACATCGCCGCTCCGGAGGTAGCAACCTCGGACCTCGCGATTGAAGCCGCCAAACAGGCCCTCGCCGAACGCGGTATCGATGCATCGGACCTGGAAGCGATCATCGTCAGCACTGTTACGCCTGACATGATGTTCCCGTCCACGGCCTGCATCGTACAGCACGGGCTCGGGGCAAAGCACGTCTGGGGCTTCGATATGATCGCGGCGTGCTGCAGTTTCCTCTACGGCCTGACGACCGCTTCCCAACTCGTCGCGTCTGGCGCCCACAAGAAAGTGATGGTGATCGGCGCCGACACGATGTCCCGGATTATCGACTACAAGGACCGTTCCACTTGCATCCTGTTCGGCGACGGCGCCGGCGCGATGATTGTCGAAGCGAGCGAGGATGACCAGTACGGCCTGATCGACTATATCCAGGAAGTTGACGGCTCGGGAGGACAGTACCTGTACATGCCTGCGGGCGGCAGCCGCAAGCCGGCTTCTCTCGAAACCGTGCAGAACCGTGAGCACTACGTGCACCAGGAGGGCCAGCAGGTCTACAAGTTCGCGGTGCGGCGCATGTACGAGGTCTGCCGCGACCTGTTAGACCGCAACGGCATCAAGCCGAACGAGATCGCGTGCCTGATCCCGCACCAGGCTAACCGCCG
>DATMXS010000070.1:0-5294 GCA_035561355.1 Bryobacteraceae bacterium | reverse complement strand
GCTAGTGCGACCGAGAGCACCGGCTTCCAGAGCGGGAGACGCCACCACCGCCGCGGACCGTCTTCAGCCGCGATGCGGGCCCACAGCTTGCGGTCGAAACTGTCCGAGACCGGCGGAGCGCTGAACTCGTCGAGCCTGTTCCAGGCCGCGGTTTGCCCGCGCACGAAGCGTTCGCACTCCGGACACTCGCGAACGTGCAACTCCACTGCCGCCGCCTCCTTGACCGGGAGCTGTGAGGCGCAGTACGCGATCAGGATTTCCGGTTCCCTATCGATCGGGCAGTTCATGTCTCCCTCCTTCACGCCATATGGGCGAGGCGCGACCGTAGCGTCTCATATGCCCGGAACAACAACGACTTGAGAGCCGATTCCGAGCAGCCCAACGCCCCGGCGATCTGGCTGTACTCCATCTCCTCGTACTTGTGCATCAGGACCGCCGCACGCTGCTTCGGCGGCAACTCAGCAATCGCACGACGGACTTCGTCGCGGCGTGCGCGATCCAGCAAATGCTGCTCCACCGTTGGCGAGCCGTCCGCCACCTGCCGCACGGGCGCGTCGTCTATTTTCTCGTCGAGGCTCTCCTGAGCCTTCTCATTTTTCGCGTTTCGGAGCGAGTTCAAAGCCAGATTGGTTGCGATGCGGAAGAGCCACGTGGTGAACTTCGCATTCGGCTCATAGCTTGCGCCCGCCCGGTAGACGCGCAGGAATACCTCCTGTGCCAGTTCCTCGGCAACGGCCTGGTTATGGACCATGCGGTAGAGAAAATGAATAACCGGGACGCGGTGGCGGTCCAGCAGGCGCGCGAAGCTGGCGCTATCGCCCGCCTTCACGCGCAGCATCAGTTCGGCGTCAGGCTCCATGGCCGCCGCAACCACCATATCAGTAGGAACCCGGCTTCGTGGCAAGAGTTGCGCCGAGCAAACTCGCGAACCGTGGCGCCGTTCAGCGCTCGCCCTTGAGGGACCGTTCCATCAGGTCGCGGATCGCTTCTTGCGGGGATTGCCGGCCGTCGAGGATCGTCTCGACTTTGGCGGTGATCGGCATCTCGACGCCGGTACGCGAGGCTAGTTCGACCGCCGCGTAGGTCGTCTTCACTCCCTCGGCGACCATTCGCATTGATCCCGTGATGTCCTGGAGAGTTCGTCCATGGCCCAGTTCGATTCCGACCTGCCGGTTGCGGCTCAATTCGCCCGTGCACGTCAGCACAAGGTCGCCCAGCCCGGCGAGTCCGGCGAGCGTGAGCGGCTGCCCTCCCCGCGCCACGGCCAGCCGGGTGATCTCCGCCAGCCCGCGCGTGATCAGGGCCGCGAGTGTGTTGTTCCCCAAGCCGAGGCCCGTGCAGACACCGGCGCCGATCGCGACGACGTTCTTGAGTGATGCGGCCAACTCGACGCCAACAGGATCAGCATTCGTATAGACCCGAAAACTCGGACCCGAAAAGGCAATCTGGACCGCCCGGCACAGGGCTTCGTCCGGACTTGCGGCAACCAGCGCTGTCGGCTCGCCGCGGGCCACTTCACGCGCGAAAGTGGGTCCTGAGAGTGCTGCCACGCGGGCGTCGAAGCGCGGTCGCAGCACGTCCCGGATCACCTCGGTCATGCGGAGCAGCGTTGCCCTCTCGATGCCTTTCGTCGCGCTGACGAACAGCATAGATGGCGCGAGCAGCGGCGCCATGCACTCGTATACCGCGCGCGTCACGTGCGATGGCGTTACGCTGAGGACGATCTCCGCGCCATCGAGCGCCTCGGGCAGGGAATTCTCCACCGCGACGTTTTCCGGCAGCCTGAACCCGGGTAGAAACACTTCGTTCTCCCGCCCCTGCCGCATCCGCGCCGCGAGGTCCTCTTCGAAAACCCATAGCCGCACTCCTTCAAAGCGCGGTGCAAGAGCGATGGCCAGCGCCGTCCCCCAGCTTCCTCCCCCGATAATCGCGAGCCTCTTCAGGACCTTCTTCCTCCCAGCTTGTTCTCTTTCCCGGCCCGCAGGCGCGCGATATTCCCGTGATGGCGCGCGATCACCAGAAGCCCTCCGAACGCAGCCGAGAGAAGGAGCGGAGCGGGAGGGTGCAGGATCAGCCAGACGGCGAGCGGAAACGCCGCCGCACCCAGGATCGATCCCAACGAGACGTAGCGGGTGCGCCAGACCACAACTACGAAGACGGTCACGGTCGCGAGCACAGCAAGCGGGGCCAGATACAGGAAGGCGCCCAGAAAGCTTGCCACAGCCTTGCCGCCATGGAACCTCAGGAACACCGGGAATGCGTGCCCGATCATCACGGCCGCTGCGGCGGCGCTGGTCCACTCGATCGCGCCTCCCGTGATCATGCCAGCGAGCCAGACCGCGAGGAAGCCCTTCGCGATGTCAAGCGCGAGCGTGAGCGTTCCAAGGCTCCGCCCGGTAGTCCGCATGACATTCGTCGCGCCGATGTTACCGCTGCCCTTCGCGCGAACGTCCTCGCCCGTCTTCAGCCGCACCAGGAGGTAGCCGAACGGAATGCCCCCGATCAGGTACGCCGCCAGAATCGCGATCCAGCCGTTCATGCGAGCACGTACTCCGACATCTTGGTGTAGACCGAGCCGCCCCGCTGGAGCTGGCTCCGGTACAGATGAAACCGGTCCGCCGTGAACGAGCCGAAATCGGTCGAGGGCAGCTCGGAGATCGCCTGATGGAGCGACCCGAGGGGCACGGGCTCTTTGATGCGGGCAAGCGTCAGGTGGGGCGCATAGGCTCGCCGTTCGGATTCGATGCCGAGCGAGGCCAGTGCCCGGTCAGTCTCGCCGGCCAGTTCAACAAGCCCCGGGGGCGCTTCCACGCCCGCCCAGAACACGCGTGGCGCACGCGGATTCGGAAAGAATCCCAGGCCGCGGATCGAGATTGGCATTGGAGCCCTGGGGGTGAGCCTCCGCAGGGTGGCGTCCACCTCGCCGATCCGGTCCTCCGGCCACTCGCCGATGAACTTGGTGGTGATGTGAAGGTTGTGCGCGGGGCTCCATTGAATGCGCGCAGACGGCCGCAGGCGCGCGATCAGCGCATCGAGCGTCGCGAGGATGTCCTCCGGGATGTCTACCGCCACGAACAGGCGCACGCCATTGCTCCCTGTGCCTCAACCAAACGCACCCAACCTCAGTTCGGTAGCATTCCATTGTGGACCCCACCCCTCACGCCGCGCAATGGACCGACCGCGTTTCCTGGAGCGCCATAGAAGTCCTGCCCGTGCTGCCGCGCGAGTTCTACAACCGCCCGGCTGCGAGTGTCGCGAAGGACGTGCTGGGCACCGTGCTCGTTCACGGCGACGCGGCCGGCCGGATCGTTGAAGCGGAGGCGTACCTCGGCCTCGACGACCTCGCGGCTCACGCTTCGCGCGGCATCACCCCGCGTACCCGCGTCCTCTTCGGGCCTCCGGGGCACGCTTACGTTTACCTCATTTACGGCATGTACGAATGCCTCAATTTCGTGACGGAACCGGAGGGCAAGGCCGGGTGTGTCCTTATCCGCGCCCTGGAGCCACTTGCCGGCATCCCCCTGATGCGAAGCCGGCGCCCCGCCGCGAGACGTCTGAGGGATCTCGCCTCCGGACCTGCCAAGCTGACCCGCGCGCTCGGGATCAACCGCGATCAGTACGGTGCGGACCTCACGAAAGGGCCTATTACGGTCCGCCAGCGGCTGGGCGATAATAGCTTCAGGGTGCTTACCACGCCGCGGATTGGCGTCACGCTTTGTGCCGACTGGCCGCTCCGTTTCGTGGTGGAGGGCAGTTCGTTCGCGTCCGGCAACAATTTTAAGAACTCCGCCGATCACCGGTGCGTCGAATGAGGTATACGCTTTCCCCATAGGAAAGTGCCCGGGCGGTTAACCGGACTTGAACCTCCGCCGGGACGTGTTTATACTGCTAGTTTCTCGGGTCCTCTCAGAGACCAGCAGACGAGGGTGCTATGCCGGGCAGGAACGATTTCGATCCCTTCGCTCCCCAAAAGGAGGCTGCAATGTTCTACGGCCTCTTTCTGCGGGGCCATTCGCCTGACATGCTGCGGCAGGATATCGACATTCCGCGGCCGCTGCTTCAGAAGTGGCTCAGTTCGCCCCGGTACCACGAGCCCGAGTTCCGGCAGTCGCTCGAACGCGTCTATCGATACCGCAAGCAGGTGCTCGCGATCTTCGATGAGCTTGTCGGCAGCCGCAACGAGAAAACCCGGCTCCGGTTGCAGTAAGATGCAACAGAGACGTGACTAAGAAACAACTCCTCTCCGTACCCACCCGTCCCTTTGATCCGGCCGAATCGAGTAGCGTTTCCGGCGTGCTCGAGCGCATGCAGGGCACGGCTTTTCAAGGCCGCAACCTCGGCACCGCGTTCGACGTTTGGAAGAAGATGCTCGGCGACGAATGCACCATCATCATGGGCATGTCGGGCGCCATGGTTCCGGCTGGAATGCGCCGGATCGTGGTTCGCATGATCGAGAACCGGCTGATCGACTGCCTGGTGTCCACCGGCGCGAATTTCTTCCACGACATTCACGAAACGCGCGGCAATTATCACTACCAGGGCTCGCCCCACGTGGACGACGTCATGCTCGCCGACAACATGGTTGACCGCATGTATGACGTTTACGCGGACGAAGAAAAGTTCCGTGAGCACGACCTGTGGATCGGAGCCTTTGGCGCGACTCTTGACCAGTCGCGGCCCTACACGACCCGCGAGTTTCTCCACCTGCTCGGGCTGGAGCTGGCGAAGAACGCGAAGGAAGACGGGGTTGTGAGCGCGGCTGCGAAGGCGGGCGTTCCACTCTACTGCCCCGCGGTGGGTGATAGCTCAATCGGAATAGGCCTGGCGACGAACCGGTATCATGGCGGCAACCAGCTCATGTTCGACGTGGTCGGCGACGTGCTTGAGACCGCCCGGATTGCCGCTGAGTCCAAGGCTACGGGCGTGATCTACTTCGGCGGGGGAACGCCTAAGAACTTCATCCAGCAGACCGAGGTGACGCTGCTGGTGATGAAGGAAGACGCCGAGGGACACAAGTATGCCATTCAGGTGGTGACCGATTCGCCGCATTGGGGCGGCCTCTCCGGCTGCACTTTCGAAGAGGCGCAGAGTTGGGGCAAGATTTCCAAAACCGCCAACATGGTGACGTGCCATTGCGATTCCACCATCGCGATGCCGCTGCTCGCGACGGCGATGCTCGAGCAGAAAGAACTCATTGCCAACCGCAAACGGCCCGCCTTTTCCATGGGGCCGGAATTGAAGATCACCGTTTGATCCGAGGGGAGCCAGGAAACGCCAAGTGAGCGCCATGGCCG
>DATMXS010000069.1:0-5461 GCA_035561355.1 Bryobacteraceae bacterium | reverse complement strand
GCTGTGGGTCGAGCGTCGAGTTCTTCAGCAACTCGGCGAGCTTTTCCGTGAGGCGCGATTGAAACTCCGTCGTTGCCCGGCCGCGCATCGTATCAATGCGGCGGGCAAGGTCCAGAATTACCTTGGTCCGCGCGCGCATGTCCGATACGATTTCCCGGCCTTCCCGCTCGCGAAACGTGTTCAGTCCCGAAACTGCCTCGTCGAAAGCGGCGACCAGCAGCGCTTCGAGCGCGGCGTCGGGCTCGCCTTCTGAGGTGTCGAACATGCCGGGAATCCGAAACGCAGAATTCAGGTCCGGTTCGCCGGTCAGGCCGTGAACTGCGGACATGCGTCGAAAAGCATCCATGTACGCGCCGAGCATGGCTTCGTTCACCAGCGCGGGAACCGCGTCCGCCGTAGTCGTGTACTTCACCTGAACCTGAAGGTGGCCGCGGGCGACACTCCGCTTGGCCGCGCCTCGCAGCGCCGGTTCAAACGGGTCGAGCTCCGGGGGCATGCGGAAGTGAATGTCCAGACCCCGGTGGTTCACACTCTTCACGCTCAACGTCACGTCGTAGGCGCCATCGGCCTTTCTGGCCCGGGCGTATCCTGTCATGCTGCGCGCACTCATGCTTCAGCCGCCTCCACGTCCACAAACTGCAAACTGTGCAACCGCTGGTAAATACCGCCGCCGCTGACCAGTTCTTCGTGAGTCCCGATCTCGCACACGCGGCCCTGGTCGAGCACCACGATCTTGTCAGCCCGCCGCACCGTAGAGAGCCGGTGGGCGATCACAATGACCGTGCGCCCCGCAATCAGGTTCGCGAGCGCCCGTTGGACCAGCATCTCCGATTCGCTATCCAGATGGGAAGTGGCTTCGTCGAGAATCAGAATCGGCGCGTTCTTCACAAGTGCGCGCGCGATCGCCAGCCGCTGCCGCTGCCCGCCGCTGAGCTTCACTCCGCGCTCGCCAATAATGGTGTCGTACCCTTCGGGAAGCGCCTCGATGAACTCGTCAGCGAGCGCATTCCGGGCCGCTTCGCGCACCGCGTCAATCGGAGCGTCCGGGCTACCGTAGCGAATGTTGTTCGCGACGGTGTCATTGAACAGGAACGTATCCTGCGCTACTATGCCGATCTTCTCGCGGACACTCTTCAGGTCCAGTTCGCGCAAGTCGCGGCCGTCGATCAACACTCGCCCTTCCGTGGGATCGTAGAACCGCGGTGCCAGTTTAACCAGTGACGTCTTCCCCGCCCCGCTCGGGCCTACCAGCGCCACCACTTCGCCGGCCTTCACTTCCAGCTCGATGTTCTTCAGCACGTAGCCGTTCATCGACGTCGGGTAACGGAAGGAGACGCCCTCGAACACGATGCCCTTCTCAAACCGCTCCAACCGTGGGGCTCCCGGCGTGGACTGTATATCGTCCGGCGTGTCCAGGTACTCGAAGACCCGCTCGGACGCGCCGATTGCCTGCTGGAAGATGTTGTGAATGCCCGTAAGCCGCTTCACGGGTTGGTACAGCATCAGCAGCGCGAAGATGAACGTGATGAAGCCCTCAGTGGTCATCTGTCCCGCTTTGATCTGTTCGCGCGCATAGTGAAGCAGCCCGACGATGGTGAACGCGGCGAAGAACTCAATCATGGGCGAGGCAAGCGCCTGGTGTGCGATGTACTTCAGATTCGCCGACCGCAGCCGCCGCGCCGCGCCTCGGAACCGCTTCGACTCGTACCCTTCGCTGCCGAACGCCTTTACGACCTCGTGCCCGCTCAGCGCCTCCTGGAGGATCTGGTTCACCTCGGCCTGCTGATCCTGAGCCGATCGCGTCACCCGCCGGATGCGCCGCCCGATGCGCGCCGTCGGCACCAGGACGAATGGGAACAGAGTCACGCTCACCAGCGCGAGCCGCCAGTCTGTCGCGATGACGACAAATAGCAGGAATATCGCCGAAAAGACCTGCCGGAACCAGTCCGCGAGCATGTGCGAGACCGCCACCTGGATCTTGTCGACATCGTTCATGATGGACGACATCAGCTTCCCGGTCGCGTGCGTCTCGAAGAACTGCGCGCCCTGCCGGACCACCTTGTCGAACACGCGCTGGCGCAGATCCGTAACAGCGGAGAGGCCGGCGTAGTTGGTCAGGTAATTGGCGGCGTAGTCCGTGACCCCCTTGGTGAGGAAGGTCGCGAGAATCGCCCAGGCGATCATCGTCCAGACGTTGTGGATCCAACTCGGGACCAGTTGCGCCAGGTAGATCGTATAGTTGAGCCCGGGGATCGTAAAGAGCTTCACCGGAACATCGGCCGAAGCGGGATTCAGCACGCGCGAGAACACCGGGCCGACAAGCAGCGGAACCATGGCGTCCGTAGCGCCCGCGACCGCCATCAGCAGCACGGCTCCGCCGAGCGCATACCAGTACGGCGTGGAGTACCGGATCAGCCGGAAGGCTTCCTTCACGCGGCCACCTTGAGCCGTTCGACGGCCTGCATCACTTCTTTCACCTGTAGCTTTCCGATCCCGTGCCGCACTACGAGCACTTCGGCCTGCGTTCGCCACGGCGCCCAGACGACCGGGTCCGACGCGGCAAAGATGACCACACTCGGGATGCCGAACGCGGCAGCCATGTGGGCCGGCCCCGAGTCGTTCCCGATGAACAGGGCAGCGCCCGCAAGCAGTGCCTTGACCTCGACCAGCGGAGCGCCCAGCACCACGTTGTACTCGGCGAATGCCGTTACGTCCTCACCGGGCCCTGCGATGAAGACCGGCTCGATCCGCATCTGGCTCAAATGCTGGGCCACAGCGCCGAAGCGCTCGGCCGGCCAGGTCTTTTCCGGCGTCGAAGCCATCGCGTGCAGCACGGCGTACCGGCCCGTATCCTCTACCGGCGCATCTGTGAACAGCCTGGCACGCGGGATCTCCGCGCGTGCGGCGCCGAGCCAGAAGGCTGCGCTGGCCAGGTGTTCAGCCGTATGAACCTTCCGTGAGACTCCGAGCACTTCCTGCGCGGTGGGGATGCGCGCGTTGTACAGCCACGCGTAACGGTGGTGCGCAAACCCTGCCCGGAAATGCGCTCCGGAGAGCGCCGTCATCCACATCGACCGCGTTCCGCCGTGCAGGTTGAGGCACAACTCCGGCCGCCAGCGCCGTGCCGCTCCGATATCCGGCTCCAGCAGCGCGGCAACGTCCGGATTGCCCTCAAACACGGCGGCGAAGCGCCCCTCAACCGCGACGGCAATCTCAAGGTCCGGCCGGCTCTGCTTGAGCAGTGCCAGCGCGGGCGTCGTGAGCACGCAGTCGCCGAGCGAGCGGAGGCGGACGACCGCCACACGCGCGCCGCGGCCCAACTGCTCGATGACGCTCACTCCTCTTCTATTTTCGCTTCATCGATGAGCATCACCGGGATGTCGTCCCGAATCGGGTAAACGCGCTTGCACTGGGTACACTTCAGCCCGCTTTGATCCGGTTTCATCTCCACCGGAGCCTTGTCAAGCGGGCAAACCAGAATCTCGAGCAATTCCTTGCTGATGGGCATAATTCCAGCCGAAACCTGAGTTTACCAAAAGCATCTTTCGCCCATCGCCCGCATCGGGTATTCTGATCGTCCCGGCATGCGCGCCATTGTCGTCATCCCCACGTACAACGAGCGGACCAACATCGACAAGATCGTCACCCGGATCCTGACGGCCCATGCCGATCTGGACATTCTCATCGTCGATGACAACTCGCCGGACGGCACCGGACAGATCGCCGACGAGCTAGCCGGCGACTGGCGCGGGCGTCTCTCCGTTCTCCACCGCGAACGAAAAGAGGGCCTCGGACGTGCCTACATCGCCGGATTCTCAAAGGCGCTGACGTTGGACTACGACGTGATCGTCCAGATGGACTGCGACCTCTCACACGACCCGGCCTACCTGCCGGCCCTGCTGGATCACATCGCGGACAGCGATGTCGTACTGGGGTCCCGCTACATCCAAGGCATCAACGTAGTGAACTGGGATTTCAAACGCCTGGTCATGAGCAAGCTGGCCAGCAAGTACGTCCAGTTCATCACCCGAATGCCGTACACTGATCCGACAGGCGGCTTCAAGTGCTGGCGAGCCCCTGCCCTACGGGCAATCCTCTCCAGCCGAGTGTTCGCCTCCGGCTACGTCTTCCAGGTCGAGATGACGTACCGAGCCCACAAGCGCGGCTTTCGAATCGCGGAAGAACCCATCATCTTCTATGAGCGCCGTGTGGGCGTTTCGAAGATGAACTGGCCGATCATTTTCGAGGCGGTTTGGGGAGTGCTGAGGCTGCCGTTTATCAAGACTACGGGCGGGGTAGCCGGAGCCCGGAGGGGACAGGCAGAGCCATGTCCCCGTCCGGCGGCCGTTGATTCTGAGAGCCGGCGCTGACGCTCAGGCTGGAAGCGTCTACGCGGCCGCGGCTGCCTTCATCTCGCTCCGAGCCTTGGCGACTGCGGCCAGGTACTGCTTGGCTTTGTCTTCGATGATGTCCAGCCGGCCTTCCTTGATGGCCTTGGCGTCCACCAGTTCGGCGCCGACTGCGATGGCGCAGGCGCCCGCTTTCAGGAAGTCGCCTGCTGTCTCGAGGTTCACGCCGCCGGTCGGGATCATCTCGATCTGCGGGAACGGTGCGCGCAGGGCTTTGATATACTTCGCCCCGCCCATGTTGCCGCACGGGAATACTTTCACGATGTCCGCGCCCGCTTCCCACGCCGTCAGGACTTCGGTCGGCGTGAGTGCGCCCGGCATGATCGGCTTCGAGTAACGGCGGGCCATCTCGATGGTCTCGAGTTTCAAGCTCGGACAGACGAAGAACTCCGCGCCTGCCAGCATGCACGCCCGCGCCGTCGCTGCATCCAGCACCGTACCCGCCCCGAGCACGAGCTTGTCGCCGTACGCATCGGCGCTCTTCTCGAGAGCCTTCAGCGCGCCCGGCACCGTCATCGTGATCTCGGCTGCCCGGATGCCGCCCAGGTAGATCGCTTCCACCGCCCTGACTGCCGCTTCGGCGCTGGTCGCCCGAATCACCGGAACGATGCCGACGTCTTTGATGAACGAGAGAATCTGATCTTTGGTCATTGAAATATCGATTGTATCGAGAACGAGAAGGCAGGGGCAGAAGCCAGAATGCAGAAGGCTAGGAGGCAAAATTAGCTACGACGGTCCGTTGATTGTGGCCCCGGAATGCCCGAGTGCACCCTGCCCTCTGCGAGCTACCAAACACCACGCCGCCATCGCCCGCGTCGTACGTCTGCGGACATTGGGATAACGCCGTATTCTAATCACAGAGACATGCTCGTGTCTGTCCGTGTGAAACCCAATTCGAAGCAGCCGCGCGTCGAGGCCGGGCCGGACGGCGGGCTTACGGCGTTCTTGAAGTCGCCGCCCGTGGAGGGGAAGGCGAACGAGGAACTCGTGATGCGAGTTGCCGCGCACTACGGAGTGCCGAAGTCGCGGGTCAGGATCAAGTCGGGCCTGGC
>DATMXS010000068.1:0-5718 GCA_035561355.1 Bryobacteraceae bacterium | reverse complement strand
CTGCGGCAGCGTTCAGCCGGACGAGTGCCGCGGCAGCGTTCTCTTTTGCGGCTTCGAGGCCGGCGCGGGCCGCATCTACAGCCGCGGTCAGTTCGGGCCGGATCTCCGCAAGCTTTCGCTTGCTCTCGTTCGCTATGCCGATACGCCGGATCACATCCGCGATGCGGCGGTACTCGGCATCGGCAAGCTTCCTGCGGCTGTCCGCCAGTTGCCGTTTCGCGTGCAGCGCCGTGACGCGGCCGGCGTCCTCATCGGCTTTGATGAGATCGATGTCGACGTTGCGCAACTCAGCCAGCAGCCCGGCGTGCCGGCTGCGCTCCTTCGCCGCAGTCTTCTCGTATCGCTCGACTTGCGCGAGTCCGGCGCGGCAACGCTCCGCCTCTTCGCTCGCCTTCGCCAGTTCCGCACGCAGACCGTGGATCGCTTCGCTCTTCCGCGGCCCCTTCCCGGACCAAGCCTTGCTGTACTTCTTCGCGACCTCAGTCTCGAAAGCCGCCCCGCGCGGGCCTGCAAGCTGTGCCCCGAGCATCGCGCGGATGTCTTCGAGCACCTTTCCCGTGAGCCCAGGCAGCGCGAGTCCACCCTGCGGGCAGCACAGCGCCTGGAGAATTCCGGTTTCCTCGGTTCCCGCGAGCCCCCGGCCCGCCGCATCGCTGCGCAGTATCTCACGCAAGCGCTGGTCCGCCGCCTTGCCTTCATCCAGCAGTTCGAACTTGTTTCCGGAACACTTCTCCAGCCGTGCAGACGGCGAATCGAGGAACTGCTTGGTGATCCGATACACCTCGCCCCCGTGCTCGAAGACGAGTGCGATGCGCGGAGCGAGCGTGGTGCCACGCGGGCGGATGCGCGCGGCTTCTTTCCCGCCGACGTCGTGACGGTCCGCAAGCACCCGCACAGCCGCTTCCAGCAGCGTCGATTTTCCCGAGCCGTTCCTGCCCCGAACGACGGCTGGCGACCCGCCATCGAGCTTAACCGTGACCGGCGCGCGATAGCCCCTGAAGTTCTCTACCGTAATCTCGTGGAGGATCATCGCCCCACCTCCTCCCAAATGCGTGCGAAATCGCGCAAGGCCGCCGTCGAAACCGGGTTGGGGGCCTCACCGCGCGATTGCGACAGCAGGTCCCGGGCCGCCTCACGGAGATAGCCTTCGGGAAGCTGCTCCACCCACGCGGGGGGGACGTCCTCGCGGCGGAGCGCGCCCAATTCGCCGCGGCCGTAAAGGAACCGGCCTTCCAGCGCCTCCAGTACACGACCTGCCACGTCGTACTCCGATGCGAACAGCGTGCCGGTCGCGATGCACTCCACCAGCGCCCGTTCGGGTTCGGAGATCGCCTCAATTTGTTCCAGCAACGCCCGGAGCTCGCCCGGTTGGCCGATGGCAGCCCGAAGCTGGAGCCACCGGAGGCCGCCGGTACGCTGCGCCGAAATCACGGGCGGCGCGCCTCGGCCCGCGATGTCAATGATCAGCACGTTCCCGCTATCGCGTTCCCCGAAGCGCGTAGTCTCGTGTGTGCCGGAGTAAGCCATGCGCACCGCGCCGTCCCCACCGGGGTAGGTCGCAGTGGAATGGAAGTGCCCGAGCGCGAGATAGTCCAGGCCGAGCCGCCCGGCCGCATCACGCGGAATCGGATGGGTCTGGTCCTGCACCGCAGCCGCTTCCACGCTGCCGTGCGCCATCCCGATCCGGATCCCGTCGCTCTTCGCCGCGCTGGCGACCCACGCAGTCGGGTCCGCATTCGACCAGCGTTCGCGGACCGGGCAGGGAAAGAGCGTTCCGCCGGGAACGGCCACCGGCCGCGGTTCAAGCAGGAGGTGGATATTGGAGCACTCCCGCCACGCGACGTCTTCCCAAACGGACCCCGGTATGGCGGGGTCATGGTTGCCGGGAATGACGTACACCGGACACGGCGCTTCGCCCAGAATTCGCGCCGTCTCGCGAATCGTCACACGCTGGACGCCATTGTCTTCGAACGTGTCTCCAGCGACCAGAGCAAAGTCGACGCGCTCGCGCCGCGCGATCTCCACAACACGCCGCGCCGCTTCGAGGCGCGCCATGCGAGCGAGTGGCGCGCGTTCGCCCAGGAACGCCGCGCGCATGCCGATTTGCCAGTCCGCCGAATGCAGGAGACGCATGTTTGCCTTTCAGAACGTATAGTGCAGTGCGGGCTGGCTCACAGAGTGAGCTTGCCGTGAAGATTCTGCTATCAGAGTGCGCCCGCCGCCGAAGAATCGTCCTTGCGCCGGGCAGTCCCGGCCGAGCGTTTCGGCGCGTCATACAGCGCGGCAGCGTGGCGATGCGCCTCCGCAACCGCGCTCCGCAGCGATGGCGGACCCACCACTTCAACGCGCGGCCCGTGCCGCAGGATGTCCATCATGATCTCCTGCGGGTGGCTGTATGGAACTTCGAGGTTAATCCCGCCCTCCGGCAACTCGACGATGCGCTGCTTCGGATGCCACTCCTCTTCGCCTACCCACCGTGCAGCCGTCGAATCGAAGCGGAGTACGGCCAGTTCGCACGCAGGCCCGCCGAAAATTCCGTACCCGGCCGTCTCTGATGCCGCGGACGTTTCCTCCGGCGGTTCAAATGCGGCCGCCTCCAGCACCTGCAGGCCACGCATCGCGTCCACTGAAAATCGCTGCACCGCATCGTTGCGGTGGCACCACGCGTCCAGGTACCAGTTGCCGCGGTAGTAAATCAGCGTTTGTGGTGAGAGCGTGCGCTCACCCTCGGCGCCGCGGCCCCGGCTGAAGTAGCGAACCCGGATCTGCCGCCGTTCCAGCGTGGCCTGGCAAACCGCCTGAAAGCGCGCAGGGTCCACAGGCCGGAGCGGCGTGCCCACCATGCGAACCCGGCTCAGCAACATCTGGATGCCGGCCGGCGCCTCCACGAGTGCCCGCAGTTTCGCTTCGAACGGCTTCAACTGGTCTTGAAGAAAGCCCGGCTGAAGTTGATCGATGAGACCGTGCATCAGAATCAGCGCGTATAACTCGTCCTGCTTGAACCAGAGCCCAGGAAGGTCGAAATCGTCGGTATAACGGTACCCGCCGGCCTCGCGGTCGTACACGATCGGCGCGTGCAACTGGTCGCGCATCAAGTCGAGATCCCGCTTGAGGGTAGCCTCGGAGGTCTCGAGTTCCTCGAGCATTTCGCGTTTGGCCGGAGGCCGCTTGCGCCGCAGCATCCGGTTGATTTCGAAGATTCGTACGATCTGGCTCATGATCAGCGGCTGGACTGAAATCATAACTCAGGCATCGCCTTTCCGGTGGCGGCGGCGCATCCGGGCGCTTCTCATGCTCCCTGTCAGACGCCGGAGCACACAATTTCGCCTATTTGCTGCCGACCGTGACTTACACGGCTCTGTAAAAACTGCCTCTCGATTCTGTTCTCGGATCCTCTAAGTGCTTGATGGCAGGAGAGCTTGCGGCGCTGGTGTGATGATTGCTTTGGCCATACGCAGGGGGATACCTATGAGAAACACCGGAATTGCGCTCTTGAGCGTTTGCTCTCTATTTGTTGTGGGTTGCGCCCAGCGACAAGCTGATGTAGGCGCCCCGAGGGGCGCAGTGGTCACCAGCGCTTCTGCAGCTCCGAACGTCGTTCCCGCTGGAACCAGCATTTCGATTCGCACCGACCAGGAGATCAGCTCGGACACAGCCAAGGCGGGCCAGATTTACGCCGGAACCGTGGCTCAGCCAATCATGAACTCGCAAGGCGAGACGCTGGTGCCGACTGGCGCCAAGGTTGAGATGGCAGTGGTTGAATCTAAGACCGGCGGCACCACGTCGTCTGCCGACCTCGAACTGGCCTTGCGGTCTGTTACGGTGAACGGTCGGCGTTACCCCGTCAGTTCGGCTGTCACGGACAAGGACAGTGAGGGCCAGATAGGTGCTAACCGAAGGACCGCTGCGATGGTAGGCGGCGGTGCAGTGCTGGGCGGCCTGATCGGAGCCATCGCCGGCGGTGGCACGGGCGCCGCAATCGGAGCAGCCGCTGGCGCCGGTGCGGGCGCGGCAGGCCAGGTCCTGACCGACAACGCGCCGGTTCGTGCTCCAGCAGAGTCGATTCTCACTTTCAAGCTCAACCAGTCGATTCAACTCGAAGGCTGGAACCGGTAAGAACACAGAGATCAGCGACCTGGCCGGAGTTCTTCATCAGAGAGGACGCCGCAACGCTCAGCCCACCGATCGTACTCGGCGGCAAGCGTTGCGGCGCGCTTCGATTCCTTCGACGCAAGATCGTGCAGTTCCGTGCGGTCCGCGCTCAGGTTATACAGTTCCCACGGAGCGCCTTTCGATGCCACGAGCTTCCAATCCCCGTCCCGCACGGCACGGTTGCCGAAATGCTCCCAGAACAGCGGAGCCTTACGGGCGAACGGCGCTCCACGAAGCGCCGGGACGAGCGATTGCCCCTCCAGAGGCGTGATCGGCCGCCCGCCCACACTCTCCGGGTACTTCGCGCCCGCCACCTCGAGACAGGTCGGCATCAGGTCGATCACATGTCCCACCTGCGGCACGACACGCCCGCGCGCACGGATGCCGCTCGCCCACGCGGCGATGAAGGGTGTCGCGATGCCGCCCTCGTGCACATCAACTTTGAACCTGCGGAATGGCGTGTCGCTGGCGTTGGCCCAGGACAGCCCATAGCTCGCGAACGTGTTCGCCGCACCGGGCCAGATGGACGGCACGTTGCCGTAATCGACGACCTCACCCTGCGCCGTTTTCACCTTTCCCTGAAGGTTTCGGAACCCCAGGTCAATTCGCTCAGCGCAGGCGCCGTTGTCGGCGAGAAAGATCACGAGTGTGTTGTCGGCCTCACCCATCTGCTGGAGCTTGTCCAACACGCGGCCGATGCCGTGATCCATGCGGTCCACCTGGGCGGCGTAGACGGCCATCCGGCGTGCTTCCCAGTCGCGGTCTTCCGCCGCAGACCATGGTTGTGATTCGGGGTCGCGGGGAGACAGGGGCCAGCGCGGATCCACCACGCCCAGTTCGATCATTCGCTTGTGCCGGTGCGCCCGCAACTCGTCCCAACCGCGGCGGTAAACGTCGCTGTACTTGCGGATCTCGCGCCACGGAGCGTGGAGCGGCCAGTGCGGCGCGGTGTAGGCGAGGTACAGAAAGAACGGCTGGCCGGCTTTGCGATCGTCCAGAAACCGGACCGCATAATCGGTGAACGCGTCCGTCATGTAGAAATCAGGCCGGTCGGGCTTGATTGAGTTTCCATCGAGTGCGAGTGTGCGCCCGGGATCAATCTGCCAGTAGCTGCTGGCCCCGCTGATCAGGCCGAAGTAACGGTCGAAGCCGCGATCGACGGGCCAGTGCGGGCGCTCCTCGCCGACGTGCCACTTGCCCGACATCAGCGTCCGATAGCCTGATGCGCGAAGCGCTTCGCCAATCGTTACGCAGTTCTCGTTGAGGAAGCCGCGATAGGCGGGCCGTTTCTGATCCTGGACCATCCGGCCGACTCCGGCCTGGTGCGGGTACAGGCCCGTGAGCAGCGCGGCTCGGGAAGGGCAACAGCGTGCGGTGTTGTACATCTGCGTGAAACGCACGCCGCGGGCTGCAAGCTTGTCCAGATTCGGCGTTTCGATTTCCGAACCGAAGCAGCCGATGTCGGAGTAGCCGAGATCGTCGGCAAGAATGATGACGATGTTGGGCCGCTTCGCGGGCGCTCCCGCGGCAAGCGCCCCGCCTCCCATCGCACTCAGGAACTGCCTT
>DATMXS010000067.1:0-19546 GCA_035561355.1 Bryobacteraceae bacterium | reverse complement strand
GCAGATTTTCCAACTCCGTCTGTGGCCCGTGGCGACGAGCTGCAAGGAACCCGCTTGTCGTTGCCGGAATCACGAGGACGCGGTTCCGCGCCACGCCTTGGCTCAGCGCGTAGCTGAGCCGGTGCAGGTGCTCCCCGTGGGGCCGGTAGTTCGCCCACCATTCGGCCACATCACTGAAGCTTTGCGGGTAGTCCCGCTTGCGCGCTCCTCGGATGGTGCTGTAGCTCAGGTGCTGGTCCACGGCGTTGATGCCGTGAACGATCAGCCAATCGCCCATCCGCTTGTAATACTCAAACGTGCTGTCGAATCCCGCGCCGCCGTACGCCTCGACGAAAGCCCTCTTCCCCATCTGGTGTGCGACGCTCGCGACTTCCTTGATCGTGAAGAGCATGTGAGAGTCGACACCCTCTCTCCACAATTGGTGGCTGCGCAGCATGTCGATGCCCGGCATGTGCATGTAGGCGAACAGAGAGGCATCGGCCGGAGAGAGATAGGGGTACGGCCATTCGTGCTCCAGCCAATGACCCGTAAACTGCACGTTGTTCTTGTCGCACCAGGCGAACAGCGCGCGGACGTAGTTCTCTTTCCACAGGTCATGGAGCGTCTGCCAGTAGTCGAACCGCACTTTGCGGTAGTCGCCCAGATCCCAAAACAGCGAAGGCAGATGCTCGGTCAGGTCGTAGCCGTTGCGCTTCTGGAACTCCGCCACGGTGTTGTAGCCGAAAGGCAGGACAGGACCGACCATCTCGGCGCCGCCGGTCGCGATGTTCGCCTCGTCGTCGAAGATCCATTTGATTGTCTTGCCGAACTCGCTCCCGTAGCGCTTGCGGTAGGGCTCGAACGTCGTTTCGAGGAACACCTGGGCCGTTCGGGGATTCGTAACATCGATGTAGGCGAAGTCGCCGGACCACGGATTGCCGCGCATTTTCTTGGCGCGGAACACGATCGCTCGTGCGCCCTTCGGCCAGTCGAGCTTGTTCTCCACCGGGCGGGCTGCGACGATCGTGCCGGAGGCGTCCCGCTCAATCGCGAAGACCGCGATGTTGTCGGTCCGGGTCCAGTGGATCTGGTCGAAGTCGACGTCCACTTCCGGTTGCATGAACTGCGCAACCGTCTCCGGGGCCTGCGAAGGAACCATGCCGCCCGCGAACCCGGAGGGGTAGCTGTTCTCGTCGTAGATGTTGACCGTCAGGCCGAGACGCTTCCCTTCTTCGAGCGAGCGGGTCCACATTTCCCACCATTTCTCGCTCATGTACGGCGTCATCAAGCCGGGTCGCGGGTGAACAAACACGCCGCCGATGCCCTGCGCTTTGAACTGGTGAAGCTGCTCCCGAAGCCGGGGCCACTCAAGCTCGTCATTCCAGACCCACAGCGGCATCGAGCCGTATTCCGCCGGAGGACGGGCGAACCCGCTCCGGGCCGCCACCGCGTCTACTGGCGCCCGGTGCGGAAGCGCTTTCGGGTGCAGCAGCCACTCGCGCTCGGCGCGCGAATCCACCCACGAGGACGACGCCGGCTTGGCGTCCTGCGCAGGTAAAGCGGCGGCAGAGGCCGCCATCCAGAGTGCAACCCAGATTGGTCTCATGTTAATTCTCATGCCGCCTTCCCCTTATATGTCCCGTTTCCGCGCCGCTGCCCGGTCAGCACGAAGCTCATGGGCGCGTTCTTCTTGAGTTGCACATCGAAGCAGCCGTTCTTCCGCCGAAGCGGCTGACCGGCCGGCCGCCCGCGGAGATCAACTGGCTGGACCGAGCCCGGCTTGATCTCGGGTGGCAAACAGACGCGGCACGCTCCGTCTTGTCCGCTCTGTTCCCACAGGCGCAGAACCGTGCCGTCTCCGTCCGGGTTCGCGCCGAAGGCCGTCACCAGCACGCCCGATCGGGAGAGACTGAGCCCGGTGCGCGCTGGCTTCAGCTTGCCGGGTGCGCCGTCCGCCAGAGCTCCGAGCAATGGCATCCGAGCCTCCTGCGCCGGCACAACCAGGCCGGAGGCGCTGTCGTAGTTATTGATGGCCCAGATTCTCGCGCGCGAAGTCCACGACCCGCTGACCCACTGGGCGAAGTTGACGCCCCACAGGTTGTTGTACAGATTGACGAACACGTGCGGCTTCGTCGCGGAGAACTCTTTGGAATACTTCCAGAGGCGCGGCCTGTCTAGACTCACCAGTGGACTATCCAGCGGGCAGATCCCAACCCCGCCTCCGGCCGGATTCAAGACGGCCATGCCGCCATCCAGACAGTAGATGTCGTGATTCGTGGCCCGGACCACGTCGCTGGCGGGATCGATGGTCCCCCCGGGACGGGACAGCAGGAAACGCGCGTTCTCCACCTTGAATGGAAAAGTCAGCCACCCGGCTTCCGGCATCGGCTCAGGCAGCTTCCCCTTTACAGTCCAGGCGACGTCCACAAATGGCAAGCCGTGGTAAAGGGTGAATTGCAACCTTACCTGGCCTTCCGGTGATCCGGGCGAAGACGCCATCGTTGCGACATCTGCCACGGGACCACGGCTCACCGTAAGTTGCATGTCCGCCGTCGGGCGCAGTTCGTACGGAGCCGCCGTCGCGGACGGCATGTTCGGCTTCCCAAAGTCGCCCCAGATTGCTTTGCTGACGGGCTTCGTGTACGCCTGTACCCAAGCCGTCATCTCGTCGATGCTGAAGCGCTCGTAGAGGGATTGGCCAAATCCGGACGCCGCGTCGCCGTCCACCAATTCAAGGCCGGACTTCTTATCGAGCAGCGATGAGATGGGACCGCGCGCAGGGTCGAGTTTCAACCGGAAGTAAGCGTTCTCCAGGACCGGCGCCGTATCTGCGGCGGCCTGCGTGGCCGTGCCTGCCTGTCCACTCTCTTCAATAACTGAATACGTCCTGTAGCCTAACGACGGCACCGAGCGCGCACGAAAGCGGAATCCCTCAGGAGTCGCCTCCGCCGGAACGACGTCCCCTGTGCTGGCATCGCGCAGACTCAAAACCGCCGCGCCCGAGTGTGCAACCTCAACAACGCCGTCGCGGGTCCATGGCAGTGCGTTAAACACCGCGACTTTTCTGCCGCGCACGCGAGCAGCCCGTGAAAGCGCCGTAAGACTGGCGTTCAGGCCCGTGGCAGTCAGATCATGCGATCGCCGGGCATAGGCGGTGTGCTCCGCCCATGACTCCTCGAGCCGCGCGAACTTGCCGGCAGCACGATCTTCTCTCCAGGCGGCGCCGTAAGTCCGCGGGAATCTCTTCGCGTCATAGCCCCACGTATGTTCGCCATAGAGCAGCGCCTGCTCGTAGGCTTCGGCCACTACGTTTGAGGGCTGCGGCGCGCCTGCCCAGAAGTGGTTCAGAGTGCCGAGCGCTTCGAGAGCACCGATCCGGGGTTGAGTTACCCGTGAAAGCGCGGTCTCCGCGGGCAATGAACCGATGCCGTAGATCCATGTGTCCGGCATGTCGCCGCGGACCACCGGGAGTTTCGGGTTCTCCTTGACGATTGCGTCCGCGAAGTCGGAAAGCCTGCCGAGCCGCACCTGTACTCCCGGGAGTTGTTCCTTCGCGTCGCTCATCAGCTTACGGACGGCCTCCGGCGCTGGAGGGCCGATGTTGTCCCCCGTGTGGATCAGCGCAAGCCAGGTCCGGTATGGCCAGTCAGGCGGAGGGGCCAGGCTTGACCCGTAATCGCGGGAGTACATCGTGAGCAGGCGGGAACCGTCGGGCCCTTCCCACCAGAACAGCGAATACCCTTTCCACTCGGGGTGGTCCGGCAGCGCTGCAAAGTGTGGGATGTCCGGATTGCTGGACATATGATTGCAGCCGAGGTGCAGGAAATCCACTCCGCCGTGTTTCAGGATGGGTACAATTCCCCAGGAGTGGCTTGGCACATCGGTCATCTTCGCGTCACGGGCCAACGGCAATCCCGCTGACCGGGCCAGGCGCGAGGAGAATCCCAGACCGCGCACGAGCGTTTCGAGCCCGAGGGACTCCGTGTGGGTCGTGAACGGTAGCGCGTGCGTGACAAATCCGCCGGACCGGAAAGCTTCCAGGACGCGCCGGCGCCGCTCGGGCGTCTGCCCTTCCCACAGAATTTGCGCCATCGGCCAACCGGGAATCGTCCACGCGAAACGGTGCTCCGGTGGCAGTTCGTTGCTGTTGTCGATTGTCTCGAGCGCCTTATCGATCATTGACGTCCGGTAGCGCTCGAGCACTTCTCGGGCGAGATCGGTACAGCCGATGTCGAAGTGGGTCTTGTGTACCACGATGACTTCTTTGAGTTGGGGTGGAACCGGGCGTCGCCCGGCGGTCTGGGCCGTCGCCACGAAGCAGAGCCCGAACAGGGCAACACCCGCGAAAACGATTGTGCGCATGGCGACGTTCCGTCTGCGAACGGTTGATTAATAGCCGCAGGTATCTCGGCATCCGTTTTGCCGGGTCACCCGCGCGCGGCCCCCGTGTACCCCAAGCGTGGGCGGCCTGGGGTACACGGGCCGGAAACCGGACGGCTTCCGGCGCCGAACGCTTAGAAGTTGAGCTTCAGTCCGAGCTGCAGATTGCGCGGCCCGTTCCGCAGACCGAAGATCTTGCCGAAATTACTGCTCGACATATTCAGCTCGGGACCGCCGAACTGCGTATGGTTGAGAGCATTGAACATATCGACACGGAATTGCGTCTTGAAACGCTCCCCGATCGAGGTGTTTTTGTAAATGCCCATGTCCCAATTCGCAAAGCCCGGCAATTGGATCGCTGTCCGCGCCTCGGTACCCTGAACGCGGGTGGCCGGCTGCGCGAACGCGCTCTTGGTAAGCCAGACCTGCTTTGACAGGTCGCGGCCTTCCGTGTAGTCTCCGACTATGTTCGGGCGCGCGTTCCCGTAACCGCCGATGTTCAGCCAGTCATAACCCAGAACGACGGTCTGGAATTGCCCGGCTGAGAGGGTCGCGATTCCGCTCATTTGCCACCCGCCCAGCACTTTGTCAAGTGCTGAAGGGATGCCGGAGAGCAGTGCCTTGCCGCGGCCGAACGGAAGCTCCAGCGAATAACTGGTCACGAACCGGTGCGGAACGTCGAAAACGCTGTGGCCTTTGTCCCACTTCTTCTGCTCTTGGGACATGCTGGATGCCTCGTCCGTGTGGCCGAGGTCGAGCGCCTTCTGCCAGGTGTAGCTCGCGCTCACCGAGAAACCCGCGCTGAAGCGCTTCTCGATCTTCGCGATCATCGCGTTGTAGCTTGACCAACCGCCGTTGTAGCCCAGCAGAATGGTCTCCCACGCAGGGAACGGCTGCCGCTGTTTCACGGGGATCGTTCCCGTCGGGTCCAAGGAAGCGATGTTGAGGTTTCGGCGCTGCGGCAATTTCTGGCCCGTGCTGCCGGCATACTCCACCTCTGCGAGCCAGTCGTTTGCGAAGGAACGCTGGATGCCGAAACTCCACTGGTTCAGATACGGCGTGCGGTTCGTCCGGTCCAGCGTCTGGGGACTCAGATTGCCCACCAGGTTGAACGTGGGCAGCATGTCCTTCATGAACATCGTCGGCTGAGCTTTGGTACTGGTGGCTTCGGCCCTCAGCGTCTGCGTCTGATAGAAAGGCGGGCCGTTGATCTTGAACTGCTGTTCGTTGCTGTTGTCCGTCGAATAGTATGTCCCGATGCCGCCACGGAGAACCGTGTTCTTCAGGAAACCCGGACGGTAGGCGAAACCGAAGCGCGGCGCGAAGTTGTTCCGGTCCGGATCGACGATCGAGGGGCGGACACCCTGACCTGCGATAACCATCTTCGCGGTGCTGGGGTCGAAGTACATGCTGCGATTATCGATTTCCGTCGGATCGGCGGCGTACTCGTAACGGATGCCGAAATTCAGGGTTAGTTCGGGATGGACGCGCCAGTCGTCCTGGATATACGTGCCGTAGTAGTTCGACCTCATGTCCTGCGAGGCATCGCCGATTGCACCCGTTGCCGAGATCGGCATACCGAGCAGGAACTCGGGAAGTCCGACGGAATTGTTGCCGCTGTAGCGGCCGTCAAATCCAAAAGTCGGATTGCCCGAGACGTTCGTCGTCTGGTAGTACACCATGCGCGTGTACTGCACGCCCGTCCGGATGTTGTGCCGGCCGCGGGTCATGCTCAGGTTATCCACGAACTGGAAGTTCTTGTCCGTGGAGCCCAACGCTACCGACGGCGAGCCGAGCGAACCGAATCCATTGATGTTGAACAGCGGAAGTCCAAATACGGCCGGATTCTTCGCTGTGTTCCTCAGCCCGAACAAGCCGCTCGCATAATCCTCGCCGTAGGCGCTCTCGGGCACCCGTAGCGCGTTGTTCTTGTTGAATCCGAAGCGGAACTCGTTGAGGATTGACGGCGAGAAAATGAACGTGTCGGTCATCGTGACCAGCTTGTTGTTGATCGGGTAACCTTCCCCACCCAATGCGCGGATGGACCCGTTCAATTTCGTCTCGTCGTTCCAGGAGAAGCTACCGTGCACCATGTGCCGGTCGCTGATCTGGTGGTCGATCCGGCTGTTGTACTGATCCCAGTCGTTGGTTGAACGGACCACCTTCATCGTGTTGTAGAGCAGCCCGCCGGAAGACGAATAGACCGCGCCGTTCGGTTCGGGAGTGAACGGGATAATCTTCTGCGTCATCGGGTCCAGCCGTGAGGCCGGGATCACGTTTCCAGCGAACGGAAGCCCGTTCGTGGCATCGGTCTTCGTGAGTGGATCCAGGACGTTGTAGCACCACCGCGTTTTGCCGCAGTCCGCCGAGCCGGTCGGCATGATGCCGGTGCCGGCGCTGTTGTCCGCAAGATTGCCGCCGAGTTGCGCGCGTGATGGGAAGATCGCGCTGGAGTTGCCGCGGCTCACATGCCGCCATGCTTCGTAGTTGAAGAAGAAGAACGTGCGGTCATGGCCGTCGTACACCTTGGGCAGCACAACCGGGCCGCCGGTCGCGACGCCGAAGTTGTTGCGGGTAAACGCCGATTTCTCACGCAACTTCCCGCTGCTCTTGTCAAAAAAGCTGTAGGCATTCAGACGGGGGTTGTTGTGGAACTCCCACATCGTGACGTGCAGGTCGTTTGTGCCCGATCGCAACGTGGTATTGACTACTCCCGCGCTGCGGCCGAACTCGGCGCCGAACGTGCTGCGCTGGACGCGGAACTCCTGAATCGCGTCCACCGAGGGACGAACACTGGTCGCGCCAAAGCGGGATGCACGGGTCTCGATGCCGTTCAGCAGGAAGCTGACGTTCGATTCACGGTTACCTGCGATCGAGAGGCTCATGCCGCCGCGGCCCGTCCAGCTCGAGGCTGGGGAATAGCCGGCGCCCTGGGGGGTTGCGCCTCCGCCAAGCAGCGCCAAATCGAGGAAATTTCGGCCGGCCATCGGCATCTCGATGATGCGTTTATAGTCCAGCGTGTGCCCTGTGGCGGCGCTCTCCGCGTTCAGCAGAGTCTCGGCAGCCGCCGACACCACGACCGAGGATGTTGTCGCGCCGACTTGTAGCCGGGCATCCACGCGGGCCTTCTGGCCTAGGATAACTCGCACCTGATCGACGATTGTTTCTGTGAAGCCAGGGGCCTTCACTGCCAATTTGTAGTCGCCGGGTTTGAGCTGGGGGAAGATATAGTTGCCCGCCTCGTCCGATTCGCCGTGGTATTTGATTCCAGTCGCTACTTCGACGAGGGAGAGGGTAGCCTTGGGGACGACAGCGCTGCTCGGGTCGGTGACGTTCACCAGCAGGTCGCCGGTGATGCCCTGGCCGAGGAGAGTGCCGGTAACTGCAAGCAGCAGCGCCAGCAGCAAGCCAAATCGATGCTTTGTGTTCATGGAGTGAACTCCCGTTCCTGAAGCCTCAGCATGCATTTCTGCTTCTGATCGGCTTCCATCTTGTTCCACTGTCGGTACCCCCTCAATGAAATGTGCCCCCCACACGGTCGTTCCATATCATGGAACGCCGCAAAGTGCTCATGATTCACGATGGTCCTTGCAAAACATCAGGTTAGGGGCGTATGATGCCTGACGATACAAGATTTAAGGGTCTTTAGGACCCTTGGACCGTTCCGTATGGTGGAACAGAGCACCACGATAACATCCGGCGTCACCGCCGTGTCCCGCGCCTGCGCAATACTACGCGCCTTCCGCTACCAGGGAGAGACCCTTCGCCTGCGGGACCTCGTCGAGAGAACACGTCTCAGCAAGGTGACCGTCCATCGGATCGCGGGGACTCTCGCCGCTAATGGCTTGCTAGAGCGTGCCGGACATGGATACCGGTCCCTCATCCAGTCCATCTCGCCGATGCGCTTCCGCGTCGGGTACGCCGCACAAAGCGACGAGTTCTCGTTCTCGCGCGCCGTAACCGAGAGTCTGCGGGCCACAGCAGCCGCCGAGCACATTGACCTCATCATTGTTAACAACCGCTACAGCCGGCGAACTGCTTTGCGGAACGCCGAGTTCCTTATCCGTGAGAAGGTAGACCTCATTGTCGAGTTCCAAACGGACCAGAACGTCGCGCCCATCATCTCATCGAAGTACCTGGAAGCCGGCATTCCCACGATTGCTGTCGAGATCCCGCACCCCGGAGCGACGTATTTCGGGGCAAACAACTATGCCGCCGGTGTCCTCGGCGGGCGTTTTCTCGGCCGATGGACCAAGCTGAACTGGGCTGGCCTCGCGGATGAGCTGATCCTCCTGGAGTTGCCTGTGGCCGGGCCGCTGCCGCGCTCGAGGCTCACGGGCGTTACGGACGCGCTCCGCGAGTTGCTGCCGGCCTTGCAGGACCGCCACATCGTCCGGCTCGATGGAAACGGGCAATTCGGCCCGAGCCTTGAGCAGGTCCGCAAGCACCTGCGCCGCAGCCGCGCGGAACGGACACTGGTGGCCGCGATTAATGATCCGAGCGCACTGGGGGCGCTACGCGCTTTCGAGGAGGCCGGCCGCGTGAAGCGGTGTGCGGTGCTCGGGCAGAACGCTTCTGAGGAAGCTCGCGCCGAAATGCGCAGTCCGGAGACGAGGCTGATCGGTTCCGTAGGCTACTTCCCCGAACGCTACGGCAAGGAGATCCTCGCGCTCGCAGCCGCCATCTTGCATAAGGAGGCCGTTCCGCCCGCGATCTTCGTCAAACACGAAATGATCACGCCAGCGAACGTCGACCGTTACTACCCGAACGATGCCCTACTTAGTCGCGACTCTATCGACGCGGCTCTGTTTCGGAGTGCGTGACCGCGTCGGCCCGCAATGGCGAAACCGCCGGGCAGCCGCTCAGCTGGCGCTATTCCGGGCGCAACAACCGATTCCGTCCAGAGATTGCTGGCGAGGCGTACGATGCGGGCAGGTCGGTTCCGGATTCCTCAGCCCGTGGGCGCGTGAGGCTGCCGTCGCCGCGCTCGCCGGTGATCACTGCGGTGACATTCTTTCCTTCAACTAGGGGAACAAACGCCGAAGCTCGCTCCGCAGTACCGCCCCCCTCTTCAGTGATGAAGTGAAGATTGCGGCCGAGGCTCGGCGGCACCTCCCGCCGGCTTGCTTAAGTCAATCTATGTCGCCAGGATCGTGCCACAGAACTTTCTCCTGCGCAGCACAGACGAATGCAAGAGCGAAGGCGCACGCGTACCCCCCAGCCACGGGTCGGACAATATGTGCTCTGTCGCGGTCGTCGTTGCAAAGCCTCCGGGATCCGGAATCAAGTAGTCGCAGGGATACGCCTCCGCTTTCCGGCCGCCGCACGATCCCTGGAGGCGAGATTGTCTGCTCGGGTTCGGAGGGTGGGCCCTCTTCAATAGGCGAGTGATTGTGGGAGAATGACTCGACTGATCGTGCGGTTCGTCGAAGTGTCGCGTTGTCATTTTTCCGAGCAGATTGTTCAAAATTGAAAGACCTCGGCCAGCCGCTCGTGGCGGAACCCGCACTCAGGTGCGCCCGATCGACCAGGTCCGTCAGTGCGGTAACCGCTTAGCGGGCGCTGTGTCCTACCGCAGCATCTAATCGAGAGTCGTTCATGGAGAAGTTGAACCGCATCGGCATTCGAGCTTGGCTGGCGGTCGTGATCACCGTCCTCGCGGTCGCCACTGTCCTCGTGGCGCGCGCTTACTATACGGATCAGCTTGCCGCCGTCCGCAACGAGCAGAAGACTGCGCTTTCGGCGATTGCCGACCTGAAAGTCGAGGCTATTGTTGCCTGGCGGCGTGAGCGCCTTGGGGATGCGGCTGTCCTCACGACCGATCGTAGTCTAGCCGAGATGGCCGGCCGCTATCTGGCCGAGCCCGGGAACCATACCCTGGCCGCTTCGGTTCGCCGCCACTTCGCTGTGCTTCGCTCGAGCTACCGGTACACCGAAGCGACGCTTTTCGACCTTTCGGGCTCACCCCGATTGTCGTCCGATGCACGAAACCCCGACGCCGACGCTGAAGCGCGCCGATTGGCGCAGCAGGTGGGAAGGGAGCGGACAGTGCTGCTCCAGGATTTTCATCGTGATGCAATCGGCAGCCCGATTCACCTCGCGGTATTCGCTCCACTGCTCAGTGCCGACGGCAAGGCATCCGGCGTCATTGCGCTTTCGATCGATCCCAACCGCTTTCTGGATCCTCACATTCAGCGGTGGCCGACTGCGAGCCCGACTGGTGAAACCCTGCTAGTCCGCCGGGAGGGCGATGGCGTCGTGTACCTGAACGAACTTCGACATCGGGCGCGCAGCGCGCTTGCCGTGCGGATGCCGTTTAAGCCGGACCTGCCTTCGGCCAACGCGGTGCTGGGGACCGAGGGGTTTATGATCGGCCGCGATTACCGCGGCGTCGAGGTGCTTGCCGTTCTCCGGCGCATCCCTGAATCGCCGTGGTTTCTGGTGGCCAAAGTGGATGCTTCGGAGGCGTACGCGGGAATTCCAGGCCGCGTTCTCCGGCTCGTGTTGTTCTCGCTGGTGCTGATCGCAACCAGCGCAACCGCGATGCTGTTTGCCTGGCACCGGCGCCGGTCCGAGTACTACCGGAGACTGTTCGAGGCGGAGGCGGAACGCGGTAAGAGTGACGCGAGGCTTGCGCGAGCGCAAGCGATAGCGGCTCTGGGGAGTTGGGAAGCCGAGGTCATTGCCGATGGCGCGAGTTTTAGGCCAGGGACGTATGTCTGGTCGGACGAGGTCTATCGCATTTTCGGAGTCTCCAAGGACCGCTTTCAGCCATCGGATAGGGCGTTCTATGACTACGTCCATCCAGACGACCGGTCCCGAGTTCTTACGGCCGCGCGGCATGCACTTGCGACGGGAGAGCCATACCAAATCGATCACAGAATCGTGCGGCCCGACGGCGCGGTGCGGTACGTCCGCGAACAGGCCGAGATCACGCGCGAGCCCAGCGCTCCGTCTGTCCTTCGCATGGTCGGGACAGTGCAGGACATCACGGCATATAAACATCTTGAGGAGCAATTTCTTCAGGCGCAGAAGCTCGAAAGCATCGGCCGACTCGCGGGTGGAGTAGCCCACGATTTCAACAACCTGCTCACGGTCATCAACGGTTACGCCGACATTCTGCTCCGTGGGCGAGCCGAATCTGCCGAGCATCACGAGTGTGTTCTACAAATTCTCCAGGCCGGCGAACGCGCGGCGGCATTGACGCGGCAGTTGCTCGCGTTCAGCCGCAAGCAGGCGCTAGAGCCTCGCGTCATTGACGTCAATGCCCTCATCGCCGACATGCACAAAATGCTGCAGCGCCTCCTTGGCGAAACCGTCGAACTGACGACAATGCCAAACGTCGATCCCGAACCGGTGCTGGCCGACGCCGGCCAGTTGCAGCAGGTCATCATGAACCTGGCCGTGAACGCGCGCGATGCGATGCCGAAGGGGGGCAAGCTCGTGATCGAGACTTCGCATCTCCAACTCGATCGCAGCTACACGGCCACGCGGCCCGAAGTCGAACCCGGCGAATACGTGCTCTTGTCGATCTCTGACAACGGGGTCGGCATGGATGAAGCGACGAAGAGCCACATATTTGAGCCATTTTTCACGACGAAGCCAGCCGGGAGCGGCACAGGACTGGGCTTGGCGACGGTGTATGGCATCGTCAAACAGAGCGGCGGCTGGATCTGGGTTTACAGCGAGCCTGGGAGAGGAACAACCTTCAAGATCTACTTGCCGCGAACGGAAGCGGCACCGGAGGCCAAACATGCCGGGCGATCCGAGCCGCAGCTTCGTGGCACGGAAACCGTTGTTGTCGTGGAGGACCAGCCCGAAGTTCGAAAGCTCGCGGCAACGATCCTACGCAGCTACGGCTACTTAATATTCGAAGCCGCCGATGCGCAGAAGGCGTTGGAAATCTGCGGCGACAAGTCGCGTGCCGTTCATCTCATCTTGACGGACGTCGTCATGCCCGGTATGTCCGGCTATGAGCTTGCGGAACGTGCCAGAAAACTGTGTCCGGCCATTAAGGTCGTGCTCATGTCCGGCTACTCCGAATCCATAGCAGATACACCCCCGAAGTTTTCGTTCTACATCCCGAAGCCGTTCACCCCCGCATCGCTCGCTTCGAAGGTGCGTGAAGCCCTCGATGGGCCCCCGCCAAAATAGCGCCTGCAATCCCGTACTGCGAACCGTATGCGCCTTCACTTGCCAGCCCCGCTTCGTGCCGCCGCGCACCAGCGCCGCTCGTAACGCGGTAGCGGCGGGAAGCCTGTCAAGCCAAATGAAAATGTAACCCGGCCGGACCTCGGCGGCTGGCGAGAGATCGTGGCGTATAATACTTTTACGCATACGGAGTTTTCTGTGCGCAAATCCAGAATCGGACGGGGCAAGATCACGATCGCGGTGACGGGGGGCTTGCTGGTTGGCCTAATGGCAGCGGCAACGCACATTGTGACAATGCCATTGGAGCGGGCGATCATTTTGCACTGCGTGGTCGGTGATGTGATTGCGGCGCTCACCGCTGTTGTTGTTTGCTTGGCGATCCAGTTGCGCCAAGAAGAGATCCATTACCAGACCGCCGTTGACCGGGCAGCCATCGTGGCTGAGCTGAACCACCACATCAGAAACGCAGTGTTCCCACTATCCCTTGCCGTTCACAGGGGTGGCGATGGCGATGCGATCAAAACTGCGGAGGACGCCGTTGACCGGATCAATATCGCTCTCAAGGACGCAACGGCTGACGCCCTTTCTGGGCGTGTGCAATATCGGAGCGAATCCTCCTCCGGCAAGGATGGCGAGTAGAGCGGATGTTCAAAATTCTGTTTGTCGATGATGAGGAATCCATCCGATCCGTGTTTGCCAAGTTGCTTGGGATGCACGGCTTCTCGGTGGTGACGGCGAGTTCCGCCGCATCTGGCATAGCCAAGCTGACCGAGGACACCCCGGACGCGGTTATCACGGATCTCAGAATGGAAATGCCTCTCGCAGGGTTTCAGGTAGTCGAAGCCGCAGCATTGATCGTTCCTCGTCCAGTAATTGTTGTTCTGACGGCATTCCCCGTTCCGGCGTCCCATTGGAAGAGCGCCGGGGCGGATGCCCTTGTCGTGAAGGGCATGAGGGTCGGCGCACTCCTGGACACGCTGGGGGCGCTCCTGAATGCTCGGGGACTATCCTCCAGCGCCCATGCGGAGTGATTCGACTTCTCGGCTGCACGGTTAGACTGATGGCGGAACGGGCGCGCCGCTGTATCTGGTTTTCACCCAGGCGAGGGTCACAACGTCTGCTCGCGGCATGCGGAGCTTCATCAACTCGTGCGGCATCGGAAGGAACTGAACGAACTGAACCGAATTTCCTGATTTCCTTATGGGTGCGGTCCGCAGAGCGGGATATAGGAAACACCCCTCAGATCCTTCAATTCTGCAGTGGAGCGCGTATTCGGCGGCGCGCCCACCCGACAGTGTTTACCCTTTTCGCGCTCTCGGGTATATCTATCGCGAAGAGCGACACAGCCGTCCTCCGTTCAGACCAGAGAGAGACAGCGAGACGACCCGAAGCTCTCGAAGGCCCTGGATCCCCGCCTCCCGCCGCCGGGAGCCTGGCTCTCGGGGCAACCGGATCGCGATGAAGGTCCGGATCGACGGCTTCGAGTTCGAGGGCTAAGTCCACAAGATTCTCACGGCTGCTGTGAACGAAGCGACCGGCGGCCGCCGGAACGACTACAAGCTTTTCGGGCTGACTACGCCGGCGGAGGCGGACAGTGCCGAGGATTAGCTTCGTGCGCCGCGGGACCTCGGCGCCGGTCAAAGAGACATCACTAGCCAGAAGCACGAGGGGCTGTGCTGCCCTGATGAAGATTGCGAGAGAAGCGCGATGATCTCCGCCAGGCATTTGTCTTCCGAGTCAACGCGAATTGATCGCGAGCCTCGCGCTGTTGGTCAAAGCTTCAAGCCGAGCGCCCGAATCACGGGCGTGACGGGCTGGCCGTCGTTGACCAGCCCGAATCCGCCTTGGTAATCCCATGTCGCCCAGCCGATGTGGTTTTCTGCCAGCACTTCGCAAACATCCTGATACCACCGGATGTGCGAATCCATAGGTGCGCGATCGAGGCAGCCCCACTCGCCGCAGTAGAGCGGTAGGTTCAGCCTTCTGGCTACCTCCACGGGCTTGGCGATCATCCGCGCCGTCGTGGAACGGTCGAAGACCATCTTTCCAGGGGACATCGCGCGCTGGAGTTCCGCCGGCTGCGCCAACAAATCGTCTTCAGGCACCAGCCGGCCCGGATAGGTTACCGGCCCGGTGTATTCGCCCACCTTCGTCCACGAGGCCCGATAGTGGGTCAGAACCATCGGTTCGTAGTAATGGAAGCTGAGGATGATATGGGGGTCGTCGGCCGGCACTCGGAGAACATCGAAGGTGCCTACCGATTGCCACATGTTGGAGCCGATCACGAGGCGGCGTTCGGGCTCGAGGGCGCGGACCACCTTGGTGCAACGTTCCACTAACGAGTTCCACTGCTCCGGATCATGGGCCACCGGCTCGTTCATCAACTCGTAGGCAACTTTGAGAGTGGAGCGCCCGCCGATCCGCGCGGAAATGTCGCGCCAGCACTGAAAGAAGCGCTCCTGCGCGGCCGGCTCGGTCCAGAGCGGTCTCACTTTCTCATTGAAGTGGTGCGACCGCAGAATATGCAGGTCTACGACAGCGCGGAGGCTGAATTCGTCGCACCAATCGAGCGCCTGGTTCAGAAGGTCGAACGCCTCCGCCTCCGGCTTCCCGTCGACCGTAAATAGGTGTTCTTCATCGACAGGCAAACGCAAGTGGTCGAGCCCCAGTCCCGCCAGAAAGGCTGCATCTTTACGCTGGAACACCTCACGACGTCTTCCGCCGCGCCGTGTGCTCTGCGATAGCCAATGGGAGATGTTGGTTCCCGGCGTAGCGGGAATGGATCGCCCGGCAACGCAGAAAGAAGAGGCGCGGACGACAACGCGGCTACGCATCGGCGACGAGTGAGCATATGCGATCCGCCATCGTACATCACGGCACGGGATAAATCGCTTGGGTGAGCCAAAGACGGGGGGGCGCCTTGAAAGTGCTTGAAGCTGTCGCGAGGGACGGAATAGCTGCTGATGAGGTGTCGCTGAGCGGCCCTGAAAAGGCCCTGGAAAGGGTCAGATTGCGGGCGTGGCCTCTCACGATCATGGTGCTGATCGCCATCGACCGCCTTGGCCGCAAGAAGCTCCTGATGACCGCTTCGGCGGCATGGGCCTTTCGCTCGCCGTGCTCATTAATTTGGCTTCAGCGATTAGTACTGCTGCTCGCCGGTCGTATTCCGATGCTATAGTTCTGTGACCGCCGCTCCGCAGGCGCCACAGCGGAACAGCTTACTAGCCGGGAAACGAGTTCTGAAGGAGACTTATCATGGACGCAACCCGAAGGACCTTCATCCGCACTGCACTGGCGGCTTCGACTTCATTCGCCGTCGATGGCCAGCCGATTCTCCCTGCCGCCTCGGGCAGGGAGTTGCACGTTTCGGTTCATGGAAACGATAGCTCTGACGGCTCGCCATCGAAGCCGTACAAGACGGTTTCCGCTGCCGCTCGCGTCGCGCAGCCCGGCGATGTGATCACGGTTCATGACGGGACATACCGCGAACGGATCACGCCGCCTCGCGGCGGCGAGTCGGACGCGAGGAGAATCGTCTATCAGGCGGCCCCGGGCGAGAAGGCCATCATCAAGGGCTCGGAGGTGATCCGCGGCTGGAAGCCGTTCGCGTCCGGAGTGTGGAAGGCGATGGTGCCGAGTTCTCTTTTTGGCAGCTACAATCCCTACAAGGATCTGATCGAGGGGGACTGGTTCACGGACAAGGGAAGGCAGCACCACACAGGCGAGGTCTACCTGAACGGGAAGTCTCTTTTTGAGGCGCACCTCCTCGAGCGCGTGCTGCATCCGCAACCGTTTCTGGAAACCCGCGACCAGGATAGCTCGCTGTTTACGTGGTTCTGCGAGAGCGACGACAAGTGCACCTACATCTACGCCAATTTTCACGGCAAGAATCCCAACGACGAGCTGGTGGAGATCAACGTCCGCGACAGTTGCTTCTATCCGGACCAGCCGGGCTGCGATTACATTACAATTCGGGGCTTCCGGATGAGCCACGCCGCAACACAATGGGCTGCGCCAACCGCAGAGCAGATCGGTCTCGTCGGCACCCATTGGAGCAAGGGCTGGATCATTGAAGATAACGTGATCAGCGACTCGAAGTGCTCCGGGATTACCCTGGGCAAAGATCGGGCGACAGGCCACAATGTCTGGATCAAGGATCCTAAGACCGACGGAGCGACGCACTACAACGAAGTAATCGTGCGGGCGTTGAAGGCAGGCTGGTCGCGCGAAAAGATCGGGTCCCACATCGTCAGGAACAACGTTATCTTCAATTGCGAACAGACCGGGATCTGCGGAAGCCTCGGGCCCATTTACAGCCTCATCGAAAACAATCACATCTATAACATCTGGACCAAGCGGCAATTCACAGGCGCCGAAATGGCGGGAATCAAACTGCACGGCGCTATCGATGTCGTCATCAGGAAGAACCGACTGCATAACACTGGCCGTGGACTCTGGATGGACTGGATGGCCCAGGGAACGCGGATCACCCGCAACCTGTGCTACGACAACAGCACGGACGACCTGTTCGTCGAGGTGAATCACGGGCCCTTTCTCGTCGACAACAACCTGTTCCTGTCGCCGATCAGCTTGTATGACATGTCCGAGGGTGGCGCATACGCACACAATCTGATGACCGGAAAGATCGTCAGCCGGCCGGAACTCAACCGCTCGACGCCCTATCACGAGCCACACTCGACCGCGCTGGCGGGCATCTGCAACACCAAGGGAGGCGACAACCGTTTCTACAACAATGTCTTTGTGGGAGGCGCAGAGGTTCCAGCGCAGACAGGGAACCCCAATGTCCAGCGTGTCGCCGGTTTCGGTTTGTGGGTGTATGACACGCGGGAGTTTCCTCTACAGATGGCAGGCAATGTGTATTACAACGGCGCGCGCCCCTCTGCCAAAGAAGGAACCTCGGCTATTCTGTCCGGCATCGATCCCCAGATCCGCCTTGTCGAGGACGGGGACGGCGTGTATCTCCATCTGGCCTTAGGCGAGGAGGCGCAGAAGACGGATACAACGTGTGTTAGCACCGACCTGTTGGGCAAGGCCAAGATTCCGCGCCTGGGATATGAGAACGCTGATGGTTCTCCCCTTATCGTCGACACGGATTATGCGGGCAAGAAGCGAGACATAAGGACGCCATCCGCAGGGCCCTTCGAGCAACCAAGCCAGGGGAACCTGAAACTGAAGGTCTGGTCATCCGGAAGCTGATTCCGAGGGCTTGCAGGGGGTAGGTCCGTTCTCACGCACCAGCGGTTGGCCGTCCTCGCCATGGTGGGCGGCTGGGATCTCGCCCCGTTCGACGGAGGCGGCTGGGCGCCCAGTCTGGATGGACCAATCCCGTTCTACCGGATGTCGTTCTTCCGCGACCACCCCAAGCCGGACACATCTGTTTAAGCGCGGAGGATCCGAGGTGATCGTCCTGCGGTCACTCGAATCACTCGATTGCTCCTATCTAAGTCTCTTTCTCCCCCACTCTTTTCTCCCCTCCCTACCTTCCTCCTTCTCCCAGGCCATCGCGATTTGTAGGGAGTAGAAAAAGGAGGGAAAGATAGGACGGATCGAGTGAAATGAGTGACGCCTCAGCACAACGGCGTTCGGGATGGAACCTCGCCCGGCGAGTCGCATCTGGCACCCTGCGGCCCGCCACACCCAAGCCTCCAAACAGGCTCCTGAGTGGAAGCCAACGGCGGCCTCGGACACGGCACAAGCGAAAAGGGGCATATGGAGATCCTTTTTGAAAAGGGGCCGTATGGAGGCCCGGGTATGACGCCCGCTCACCGCGAGCGCGTCAGCTTCCGATGCACCCGCTCCAACACGACTGCGGGATGCGGATCGCCGCGTACTCTCGCACGCCCCGGCGGCGTGGGCCCTGGAGCACCAGGACTCCCAGCTCGTCACGGAAGAGGCGGCGGATGGTGCTCGGGCTTAGGGCCCACATCCGGGCGATCTCCTCGGGGGTGAAGTGGCGCTCGGTGGCGGCGGACGCCGAGACCGCATCGGGCATCGACTGCGGCCTCGGGCTCGTGTTCCGCTCTCGCGCCTGGGCACGCTGCTGCATCTCCTCGCTCCACATGCGCGAGATTGTAGCGGCCTGGACGGGAGAACGTCGGCTATGCTAGCCCGATGCCGAATGCTCCGAACCGCCCGCACGCAAACACGGGCCATGCAGCCGATGAGATTCCCTCCGCTGACCTCTTAGCCCAGACCATCTCCGTCTGGCAGCCGCATTTCCACCGCCCACTCACCAGCGAGGACGCCCGACAAATCGTCGAGAATGTATCCGGCTTCTTCGAGGTCCTGCTCGAATGGGATCGAAAGCGGGGCGGCACGAATGGCGGAGGAACACCCGCATGAGGACCCGGACAGTCCTCACGCCCGCTCCAGCGGTCCTGTACGCTCGTGTTTCCAGCAAGGACCAGGATAGAGAGGGCTTCTCCATCCCAGCCCAACTCGACCTGCTGCGGTCCTACGCATGCGCCAACGGCCATGCGATCCTCCGCGAGTTCGTTGACGTTGAGACGGCTAAGCGGACAGGCCGGACCGGGTTCGGCGAGATGATCGCCCTGATGCGCAAAGAGAAACCTCGCCCCATCCTTCTGGTCGAGAAAACGGATCGCCTGTATCGGAACCTGAAGGACTGGGTCACTATCGATGACCTCGGCCTAGGGGTGCATTTCGTCAAAGAGAATTTCGTCCTCTCGCCGGAATCACGCTCCTCCGAGAAGTTCATGCACGGCATCAAGGTCCTCATGGCCAAGAACTACATCGACAACCTGGCCGAGGAGACCAAGAAGGGGATGCTGGAGAAGGCGCGACAGGGCATCTGGCCATCGTTTGCCCCGTTGGGCTACTTGAACGTGGCCGGGCCGGACGGCAAGCGGGCCATTGCCGTTGATTGTTCTAACGGCAGGAGGTGTACACGAAAAGAGTATTTACGTCCTCGTCGCAGCAACGCTGGATTGGGGGAGCACATGGGTTTCCAAGCCGTTATCGCTGCCACGCGAGTGGGGCAAGCCATTTTAGACGC
>DATMXS010000066.1:0-4788 GCA_035561355.1 Bryobacteraceae bacterium | reverse complement strand
GGAGGGGTGAGCGGGTCGGGCACACTGGCCGTATTAACGTTCCAGGCGATCAAGCCGGGGAACGCGACGGTCACGTTCACGGACCTGACGCCGCGGAACTCGCAACTGCAGCCGGTCCAGGCGAGTATCCCGCAGGCGATCGTAAGCGTTAAGTAGAATGCCGACTGGTACATTGACCGCCGGAACCGCCGCTCGGCTTGTGGGGCAGGACTCCAGTCCTGCGGCTGGCGTCCACGCTGGCCTGGAGCGTGAAGCCGGACGTGGACGTCCGGCGCAGGTCTGGAGACCCGCCCCACACGAGCCGCGCGCGTCGGCAAGCGGAATCACGCGTCGCAACCAACGCGGATTGACGCTGGTGGAGCTGATCGTGGCATTCACGATCATGTCTCTGCTGGCGGGGATGGCGGTCCCGCTCGCGCGATCCAAAGTGAGGCGCGAGCGGGAGCGCGAACTGCGCTTTGCGCTGCGCGAGATCCGGGCCGCGATCGACAAGTACAAGGACGCCTCGGACTTCAAAATGATCCCGGCGGGAAAGATCGACAGCGACGGATTCCCGGAGAGCCTGGAGCAACTGGTCGAGGGCGTGAAGATGAACAACAGCCCCGACAAGAAGATCCGGTTTCTGCGCCGCATCCCGAAAGACCCGCTCACGAATTCTGTCGAGTGGGGACTGCGCAGCAGCCGCGACGAACCCAGTTCTTTAAGCTGGGGCGGACAAAACGTCTTTGACGTCTATACCAAGAGCACGGAGAAAGCGCCCGATGGAACGCCGTATTCGGAGTGGTAGCGGCGGGCCGCGGTCCCGTCGCGGGTTCACGCTGATCGAGATCATGATCGTGATGACGATCGTGTCGATTCTTGTCTCGATCGCCGTGCCAATGTATCAGAAGGCCATTCTGCGGGCCAAGGAAAGCCTGCTGAAGAACAACCTGTTCACCATGCGGATGGTGATCGACGAGTACACCTACGACAAGCAGAAAGGCCCGCAGACGCTGCAGGACCTGGTGAGCGAAGGCTATCTGCTGAAAGTCCCGGTGGACCCGATCACCGGGACGAACACGACCTGGCAGACGGTGATGGAAGACGCGATGACGAGCGTCAACCAAACCGAACCGGGCATCTTCGACGTGCACAGCGGCTCGGATAAAACGAGTCCGCTGGACGGCACGCCTTACGCCGACTGGTAGGACTACCGCCCGCGCCGGGGATAGAGCGACCGCACGGCCAGAATGTGCGACACGCCTTCGCCGTTGTAGAAGCCAACCGTGCAGTTCAGGCGAAAGAAGAAGGCGTCGCCGGGCTTGACCGGGTGCCGGCCCTCGATGCCGTCCATGCCGCCGCCGGCGACCATCTGCCCTTGCCCGTCGAGCAGCATGTAGATCTCTTCCTCCGTGTCGTGATGATGCGGGAAGTTGGTCCCGCCCGGCTTGAATTCCATCACGTACAAGCTGGTGAGCAGGTGCCCGGCTGCGATGCGGTCGCGCGTGCTGGTCGTCGCGCCCACCATGAGCTGGTAAACCACCGAATCGGGGTGCCCGCCAACCGTCTGTTTCTGTATCTCATCGATGTTGGCGATCAGCAGCTTCGCAGGCGGCGGCGTCCCGGCCGGAATCTTGAATCCCATTACGATTAAGCGCAGCGGCGCGGCGGAAGGGTTCGAGACGCCGTGCTTCACGCCCGCCGGAAGATACATGAAATCGTTCTTTTTTACGGGCGCGGTCTCATCGCCGTATTGCAGCGTGCCGCTGCCTTCCGAGATTACGTACACCTGCTCCTCGGCGGGGTAGCTGACGGCATTACAGCTCCCGCCGGACGACACCGAGATTTCACCGAAGCGCGCCACGCCGCGCACAATGGAACTTTCCGAATCGCCCGCGCCGAACACCGGCTTGTACCGGCACGTGTCCGTCGACACGTCCATCTGTTTTGCTTCGACGCCGGGCACGTACCGGCGGAGGAAAGTGGGGTCCACTTTTCTCTCCGCAGCGTTCAACGCCAATGTGCCTACCGCGATTACGAGCAACAGCCGTCCCATGGGAAATCTCTCCTCGGCCTTGCAGTTTATCCGAGATCGCGCCCGGAGTCACGCGCCGGCCACCTATGCCGGCCACCTATGACGACCGCGGGGACCGCGCCCACCCCCGGCCTCCGTGTGATACAACACTTCGAGGTGCGCCGATGAAATTGAACTGCCTTTGCGTAGCGTCCTTCCTGGTAGCCTCCGCCACGTTCGCGCAGGCCCCTCAACCCGACACCCTGGTCTCCCCCGAAATTCAGCCGGACCGGCGGGCGACTTTCCGAATCCGGGCGCCCCAGGCCTCCGAGGTCGCCTTCTTCGGAGACTGGATGCCCGCGGGCAGGCAGGAGAAGATGACCAAGGATGCGCAAGGCGTCTGGAGTCTGACGCTCGGGCCGCTGCCGCCCGGAATCTATATCTACACATTCACTGTCGATGGCCTCACCATCGCCGACCCCGTCAATCCCCGGATCAAGCTGCGTTCGCGCACGTCGGCGAGCCTGCTGGAGGTGCCGGCCGGCGTCCCCGAGCTCTGGGAGCCGCGCGACGTGCCGCATGGCGCCGTGGAGATCAACTGGCAAAAAACCAAAGTCATCAACGGGGAGACGCGTGAAATCTGGGTCTACACGCCGCCCGGGTACGAGAAGAGCCGGTCCGTCCGCTATCCCGTGCTCTATCTGTTCCATGGCTCGAACGACATCGCGGGCGGTTGGACGCTGGCGGGCCGCGCGAATCTCATCCTCGACAACTTGCTCGCGGAGAAAAAGCTGGCGCCGATGATCGTCGTGATGCCGTACGGCCACGCCGTGCCCTACGGGTCGCCGCGCGAGCGGCAGGCGAAAAACACGGCGTTGTACGAGGAGTACGTCCTGAAGGACGTGATGCCGCTGATCGAATCGAAATACCGCGTCGCGTCCGGACGGCGAAACCGCGCCATCGCGGGCCTCTCGATGGGTGGCGGCCAGGCGCTTTCGATAGGTCTCGCGCATCTCGATCTGTTCAGCGCGGTAGGCGCCTTCAGCGCCGCCGTGCCCGCCGATATCGAAACGGCGCTCGCGGATTCGAAGGGGATCGATGAACGCCTGAGCCTGCTCTGGATCGGCTGCGGCAGGCAGGACTCGCTGTTCGGCAGGTCGCAGAAGCTATCCGAGCTTCTGAAAGCGCGCGGCATCCGCCACACGTTTCGGGATACCGAAGGCGCGCACACGTACACGGTCTGGCGGCAGTACCTCGGCGAATTCGCGCCGCTGCTGTTCAGGTGATGCGGTGGCAGTAGAGACAAAAAGGGCGGAGTCGCGGCCCCACACCGCGCCTCCGCCCGGTAAACTTACGCCCTCAGCGAGTAGGAGCTGAGGACCTTCAGATAATTCGCACGCAGGAACGAATTCGGGTTCGCGACAGAACGCTGGCTCATGCTGCCCTGCATCTGTTTGATCGATTCGTATTCGTGCTCTTCCATCCACGCGACGAGTTCGGACTCCACTGTATTCAGGTAGTCGATGCCGCGCTTCAGAACCGCCGAAGCCATCTCGGCCACCTGCGCCCCGGCCATCATCGCCTTCAGCACGTCGTAGGACGTGTGGACGCCGCCCGTGATCGCCAGGTCCGCCTTCACGTGGCCCCAGAGGATCGCCACCCAGTGCAGCCGCGTCAGCAACTCGTAAGAGTTGCTCAGTTGCAGGCTGGGAACGATCTCGAGCGCTTCGAGGTCGAAATCCGGCTGGTAGAAGCGGTTGAACAGCACCAGCCCGTTCGCGCCGGCCTGCTCCATCCGCTTCGCTACGTTAGCCATGGCGGTGAAGTAGGGCCCGAGCTTCACGGCAACCGGGATGCCCACGCTCGCCTTCACCTGGCTCACCAGGTCCACGTGCGACTGCACCACCTGCTCGCCGGTGACGTCGGCATTGGTGGGGATCGTGTAGATGTTCAGCTCGAGCGCGTCCGCGCCGGCTTCTTCCATCTTCTTCGCGAACCGGGTCCAGCCCCCGGACGATGTGCCGTTCAAGCTGGCGATGATTGGGATCTTCACCGCCGCCTTGGCTCTCGCGATCTGTTCCAGGTAGCCGTCCGGCCCCATGTTGTAACTGGAAAGATCGGGGAAATAGGAGAGCGACTCGGCGTAGCTCTCGCCGAGAGACAGACTCCGGTCGAGCTCCATGCTCTCCACCGCGATCTGCTCTTCGAACAACGAGTGCATCACCACCGCGGCCGCGCCCGAATCCTCCATCTTTCGAATGTTGCCGATGTCTTCACTCAGCGGCGAGGCCGAGACCACCAGGGGGCTCTTGAGATTGAGGCCGAGGTATTTCGTCGAGAGGTCCATTACTTTTTCTCCTCTTTGGCTCCGGCCGGAACCGGCTTGGCGGCGTCCGCCGCGGGATCGCTGCCGTTGCCCGGCATCGCGCCCATGTATTCGTACAGCTTCCAGCGCCTGCGCACGTCTTCCTCGGCCAGGCCGTAGAGCGTCTTGGCCACCTCCGGCTGGCTGTGCCGCAGCATCGAATACCGCGTTTCGTTGTAGATGTACTTATCGAGGCTCAGGCTGGGCGCCCGCGAATCGAGTTGCAGCGGATTCTTGCCCTGCTTGATGAGGTCGGGGTTGTAGCGCATCAGCGGCCAGTAGCCGGTCTGCACCGCCGCCTTCTGCTGGTCGAGCCCGTGGATCAGGTCGTAGCCGTGCGCGATGCAATGGCTGTAGCAGATGAGCAGCGACGGCCCGTCATAGGCCTCGGCTTCCAGGAACGCCTTGATGGTCTGCGTGTCGTTGGCGC
>DATMXS010000065.1:0-19871 GCA_035561355.1 Bryobacteraceae bacterium | reverse complement strand
GGGGTGTAGGACAGCGTGAGCGGGTGCTGACGCCCTTCGGATCGGAGGGGCTCTCCGGCGTTCAGCCAGGCGGCGACGGGAGCGGCTTCGAGCGTCGCCGACATCACAGCCAGGCGGAGATCGGGACGCGTGCTTCGTTGGAGGCGCCGCAGGAGGGCGAGCGCGAGATCGCCTTCGAGGTGGCGCTCGTGGAACTCATCGAGTAAGACGGCTGAGACCCCGCGAAGCAAGGGATCGGCGAGCAGGCGGCGGGTGAGGACGCCTTCCGTCATGAACCGGATCCGGGTGCGGGGTCCAGAGACATCCTCGAAGCGAACCTGGTAGCCGGCGGTTTCGCCGATGCGCTCGCCGAGTTCCTGCGCGACCCGGCGCGCGGCAAGGCGGGCCGCAAGACGGCGCGGTTCCAGAACGAGAATTTCACCCTCGCAGGACGAGAGAAGCGCAGGCGGGACGCGGGTGGTCTTGCCGGCGCCGGGTGGCGCTTCGATAACGAGCGAACGGCCGGCGGCGAGCCGTTCACGGATGGCGGGCAGTAGGGGATCGATGGGAAGCGGGGCCGGCATTGTGGGCTAAGGAATATGGTCGCAGAACACCGGGAAGCGCGCGCTCTCTCTCCCGCTGCCCCGGCGGCCCGGTGTACCCTTACCCCATGAAGCCGAATCGGCGGGAATTCCTTGCGACTGCAGGCGCGAGCGCGGTGACGGCGGCGCCCCAGCATTTCCGCGCGACGAGCGCGCCGCGCAAGCTGCTCGACAATGTGTGGCTGTTCGAGGACACCGCGAACGTGTACATCGTAAGGAACGGCGCGAACGCGGTACTGATCGACTTCGGTTCGGGTGGCGTGCTCGATCATCTCCCTGCGCTCGGGATCACGAAGATCGATTGGATCCTCCACACGCATCATCATCGCGATCAGTGTCAGGGCGATCACAAAGCCGTGGCCCGCCGCATCCCCATCGCCGTACCGGCACACGAGCGTCATCTGTTCGAAGATGCCGAGAACTTCTGGCGCAACCGCCGCGTGTTCCACCTCTACTACATGCGGAACGACTTCAACACCGTCACGCGGAACATTCCCGTGGAGCGTGCCCTGGCGGATTACACGACGTTCCGATGGGGCAACGTCGAATTTTTCGTTCACCCCGCGCCGGGGCATACGCCGGGTTCCATTGCACTGGTGGCGCAGATCGGAGGCAAGCGGGTCGCGTTCACGGGCGATCTGCTGTACGCGCCGGGCCGGATCCAGAATCTGTACGACACGCAGATCGCCTACGGCGGTTGGGAGGGCGTGGATCTGGCGTCGTACTCGCTTGCGCGGCTTCGCGAACAGGGGCCGGAGTTGCTGTGCCCCTCGCACGGCGAGCCGATGGCCGACGCGGATGCCGCCATCCAAGAGACTGTCCGGCGGCTTGCGGCGTACCAGCGATTCCAGGGCGGCGAGCCGGTGATCGCGCACAAACCGCTGCCGGTGAGCCCGCACCTGGTGGCGCATCATCTTCCCGTGGCTTCGTTTTACGCGATCGTGAGCGACTCAGGAAAGGCCATGTTCGTCGATTACGGTGCTGCGTCGTACAACCACTTCAACACGTTCGAGAAGGCGACCGGAGTGTCTGATCGCATGCGCTTCGTGGAGCACTCGGTCGACGAACTGAAGCGGAGCTACGGGGTGAAATCGATTGATGTGGCGATGCCGAGCCACACCCATGACGATCACATCAACGGCTTCCCGCACCTGAAGCGGCGCTACGGCACGCGCGTCTGGTGCTACGAGAACATGGCCGACATCCTCCAGAACCCGCGCGGTTACAACCTTGGCTGCATCCTGGGCGAGGCGTTCCAAGTAGACCGCACGTTCCGCCACGGCGAGCGCTTCAAGTGGGAGGAGTTCGAGTTTGAGGTGACGCACTCGCCGGGGCACAGCGAGCACCAGATGGCGCTCTACGCGACGATCGACGGCCGGCGCATCGCGTTCACCGGAGACGCGTTCTTCGAGGGCGGGCGCGACGGTGCGATGCGGCACAACCTGATCTTCCGGAACCACGTTGAGAGCGACAGCCACGTGAAGTCGATCAGGAACCTGATCGAGCACGAACCCGAGATGATCTGTCCCGGGCATGGGAAGCCGTTCGCGGTGACGCGGCCGCTGATGGATGCGACACTCACGCGCCTCACGAAACAGCAGGAGTTCTTCCGCGACATGTTGCCCGAAGGCGAGACAAACTTCGGTTTGGATCCGAGTTGGGTGTCGCTTTACCCGTATCAACTGCTGATCGCGCCGGGCGCGCGGCAGAGTGTGGAAGTGCGCGTCCGCAATTACAAGCCGGAGGCGATGAAGGTGGAGGTCGCGCTCGTGGCGCCCGCGCAGTGGCGGATCACGCCCGCAGTACAGGCGTTCGAGGCTCCGGGCGGGGGCACGGCGACGCGGGTCTTTGATGTCGCGGTGCCACGTGCGTGGGAGCCGCCGTCGCCGAGATTCGCGATTGCAGCGGACGTCATGGCCGACGGGCGTTACCTGGGCCAGATTACAGAAGCCGTTGTAGAGATTGCGCGGCGCGCGTAGCGCCGAGCGGACACGCCGCTGGGGCTACTTGCGCCGGCCGAGCGTGACTTCTTCTTCGAGCGTTTCGGCTCCGCGGAGAATCTTCACCTTCACCTTGTCATCGGGCTTCTTCGTGCGGAGCGCGTAGGTGAAGTCGTAAAGATTGCCGATTGGCTTGCCGTCAAACTCGATCATGATGTCGCCGCCTTTGAGGCCGGCCTGCTCGGCGGGCGAACCCGGCGACACGCCGGCGAATTTCACGCCTTTCGGCACGTCGCCGAAATCCGGGATGCTGCCGAACCATGCGCCGTAGCCCGTGCCGCCGCCGGCCGCTTGTGCGCCCTTAGGGGCCGCAACCGCGACGTACTGCGGACGCTCGGGAGCGGTTTGGAGACGAGTCGTGACATCAGCGACTGCCTCGAGCAGACGCGCAGTTGTGGGCGCGTCAATCTTATCCCACGTGTCGCTGGGCTTGTGATAATCTCCGTGCAGCCCCGAAAAGAAGAACAGCGAGGGCACCTGCTTCGTCATGAAGCTAACGTGATCGCTGGAATCGGCTTCCATCCCGCCGGGCGCGTCCACTTTGAACTGGTACCTGGGCAGCACGTCTTCAACGAGGGTTCGCAACGCAGGTGAGGTGCGGGTTCCGCCGACGTACACCTTTCCCTCGCGCGTGCGGCCGATCATGTCCATGTTGATCATCGCGACCGCCTGTTTCAGCGGGAGGGCGGGGTGATCGACGTACTGGCGCGAGCCGAGAAGCCCGAGTTCCTCACTCGCGAATGCGATGAACAGGACACCGCGCTTCTGCTTGGGCTGCCCGGCGAACCAGTGCGCCAGTTCGATCATGCCTGCGGTGCCGGAAGCGTTATCGTCCGCGCCGGGATGCGGTTTGCCCATTTGTGCGGGCGCGAGGGAGGAGTGCTCGCCCAGGCCGAGGTGGTCGTAGTGGGCGCCGATGACGATGTACTCGTCCGTCTGCCCCGGGAGGTACGCGGCAACGTTGCGGACAGGCTTGACGATGCGCTTGATGTCGGTGCGGGCCTCAATGCGGAGCGTATCCGGGAAGGCGAACGACTGCGGCTTCAAGTCCTTGTCGATGCCCTCGATGATCTGGTTCAGTTCCTTGCCGGCCGCTGCAAACCATTTCTCCGCCACTTTGACCTTCACCTGGATGAACGGCAAGCCGGCATTGGTCGGAACGCCCGCGCGCATGCTGCGCTCCAGTTCATCGCCATCGCCGGGATGGTTCGGGCGGTCATTGATCAGGATCACGCCGCGTGCGCCACGTGCCTTCGCGTTTGCGGCTTTGCTCCAGAACTGCGCGTGGTCCGTGAGGAGGCGGCCGGAGAAGACGCTGTTTTCATCATTCTCCTGTGGTTCGTGGCGGAGGACGACCACAACCTTGTCCTTCACGTCGATATTCGCGTAATCGTCGTACTTCTGCTCTGCCGAGGTGATGCCGTAGCCGGCGAACACGAGCGGGCCGGAGACAGCGGCGCTATCGGAGAAGGTGAAGGGACGGTAGTCCTCATCGATCTTGAGCGTCTTCTTCTCCGAGCCGGCGAGATAGATCAACGAGTTCTTCGGGCCCGGGTGGGCGTCGGTTGTGACAGGGAAGGGCTGGAAATACGAGTTTCCAAACACGGGCTGAAGCCGGAGCGACTTGAATTGTCTCGCCACGTACTCGGCGGCCTTCTCGAGTCCCGGAGTGCCAGAACCGCGCCCTTTGAGTTCGGGCGAGGCGAGATACTTCACGTGCCCGAGGTAGCGCTCCGGATCGATCTCTGCCGAGAGAGCGCCGGAAACGGCGAGCACGCCGGCGGCGACGCGCAGAGTGAGTTGCAGCGAACTCTTCATCCTTGTATGCCCCTCTGATTCGTGGCCGCGCAGTGCACTTACTGTCCGGCTGGCGAAAGGGCGATGCTCGAAGCGCCTCCCGTGCCAGGTACGCTCAATTTCGTGTCGCAGCCGCAATCCTCGCCGGCATTGCGCGCGATCTTCTGGTACTCGATCTCGTTGTCGATCAACTGCTTGAGCTGTTCCCAGGATACTTGTCCGACGAGCCTGCGGCCATTAACGAACAAAGTCGGTGTGGAGTTGACGCCCAAAGCGCGCGCATCGGCGATATTCTTATCGACGTCGGATTCGGTAGCGCGGGTTTCCAGGCAGCGCGTGAGCTGCAGGATGTCGATCTCCTTGTCTTTGGCCCACGCGAGCACCTTGCCCTGGAAGTTGTCCTTGGTGATGGTGGCCTGGTTCTCGTAGACCCAGTCGTGATACGTCCAGAACGAACCCGCATCCTGCCGGAAGATGCAGCGGCCGGCGATGGAGGCCGGCTTGGCCCAATCGTGGATCTGTTGAAGGGGGTAGTCCTTGAAGTACAGGCGGACTTGCTTGGGGTAGGCCTGCAGCAGGTTTTGGCGCAGCATCTTGGCCTCGTCCTTGCAGAACGGGCACTGGAAGTCGGTGAAGACGACCAGGACGACAGTTGCGCCCGGCGTTCCCATGCTGGGCTGGAACTCGGTCTTGAGCTTATCGAGTTCCGGCTTGAACGGGTTCGAATCGATGTCGTAGACCGTGCCGCGCACGATTTGCTTGCCGTCCTTGCTCACAAGGAACGTCTCTTCCTGGCTGGCCTGGCCGAGAGTGCCGCGCGCCGTAACCTCGAAGAAACCGGGCAATGTGGCGGCGGGCCTGGCGTCTCCGATCTTCACTTCGATGGGGGGAAACCAGGCCATGAGATGCCTGAGATAGGCCTCGAAGGTAGGCTTGTCTAGGGCCGATTTCTGGATGATGGGCAGCCCCGGCAGGCTCTGAGCGGCCGCCGCTTTCGCGGGCGCCACGGCCTTCTTCGGCGCCGCTTTACGCGGCGGCGCCTGAGCGAGCGCGAGCGCGGCTATGCATAATCCAAGCAGAACAGTGCGCCTCATAAGGATGGTCACCATTTTAGCAGTGGCTACATCACCGGTCCGATGCGCCAGGGAACAAATTCCTTGTGCCCAAGGCGCTCGGCTGAGGTGCGCTCGCCGGATGCGCATCGAAGAAGCGCGTCGAGGATCTCGCGGCCGATCTGGTCTACGGTGGCCTCTCCATCGGCAATGCGCCCCGCGTTGATATCCATGTTGTCGCGCATCCGGCGGAACGTGGCGGTATTGCTCGCGATCTTGAGGACCGGGATTGTAGGGAAGCCGATCGCGCTGCCGCGGCCGGTAGTGAACGCGATCAAATTGACGCCTCCGGCGGCAAGTCCGGAGAGGGAGACCGGGTCATAGCCCGGCGTATTCATGAAGACGAAACCCGGGGTGCGAACGCGCTCGGCGTAGTCCACCACGTCTGTCATCACGGAGGTGCCGGCCTTCGCGACCGCGCCCAGTGACTTCTCCAGGATGTTGCTCAGTCCGCCGGCTTTGTTGCCGGGCGAGGGGTTGTCGTCGAAGTTCTCGCCGAACATGCGCAGATAAGCCTTGTACTTTTCGACGAAGGCGAGCAGGCGCTCCGCGACCTGCCGGTTACGCGCACGACGCACCAGCAGGTGCTCCGCGCCGAAAATCTCGGGGGTCTCCGCAAGCACTGCTGTGCCGCCCAGAGCGGTCAGCAGGTCGCTCGCGTGGCCGAGGGCGGGGTTAGCCGTGATACCGGAGAAGGAGTCCGAGCCGCCGCAGTTGAGCCCGATGACGAGCTTGGAGGCCGGCACGGGAACGCGCGGCTCAGCCGCGATCTGCTCCATCCGGCGGAGGATTTCGCGTCGCGCGGCTTCCACGGTCGCGCGGGTGCCGCCGGAATCCTGAAGGGTCAGGCCGATGACGCGGGATGACCCGAGATACGGCGCAATCTGGTTTACTTCGCAGCCGAGGCCGATGAGCACTGCGGCGGCGACGTTGGGGTGATCGAGCACGCCCGAGAGCGTGCGCTCCAACAGTTCGGTATCGGGACCAATGGCATGTCCGCATCCTTCGCCGTGGGGAAAGGCTGCCACACCGTCCACGTTGGGAGGAAGCGCCTCGGCGTCGAAGCTGCGGGCGACGAGATCGGCTGTGTGCGCGGCGCAGTTGCTGGCAGCCACCACCGCGATGTAATTGCGCGTTCCCATGCGGCCGTCAGGGCGCGGATAGCCAAGAAACGTGGGGCACTCCGCGGGAGGTTGGGGCAGGGAAGTTTCGGTTTCGGGGAACTCGTAACGAAGTGCTACCTCCTCGAAGGAGAGGTTATGCGTGTGGACGTGCTCGCCCGGCGCGATCGGTAACGCGGCGCGGCCGATCACCTGTCCGTAGCGCAGCACTTCATGGCGGGGCTGGATTGCGCGCAGTGCAACCTTATGGCCGGGCGGGATAACCTCGCGCACAGTGAGCACGCCGCTATTCGAGCGAATCTCCTGGCCCGGGGAAAGCGGCAGGCGCGCGATCGCGACGTCGTCGTCCGGATGCAGAATGATCACGGCGTTGCCCGCGCCGGTGATTTCAACGAGGCTCATGATGGGCCGTATCCGATCTCATCGTAACAGCACGGTCTCGCAGGTCTGCTCTCCCAGGTGCACGTGCAGCTTCCTGCCGACAGGGTGAATCCAGAGCCCGGTGCCGTCCTTGGGAAGCGGGATGTCGCGGACGGACCGGACGGTGATGAAGCGGCGGTCGAGGTCAACGCCCTTCAGCAGCTTGCCGATGTGGAGATGGCCGTGGCACTGCGTGCGGACTTTGTCGCCATTAATGGCGAGGGCCCATTCATCGCCCCACAGCTCACGCCCGCGGCGGATGGCGGCTTCCCAAATGCGCGTGCGCTGGGCGGCGGTCATCCCGTGCAGTGTGACCGGGCCATCGTGCTTATGCGAGCGGGGCAGCAGGAGCCACCGGTTCGGCTTACGCGGATTGTTGTCCTTGAGAAAAAAGAACTCGGCGTCCGCGGGGTGCTTTTCGGCCTCGCGGCACAGGCTGCACTGGCGGGGTGTCATGCTCTCGGGATTCGCTGGATCGCAGGCACAATCGGCGACGTCGGCGCAGCACGCCAGCGCCGCCAGTATTCCGAGTAAAACCGGCTTCCACATTCGCGCTTCATTATACTCAAGAAGTGTTTCGGAGCCCCGCCCCGCTGTGGGTCGCAGTCGCGGCCGTAGCGGTCTTCTTGTTGCTGCTGTGGAACCTCGACGGCGCCGGCCTGCTTGGGCCGGACGAGCCGCGCTATGCCTCGATCGGGCGTGATATGGCGCGCTCGGGCGATTGGATCACGCCGCGGCTCTGGGGCGAGCCCTGGTTCGAGAAGCCGCCACTGCTGTATTGGATGACTGCCGCGGGATTCACACTCGGGCTCGGGCCTGAAGCCGCGCCGCGGTTGCCGGTGGCCCTGCTTTCAGCCGGGTTTCTGGCAGTGTTCTTCATAGTGCTGCGGCGCGAGTTCGGAGCGCGCGCGGCGGCGTATGCTACAGCGGCGCTCGGCACCTCGGCGGCCTGGATCGCATACAGCCGGGTAGCGGTCACTGACCTCCCGCTGGCGGCTACATTCTCCGCCTTCCTCCTGCTCTGCGTGCCCTGGATTGCGCGCGGCGAAAAGCGGCAATTACCGGTGGCGGGCGCCATGCTCGGGCTCGCAGTGCTTGCCAAAGGACTCGTGCCACTCGTGCTGGCGCTGCCGCTGATCTGGTTTGCGCGGAAGCGTTGGCGCGATGCGGTGATTCCTGCTCTCGTGGGTATCGCAGTGGCTGCACCGTGGTACGTCCTCGTCACGCTGCGGCACGGGCGCGCGTTCATCAACGAGTTTTTCCTAGAGCACCATTTCGGGCGATTTGCGACCGAGGCGCTGCGGCATGAGCAGCCCTTCTGGTTTTACCTGCCGGTCTTGCTCGCGGGGCTGTTTCCCTGGATCGCAGCGGCGCCGCTGGCGGTCAGGACGCGCGGGGATGTGCGGCGGCGCGTGCTGCTGGCGGTCGTCTTTTTTGGGTTCGTATTTTTCTCCGCCTCACGGAACAAACTGCCGGGCTACTTGCTGCCCTTGGTTCCCGCCGCCGCGGCGCTCATCGGCATCAGCTTGGCGGAGTTGCGGCGGCCCAGGTGGGTACTGGCGGCGTGCGCGGCGACGCTCGGCATCCTGCCGCTGATTGCCACGATTCTGCCCGCTGCGTTGGAACGCGGCATCACGCACGCGCCCCTCGCAGGAGCGGCATGGGCGGCTGCGATCCCGGCTCTCGCGCTGGCGGCTGCGATCGCGCTTACTGGCAAGCGTGATGCGGCAGTTGCGGGCATCGTCGCGGGAATGGCGGTGGGGGTAGTGTGGACTGCATCGCAGGTGTTTCCGGCCCTCGACCGCACCGTTTCGGCGCGCGCATTCTGGAACGAAGCCGCTTCGAAGCGGGCGTTGACGTGTGTGGGGCAGACGCACCGGAGCTGGCGGTACAACCTGAATTACTACTCGGGGACGCCTCTGCCGGCGTGTGAAGAAGCAGCGCGGCCGTTCCGCATTGAGCAGAGCACCAGGCAGGGTCCGAGGGTTGTGGAAAACTGAGCGTCTGGTATGCAAGCGCGCCCGCTCCGTAGAGAATGGGCAGAGCGGGCGCGTAATTAGGCCGTCACGGGCTACTTGCCACTGACGAGTTTCATCGTCTTCAGCGCCTTGCCGAGCAAGGCCTTGGTCTCCTTCGTTTCAGGCAGGGGCTTCACCGCGTCCATTGCGTGCGTGGCAAAGAACTCCATGCGCTTGGGATCATCGAGCTTGGTACGAGAGTAGAGGTCGGCCGTGCCGTTGAGCGCGTTCGCCATAGCCAGGATGAACGCCTCGCGAGGAACCTTGACGACACCGGCTTTGAAAAGCTGTTGAGCCTTAGCTCGGTCCTCGCCAGCGCCCACCGCTTCGGTGGTCATATTGAGCATCGCGGTCTGGAGATGCGTCTTGCGAAGCTCCTCGGCCGCCGCAGGTTGAAGCATCTGGCCGCTTGCGACCTTGGTGAGAATCGGCGTACGCATCGCGCTGCCGATAGGATAAGAAAACTCCAAAAGGACTTCCGGCCCCTTCTGGGCGGTTTCGAACTTCTCGAACGTCTCGGCAAACTCCAGAGCCAGGCGCCCTGCCAGCGTACGATAGTCGTTCACCTGACGGCGGAACTGCATCGAGTTGGCTCTGTTTGCGCGCGCGCCGAATTCATAGTTGTCGGCGAGCTCCATATAGCCCTTTGCCATGCCTGCGATCAGGACGAGGCGCCATGGCGTTGCGCGCATGGTGAAGTCGTTATCCGTCCTGCACAGGTTCGAGAGGTGCTGGACGGTTTTGATGTAGTCGCCCGCATCGTAGGTCTCCTTCGCAGCGGACCAATAGTATGCGGGTGTTCCAACGGCCGGCGGTTTCGGCCCGGATGAACAAGATGCGGCAATAAGCGCGCTCAGGATGACAGCAAGGGCGCAAGTGCCTCTGAGCTTCATGATATGCCTCCCGGCAGGCTTTCTAACACAACCGGTAAGCGATTGCAAGGAGGGGTGTCGTTAGTATGTGATCTGTCCGGTCGAATTCACTACGTGATGTGTCCGTTCCTTAAGGATGCCACGCGGTGGCCCGAACAGCCTGGACGGGGACCCAGGAGGGGCAGCAAAGCAGTTGTTCCGATGCAAGGCGCGGCTAGGGAGGGTTCAGCGCTCCTGATCTTCCTCTTCGTCCACCGACACCGTTTCCAGATCTTCAGCTTCGAAAATCTGCCGGCAGAGCGCACACTGGACGTAGTCTACGCCGTCGCGGCGCGCTAGGAAGTCGGTCCGCTCATGGTTGCAGGGAGGTTCCATAGCAAAGGCCAGAATTAACCCCATTTTATTCAACCCGCGGCCATTGTCAAGGGCGCGCCGCTGCCATTCCCCCCGAACGCACGATCTCACGGCTCCAGCTCACGCTCCACGTTACAATCGGACTGCGAATGCCGCTCGGGCCTCCTCACACCATCGACACACGGGCGCTCGATAACGCGCTCTCGCAGGCGCCGGACCGGCCGGCCGTCTTCCTCATCCACGTCCGCGAAGGCGCTCCTTACCTCGGACGAACGGCCTTGTTGCGGAGGCGATTGCGCCGTTTGCTGTCTGAGCGAAGCGCGCCGACGCGAGTACTGAACTTGCGCGGCATCGCCGAGCGGATCGACTACTGGCCAACCGGTTCACGCCTGGAGTCGTCTCTCGTTCAGTACGATCTGGCCGCGCGGCATTTCCCGGAGGCGTACCTCGATCTCCTCAAGCTGAGAATGCCGCCCTATGTGAAACTGCTGCTTTCGAATCCATATCCCCGGACACAGGTAACGACAAAGCTTGGAGGGGGCGCCTCCCGTTACTACGGCCCGTTCCGCAGCCGCGCTTCGGCGGAACTGTTCGAGCAGTCGGTCCTCGAGCTGTTTCAGGTCCGCAGGTGTACGGAGGACCTGGAGCCCTTTCCCCAACATCCGGGCTGCATTTACGGTGAGATGAACCTGTGCCTGCGGCCGTGTCAGCTTGCGGTGAGCGCGGAAGAGTACCGGAGCGAGGCGATGCGGTTCGCCGCGTTTTTCGAGACCGGTGGCCGCTCGCTCATGGAGCCGCTCGAAAGCGCGCGGAACCGTTTCAGCGACCAAATGGACTTTGAAGCGGCGGCACGCATCCACAAGCGTTTGGAGAAGGTGGAACAAGTCGTCAAGTTGCGGGACGATCTGGTGTGTGACGTAGAGCGCTTGAACGGCGTCGCCATCACTGCGGCGGCGGAGGGCGGTGCGGTCGAGTTGTGGTTTATGCGGCAGGGCGTCTGGCTCGACCCCGCGCGCTTCGGGTTCGAAGCGCCCGAGGGACGCGCAGTCTCCATGGACCACCGGCTTCGCGAGATCGCGGGTAGCCTGGACTCGCCGCGCTCCACCGTGCGCGAAAGGCAGGAGCACCTTGCGCTGCTTGCCCGCTGGTATTACTCCAGGTGGCGCGACGGCGACTGGCTGGCCTTCTCATCCTCGGGAGAACCGCCGTACCGAAGGATGGTCAGAGCTATCGGCCGTGTAATGGCGTTGAAACCACCAGCCTTCCCCGCAACGTCCGTATAGACGTAATTCCCGAAACTTGGAGGCATGATGAAGAAACGGCTGCTCGCGCCGGTTTTGGCGTCCGCGTTCTTCCTTACGGGCTGCGGAGCGACGAAAATCGGTCGCATTCTGGACGAACCTAACCGCTACCGTAACCGGAACGTTACTGTAGAGGGCCGCGTGGACCGCTCGTTCGGCGCGATCGTCACGGGCGTTTACCAGGTGGATGACGGATCCGGCAAGTTGTACGTCCTCTCGAAGGGCGGCGTGCCGCGCACTGGCTCAAAGGTGAAGGTGAAGGGGCGTGTGCAGCAGGGAATCACGCTCGGGAGCCGTTCTTACGGCACGGTCCTGACGGAAGACAGTCACCGGGTTCAATACTGAGCCGTGCCGGGGCTTCCGCCGCCGCGCGTGGAGCCCCTTCCGGGGTTTAACTGCCGGCGTGGCGTTTCAGGATCTGAGGCAGGTTCTGTGACAGCGCGGAGCGGGCGAGCACCATATCGAGGCCCGTTTCGTGGGCCTTCTGTTTGAGCTCGCCTTGAATGTGGGACAGGTACCCGATCAGGCTTACGCCCTTGAAATCGGGGTTGCCTTTCAGTTTCGGGATCAGGTTGAGCGGCTCGAGCCCGGCGAAGTTCAGGTCGAAGATGATCAACGCGGGCCGTTCCTTCGCTTTCTCGAGTACGTCGTCCGCTGTCTGCACGAACTCGACGTTCATGCCTGCGCGCTTTGCGGCGTCGCTGATCTTGACCCTGAAAAAGAGCTCGTCGAGCACGGCCAAAATCTTCTTAGGCTGCTTTTGCATAGGACTCCGTCACGCGATTCGGTCCGCCACGTTCAGTTTCGGTTGCAATAGAAAAACTCAGGTAGGGTAACTCCATCGTACCGCCGCCGTTCAGCCCACGCAACGGGTTTCGCGATTTGCCGGCCCCGTGCGCCGTGCGCAATACAGGCGTCAGGTCGGCGCCCGCCGCCTTCTGCTAACGTAGGGGCGTGAGGGGCGATCAGAGCGTTGCCACTAATCCCTTTCAAGATTCCTTACGGCACGAAGGGCGTGCGGCCCCGTGCGCGATCGTTATCTTCGGTGCAACCGGCGACCTGACCCGGCGCAAGCTCGCGCCCGCGTTATACCGCCTGGGCGCAGCGAGCCGGCTGGCTCCATCAATCGCAATTCTCGGTTCGTCGCGAAGCCCGTTATCCGATGATGACTTCCGAGCCCGCATGCGGGAGGCCGTCCAAGGCGCCGTTCCCGATTTCGACGAGACTGCCTGGTCCAGCTTTGCCGAGCGCCTTCATTACGAACCTGGAGACATCTTCGACCAGAAGCTGTACGAGCGCCTCGCTGGGCGGCTCGCGGGCATCGAGAACGAACACCGGACAGCCGGCAATGTCTTGTTCTATCTCGCCACCCAACCCAGCCAGTATGAGGCAATCGCACAAGGCCTCGGCATGGCCGGGGTCAACCACGGCGGCGGCTGGCGCAGGATCATCGTCGAGAAACCGATCGGCCACGATTTGGCGAGCGCGCGCGAGTTGAACAAGGAATTGCAGGCAGTGTTCCCTGAGGATGCGATCTACCGTATCGACCACTACCTCGGGAAGGAGACCGTCCGGAATATCCTGGCGTTCCGTTTCGGCAACGGCATCTTCGAGCCGCTGTGGAACCGGCGCTATGTGGATAACGTGCAGATCACGGCGGCCGAATCGATCGGCATTGAGGGGCGCGGCGCGTATTACCAGGAATCGGGCGCGCTTCGCGACATGATCCAGAACCATCTGCTGCAGGTGATGGCGACCGTTTCGATGGAGCCTCCGGCGGTCTACGAATCTCACGCGGTGCGCGAGGAGCGCGGGAAACTGCTCCGGTCGATCCGCATTCTGGACGGGCCCGAGGTAGACGAGAATGCGGTGGCTGGGCAGTACGGCCCGGCGCGGATCGGTGACGAGAATGTTCCTGGATTCCGGCAGGAAAAGGGAGTCGATCCCGCCTCGCAGACCGAAACTTACGCCGCGCTCACACTGTTCATCGAGAATTGGCGCTGGGCCGGAGTGCCGTTCTACCTGCGTACCGGTAAGCGCCTGCCAAGGAGAGTCACCGACGTCGCGATCCAGTTCAGACCCGCGCCTCACCTCGCCTTCAATGAACAGGAGCCGGTCGCTTGCGCGCCGAACCTGCTGGTGCTTCGGATACAGCCGGATGAAGGCATCTCCCTACGCTTCCTTTCCAAGCAGCCGGGCTCCGGAATGAAACTGCGTCCGGTCGCGATGGACTTCAACTACGGCGCGAGTTTTGGCGGCGAGTTACGCGAAGCGTATGAGACGCTGCTGCTGGATGCGATGACAGGTGACACGACGCTCTACATTCGCGAGGATGCCGTGGAGGCAAGCTGGCAGGTGGTCGAGCCTGTTTTGAAGGCATGGGCCGAGCGCCGTTTCGATTTCCCCAACTACGCAGCGGGCTCCTGGGGGCCTGCCGCGGCGGATGACATGCTGGCGCGGCGCGCCCATCGCTGGAGGAACCCTTGATCGCGGACCGCCTCCTCGAGGAACTCGAGGGGCTGTGGAAGCAACTTGCCGCTAGACAACCCGAAGGTGTCGTGCGGGCCGCCGCGATGACGCTTGTGGTGCTCGCCGATATGGAGGAGGATCCGGAGAAGGCGGCATCGGAGATCGCCCGAATCATGCGGCAGCACCCGAACCGCTCGATTGTCGTGCGCCTCCGCGGAGGAGACGCACGGGTCGAAGGTCACGTTCTGGCCGAGTGCTGGCGTCCCTTCGATGGCCACGAGCAGATCTGTTCGGAGCGCGTTGAGCTACACACGCCGGGTGTGGATGGGCTCGCGCCTGTTCTCGTAGCCCTCGCGGCGCCAGACCTTCCCGTTGTAGTGTGGTCCCGGAGTCCGGCGACCCTGGACCCTGCGGAACGGATTGCACCGGCGATCGGCTCTTCCCGCCTGATTGTCAACTCGGACGAATTCATGAAGCCGGATTTCCACCGCCTGCGCCGTTGCGCGACCCGCGTGGCGGACCTTGCCTGGACCGCGATATCGCCGGAACGCGATCGGGTTGCCGAAGCATTCGACGATTCCGCCGTCAGGGCCGACCTCGAATCTATTGATGCCGTAGTGGTGAGCCATTCGGGCGCGACCGTGCCGGCGTCCGCCATCTACTCCGCCGCCTGGGTGCGTAACGCAATCGGTCGGGCTGTGGCTGTTCGCTTCGAGGGCGGCGCCGCACCAGCCATCGAACTGCGGGCGGGTTCGCAGGTGGTGGCGCGGGCGGAGCGGGGCAGTCCAGATCGGAGCGAAGCCGCGCTGCTCAACGAGGAGTTGTCCATTCAGGGCCGGGACGCACAGTTCGAAGCGGCGCTCCACGGCGCGGCGGAACTGGCGGGGGCGCCGTTATGAACGTACGAACGCAGATTGCCGCGGATCCCGCGGAAGCGGCGCGCGCTTGCGCAGCCTTTATAGTCGCGTGCCTCGAACAGAGGTTGGACGGAGTGGATCGGGCGAGCGTCGCGCTCTCGGGCGGCCTTGGATCGCGAATTCTGTTCGAACGCTTGGCGGCCGCGCCGTTCCCATGGGAGAAGGTCCATTTCTTTTGGGTGGACGAGCGCGTGGTGCCGGCAACCGACGAGCGGAGCAATTACCGGCTTGCGGCCGAGTCGTTCCTGATTCCCGCGCGCGTGCCGAACGAAAACATTCACCGCATCCACGGCGAATTGATGCCTGAGGCCGCGGCTCACAAGTACGTTGATGACGTGAGAGACTTCTTCGGCCTTGGCGAGGGTGAGTTGCCCGCATTTGACGTGATGCATCTGGGCATGGGGGCGAACGTCCATACTGCGAGCCTGTTCCCTGGCAGTGTGCTGCTTGAAGATCGCGAGGGCATCGCGGCGGCGGCGAAAGTGGATGCGGACCCGCCGCAACGGGTGACCCTGCTGCCCGGCGTGATCGAGCGTGCGCGGCAGATTGCGATGTTCGTGACGGGCGCGTCGAAGGCCCAAGCCGTGCGCGCGGTGTTCCATGAGCCGGTGAATCCGGCCCGCTATCCCGCGCAACTCACGCGAACCGCGCCGTCGGTCACGTGGTTTTTGGATAAGGGCGCCGCCGGCCGCCTAGCGGAGACATAGCTGCGGCCGGCGCCGCTCTCATGAAGGCTAAACGTCCACTTCCTTCCACTCGACGATGCGCTTCTCGTAAATGGCCTTGCGGCCGAGCATCGCCATGAGAGTGGACCGTCGCGCGGATTCCACATCGTTCAACGGCTTGCGTTTATTGCGGATGTTGTCAATGAATGCGGCGAGCGAGAGATAATCGCCGCTCTGACCTGCATCGGGGACCGGAATCTCCAGGTCCACACCGCGCTTTTCGAGTTCGCGCCACTTAGCCGCCGCGAGGTCCACCGCACCCTTTTCGCCGAAGACGCGCTCCTTGATGCCGGAGAAGCCTTGCGGGTCAAAGTAAATATGGCTGAACGTCAGGCGCACGTCATCCGGGAACTCGTAAATGACGCTGTAGTTGTCCATCGTGGTGCGGCCGGGCGGGATGTTTTTGTAGAGATTGATGCCGCCGGAGCCCATGGCGCGGAGCGGCGCCTTGTCAATGGCCCACGTGAAAAGATCCAGGATGTGGCAGGCCTGTTCGACGATGTTGTCGCCGGACCGGCTGGCGTTGAAGTACCACGCTGTGCCGCGCGGCAGGTCTCCCGTGTGGCGGTAGCCCTGGGCGAACAGGACCTTGCCGATGCCCCCCTTCTGGATGAACTCCATCGAAGCGCGCCGCCTGGGGTCGTGACGGAGTTGGAAACCGGCCTGGTAGATGCCCGTCGCGCTCTTGGCGGCGTTGTAGATCTCGCGGCACTCTTCTGGATTGAGCGCCATCGGCTTTTCGGAATAGACGTGCTTTCCGGCCTGAAGCGCGGCGATGACAAGGTCCTTGTGGGTGTCCGTCGGGGTTGCGACCACCACCGCGTCGATGTCCTTCATCTCATCGAGCATCCGGCGATGGTCGTCGAAGGAGCGGACCGGGTTGCCGCCTTCGCCTGCTGAGGTCGCGGCGCGATCGCGCGCCTTGGGGTCAATGTCGCACACGGCAACAACCTTCACGCCGGGCACTTTCTTCGTATTAGAGAGGAGAAATGATCCGCGGTTTCCGACGCCGGTATGCGCCAACCGGACTGTATCGTTCGGCGACTGCGCGGCAAGGATGCCGGCAGCTGCCACGCCGACGAATGCGCGCCGGCTGACATTCTGTTCACTCATGAACCGATTGTCGCGCGGAAGCGGGTGCGAGCGGAACGGCGGAAAGCCTAAAGTATCTAGTTAAGAGCCGCCTCCGCCGGCAGTGCGCGTGGCTCCGCCGGATTCGATCGGAATCTGCCGGTGTTTGATTTCCCGCTCCGGCACTGGAATGCTTACTTCGAGAACGCCGTTGTTGAAGGTCGCGCGGGCATTTTCGACCTTGGCTTCTTCCGGTAGCGGAATCAGCCGGCGGAACCGGCCGTAACTCCGCTCGCTATGGTAATAACCCTCCTCCCCGCGCTCTTCCTGCTCATGCTTCCGTTCGCCTTCGATGATGAGGCCCTGGTCGGTTACCTCCAGCTTCACATCGTCTTGCTTGAGGCCGGGCAACTCCGCACAAACCAGCAGATCGTTTCCCTTCTGCCGTACCTCGACCGCCGGAGCCCACATTCGTGGCTCACCTGAGCGGCCGGAAAACGCCCGATCCATCTCGTCGCTAAAACGCCGCATCAGCTCGAATGGGCTTGCGGAAAAGAAGTCACGCGGAGACATGGAGAAGAAGCTGGGGAATTCACCCCTGCGGCTGACGCCTCCCTGCTGGCGCCGCTCGATCTCTCCAGATTTCTCACCCTGTCGTTCCCTGTTTACTTTGATATCAGCCACGGTTCCATCCTCCTTTCATCCCAGAAAAGGTGGCTTCCCGTCGTACCGCTGACACCATTTTACGGCGTTTGGTTCGGCCCGGCGTCGGCCTGGGAGCAACGCCCGCCAGTCACCAGGACCTGCTGCACAATGGGAATCATGAGGCTGCTAATTGCGACTGGGGCACTGCTGTTCCTGGGAGCCACTGCGCTCCTTCCGGCCTCGCTCACCGAGGCTCAACGAGCCGCGATCGACAAAGCGACGGCGGAAAAAGGCGTTTACTCCGAAGCGGAAGACACGTACAAGGTGAGCTTCCCGCGTGAGGACGTGAAGGTTACCGTGGAGGGCCGGAGAATGCCGCCCTTTCTCGGGTTCAGTTCCTGGGCCGCTTTCACCCCGGGCGGCCACGGTGGACTGATGGTGATGGGGGATATGGTCCTCATGGAGGATGAAGTCAACTCGGCGATGTCCGCGGCCCTGGACGCCGGACTCGAAGTAACGGCGCTACACAACCATTTCTTCTACGAGTCACCCCGTGTGCTTTACATGCACATCGGTGGCAGTGGCACGGCAGAGAGACTGGCGGCGGGGGTGCGCAAGGTACTCGACGCGGTGAGTCGTGTTCGGACCGCTGCGCCCACGCCTGCCGCCCGCTTCGCCGGCGATCCTGTGCCCGAAAAAAGCAACATCACGGCCTCGGCTATCGACGCAATCCTCGGCGTCAAAGGCGAGTCGAATAGTGGGATGTACAAGGCGACCATCGGACGCACGGCGTCGATGCACGGGACCAGGATTGGAATGCAGATGGGCGTCAACACGTGGGCGGCGTTTGCCGGCACGGACGGCAATGCCCTTGTGGACGGCGATTTCGCCATGACTACAGACGAACTTCAAGGTGTCCTGAAGGCGCTCCGGAAGGCAGGCATCAACATCGTGGCCATCCACAACCACATGACCCACGAGGACCCTCAGTACATGTTCCTTCACTACTTTGGGCAGGGTCGTGCGGCGGAGCTCGCGAAGGGGGTCAAATCGGCGCTCGACACGCAGGGAAGGTAAGGAAAACCGTTGAATCAGAACCGGTCAATAATCGACTGATATCAGGAACAGGCCCTGCGGCGGTGCGGTCGGCCCGCCCTTCTTAGCTGGAAAGGGCACCAGAAGCCCGCGCACGCCCTCCGCGTCCAGGTTGCCACGCCCGCACTCGATCAGCGTACCGACGATGTTGCGAACCATGTGCTTCAGGAAGCCGCTGCCGCGGATGCGGTAGACCAGGCGCCTGTCGCCTTCCTTCAGGTTCGAGGAGAAGATGGTGCGGACCTTCGAAATGCCGAGCTTGTCCTTCTCGTCCGAGGCCGCGAACGCGGTGAAATCGTGCTCGCCTTCGAGCACGGCGGCGGCTTCCAGCATGGGTTCCAGCCGTAGGGGATACGGATGGTGGTAAACGTATCGCCGTTCAAACGGTGAGCAGACTTCGTCCCGAAAAATGCGGTATTCGTACGTTTTGGCGCGGGCGTCGAATCGCGGGTGGAACGATTCGGGGGCTTCGGCGGTTTCGAGAATTCGTATGGCGGGCGGCAACAGCCGGTTCATGGCGCGGCGCAGGTTTTCCACCGGGATGGGATTTTCGATTGAGAACGCTCCCACCTGGGCCATTGCGTGGACACCCGCATCGGTCCTGCCGGAACTCGCGACCTGCACCGGTTTGCCTTCGATTTCGGAGACCACTCCTTCGAGCACGCCCTGAACCGTCGCCAGGTTGGGCTGAACCTGCCAGCCGTGATAATCCGTGCCGTCGTAAGCGAACGTGATGCGGATCCGCCGCACGGCTACTTGCGTGAACCCGGTTTGACGGCCGTTGAGCCCTGGGCGCAGAGGGGGCAGGTTTCAGGCGGATACGCGACCACGCTGAGCGTGACCAGCGCATGCCGCGGCACCCCGACGTCGGCCCCCCCGCCGCTGCGATCTACGATGGAACCGGCAGCGACAACGCGCGCGCCGTGCGAGCGCAGCACCTGGATGACTTCGCGGGTGGAGCCGCCCGTGGTCATCACGTCTTCCACCACCACCACGGTTTCGTCGGGAGTAACCGAGAAGCCTCTCCGGAGCGTCATCCTTCCATCGGCATCGCGTTCCGTGAAGATAGCTCGGGCGCCCAGGGCGCGGGCTACTTCATGACCGACAATCAACCCTCCGACGGCCGGAGACGCAACCACGTCGATATCGGGCGTTCCCGCCGCTGTTCGCACGCGTTCGGCAAGGCGGGCGCCCAGCCACTCGGCGTGAACCGGGTGCTGAAGAACGAGAGCGCACTGGAGGTATTCAGGACTGTGCAATCCACTGGTCAGCCTGAAATGGCCTTTAAGGTAGGCGCCGGTTTCATTGAAGATATGGAGTACGGGGTCCGACACTGCACAATTATAGGGCATTCGCGCTGTGGCGCGCGCGCT
>DATMXS010000064.1:0-16714 GCA_035561355.1 Bryobacteraceae bacterium | reverse complement strand
CCCGCCCTCCCCTTGACCTATGCCCTCCCCGGAACCTCGCGAAGCTACAGTAAAGGCCGTAGCGCTTGGCCTGATCCTAGCCTTTGTTTTCGGCGCGGCGAATGCCTATCTCGGCATGAAGGCCGGCCAGACCGTAGCGGCCACCATACCGGCGGCTGTCATCGCCCTGGCCCTGTTCCGCTTGCCCTGGTTCCGCGGCGGCGTACTGGAGCAGAATATCACGCGCACGGCGGCGTCCGTAGGCGAGGCTCTCGTCGCTGGGGCCATCTTCACCATCCCCGCTTTCGTGATGGTCGAAATGGACGGCCACCGGCTGTGGTCAGATCTCCGCGCGCACTACTGGGAAGCCTCGCTGGTTATGCTCACCGGCGGGCTGATCGGTGTGCTGTTCATCATCCTGCTGCGCCGCCCGCTGGTGGTGGAAGCGGATCTGCCGTGGCCGGAGAGCGTCGCGAGCGCGCAAATCGTGCGCGCGGGGGACCGCGCCACCAAAGCGCCGAGGTACCTGTTTGGAGCCATGGGTTTCGGCGCGCTGATCCAATACCTCAAGAGCGATCGCGGGTTCCCCATCTTCAAGGAGTATGCCAGCGGCTTCCTCGAGTTTCCGCGCGCCGTAGTACAGCACTTCGATTTCAGCCGCAAGACCACCGCTGCCGTGACGCACACAGGGGGCATCGCCTGGAGCACACCTAGCCTCTCGCCGGCGCTCATCGGCATCGGCTACATCATAGGCCCGGAACTGTCCTCGATCAGCGTTTCCGGTGGCGTGATTGCCTGGTGGGTGCTCATCCCTCTGCTGCTCTTCTTTGACCCTGATCTTTCACGCCGCCTCGGCGCCGGCGGAACCGCGTCATGGGATGTGCTGTCGTTCACAGTCTGGTATAACATCGTCCGCCCGATCGCGGTCGGAACCATGCTGGTGGGAGCTTTCACCACGCTATTCCGCATGCGGCACTCGATCGCGCGGTCCATTCGCGGGGCATTCGAAGCTTCGGCCGCGGCGAAAGGCGGCGCCGTGCTCGAGCGTACCGAACGCGACATTCCGGCGAAGTGGGTCCTGCTAGGCATCATCGTGCTGCTGGTGCCCATCACGGCGATCTATTACTACTTCACGCGCGGCATCTTCGCTGCGATTGTCGCCGCGATCGTGATGACGCTCACCGGCTTTCTGCTCTCCGCCGTGGGTGGGTATCTGGTGGGACTGGTGGGCAGTTCGAATCAGCCGCTCTCCGGGCTGACGCTGGCCTCGCTCGTCATCGCGGCGCTGACGATGGTGACGGTCGGGGTTACGGGCTTGCCCGGCGTGGCGGCAGTGCTCGGTGTCGCCGCGGTGGCGGCCTGCGCCTGTTCCGTGTCGGGCTCACTGATTCAGGACCTAAAGGCCGGCCATTTGCTGGGCGGCACGCCGTGGAAGATGCAGGTGGTCGAGATCGTCACCGTGATCATGCTGGCGTTCTTCCTGATGGCGCCCATCATCGTGTTGCATGAGGCAAACCTCGCTACCGGCGGAATCGGCGGACGGGCGCTCCCGGCCCCGCAAGCGGGACTGATGGCCCAACTCGCAAAGGGCATTGTCGGCGGCCAGATGGCGTGGGGCCTGCTCGGGATGGGCGCGGCGTTCGGAATCGCCCTGGTTGCGTGCGGGGCGCGGGCGCCGATGCTGATCGCTGTAGGCATGTACCTGCCGTTCGAAACCACCTCCGCGATCTTCCTCGGCGGAGTCATCCGGGCGGCGGCAGATCGCATCGCTGCGCGGCGTGCCGCGGCACAGCGGGCAGACATCGAGGAGACCGGCACGCTGCTCGCCAGCGGGCTCATCGCGGGCGAGGCGATTCTCGGCATTCTGCTGGCCGTGCTCGCCGTTCGGAACATCCCGTCGCTCGCGACGATGCTCACCGGCGCGCCGGAATTCGGGTTCTATAGTGCGTGGGGTGGCTGGCTGTCGCTCGTCGGCTTCGGCGCGCTCGCCTGGATGCTCATCGTGATTCCAACCAGGCCTTCGGTGGAGCGCGACAAGGCCTGAGGGTTACAGGCCCATCGCCAGTTCTTCCCCGCTCATCATCCTGATCTTAACCATGCTCTTGGGAGTCGGGGACGGGTTCGCGAAACGGAACACGCGGAGCGCGCCGCTCAGGTTCTGCTCGGAACTGTCGAGGGCGATCTCGCGCACCAATTCGAGTCCCTGGGGCGGACTGTCGAACAGCTTGTCCCAGGCGCGCCGCTCCACTTTGTTCCGCTCGAGCACGATCTGCTGGATTCCGTACTCGTGCGCGAATGCCTCGAAGGCACCGGGGGCGAACACCTCAGCCGGCAGTTTGTCCCCGCGCAGAACCGAGAAGTGCCTTCCGCCGTCCATGCTCCGCACGCTGAAGATGAAGGTGCCGTTGGTGCGCCCGCAATACAGCACTCGTTCAGGGCCGGCCGCCGCGACCACGCGGGCCGCTTCCGCAGGGCCCCTCAGGTAGACGTGCGGTACCTGGGCCACCAAGAGCATCCATGCCGCCGCCGCCGCTGCGGGCATGGCCCACGCCCTTCGCGCGCCGAGCAGGCGACGTCCCAATTCTGCGAGCAATGAGTAACCCAGAACCGCCAGCGCCGGATAAATGAAGAACAGGTAGCGAGGATCGCGTGGTGGCAGCACCGCGACGAGGCCCAGGCCCGCGATCGCCCATGCGGCGTAAAGAGCGTTGCCGGCCGGCCTCGGCCGGAAGACCGCGAACGCGACACCCGCCAGCACGACGATGGTGGCGACCAGGCCGAATTCCTCGGTGAGTTCCTGAAGGTAGTACGGGATGTTCACCAGTACGGTTTGCGGCAGCGTCGTTTGCGGCCAGGTGGTGTTGTGAGTGAAGGGCGACAGCTTCTGCACCGCGATCACGCCGGCCACCGCGATGCCGAACGCAGCCGTTGCCGCCCACACCGGCACTTCACGGAGCAGCCGCCAACGGCGCGCGAGCACCACGTAGAGCATTGGGAGCGCGATGAAGAAGAGGACGTTCTGTTTCGTCCACATCGCGGCGCCGGCAAACGCAGCGAATCCGAGTGCGCGTCCCAGGGTCAGCCGCGGTTCCAGTTGCTCGAGAAACAGAAGTGCCGCGATGGCGAGCGCCAGCGATGGGAACTCCAGCATGACGTCCGCCGCCACGCGCTGTGACCCGTTGATCCAGAAGAACGTTGCCGTAGCCAGAAATGCCAGCAGATGCGACCCGTGGGTCCGCCGTATGAGCCGGTACAGCAGAACAGCCGCGAGGGCGACGAAAAGCGCGACGAGGATTCGCGCCGTCACCAGATTCACGCCGAAGCCGAAGAAGAACACGCTTTCCACAAGCGGGAAAAGCGGAGGATGGTAGGGCAATGAGAGCGCCGGATAACGGCCATAGTAAGCCTTGGCGTACTGCATCGGACGGGTAAATTCGCCGTCCCGCACCAGGTCGTGCAGAAACGCTCCGTTCATCGCGTGGCGGGCGGCATCGGTGTCTATGATATTGCCGTTTTGGATTCCACGTAATCCCCACAAAGCAAAGAACAAGGCCAGTAGCCAAGGGAGCAGGTACAGCACTCCCGCGGGCCGTTTTTGGTCATGCAGGCGCACGCGTCCCCTCCGTATCGAGGCAGCCGAAAAAACCAGATGATTCCAGCCTAACACGCTCATATCCCTGCTCCGGCTTGAGCCGCTACAATTCAGATGTGCGCGCATTTCTACTTCTCTTCTTCACGCTCGGCGCATTCGCCCAGACTGACGCGATCCGCTCGCTCGAGGGGGCGCTGGCCGATGCCACCGACCCCGGCGCAATCATGATGCAATTGGCGGGGCACCACGCCGGACAGGGCAACGTCGAGGCCGGCCTCAAGTGGCTCGCCAAGGCCGTCGATCTCCGCCAGGGCTTCCGCCCCGCCGCGCCCCCGTTTGCCCCGTTGCGCGAGCACCCCGGGTACGCCGCCCTGGCGCGCCGCATCGCAAAGGACAACCCGCCTATCGAGCGCGGCCGGATTGTGTCTACCGCTCCGTTGCGCGAAATCATCACTGAAGGCCTCGCAGCCGACCCTGGCTCCGGCTCGCTCTTCGTCGGTTCGATGAACAGGCACTCCATCTACCGCGTCGCGCGCGACGGCAAGTGGAGCGAGTTCGTGCGGTCCGGCCAGGACGGGCTTGGCCAGCCGCTGGGCATGGCAGTCGCCCACAACAGCCTATACGTGTGCAACGACTCGGACACCGAGCGCAGCGTTCTCCAGTTCGCTCTCGAATCCGGCCGGCTTCTGCATCGATGGACGTTGCCGGGCGGCGTCGAAGGACACTTCCTGAACGATCTCGCCGTCGCGGCCGATGGGGGCGTCTACGTCACTGACAGCAGGGCCGGACAAATCTACTATGGCGCGAAGGGCGCTGCCGAACTCGGCACACTCGACCTAGGCCGCCGCTTCCTGGGGGCCAACGGTATCGCGCTCGCGCCGGAAGGCCGCATGTATGTCGCGTGCTTTCCCGATGGCATCGTGCTCATTGATCTTGAGCGCAAGGCCGTTCGGCCGTTGGACCGGCCCGCCAGCCTTACCCTGGCCGCGATCGACGGGCTGTACTATCACGGCGACAGGCTCATCGGAATCCAGAACTATACCGTGATCGATCGCGTGGTTTCGTGGAAGCTCAACGCATCCGGCGATGCGGTCTTGAGTGAGGACATACTCGCCCGCGGGGGCAAGCGTCTCGAAGATCCGACAACCGGCGCGTTCCTCGGAGGCAAGTTCTACTTCATTGCGAACAGCGGGATCCCCTACTGGAAGGAAGGCAAAGTGACCAAGCCGGACGCTCTCCGCCCGACGGCGATCATCGAACTTCCCATCGCGGCACGCTGAGCGAAGGGCGACACGGGGCAGCTACACAGAGTCGCTGCGGGGATCCCAATCGAAGCTGCGGATGATGTCCTGCACCGGACCCTCCGCCGCAATCCTGCCACGCTCGAAGAACACGGCGCGATCGGCGAGCGCGCGGGCGAACAGCGCATCGTGAGTGACCAGGATTTTCGCCTGCGGCAGACCACGGAGCAGAGTGATGAGGTCGCGAACCGCAGGCGGATCGAGGAAGGTCGTCGGCTCGTCCAGGACCAGGATCTCCGGCTGCATCGCGAGCACGCCAGCCAAGGCAGCGCGCTTCTTCTCGCCCGCACTCAAGTGATATGGAGCGCGCTGGGCTGCGTGATCCAGGCCGACGTGCCGAAGCGCCTCCATTGCACGCCTGTTCGCTGCGGCTTCATCGAGGCCCAGGTTGTGCGGGCCGTAAGCCACGTCCTCCAGAACGCTCGGCATGAAGAGTTGTGTGTCGGAATCTTGAAACACAAGCCCGATGCGCTTCCGTATCGAGGCGAGTGTCTTGCGCTCCACGCGCATTCCGCACACTGTTATTTCGCCTTCGCCGGTGAGCAGTCCGTTCAAGTGATGCACGAACGTGGTCTTCCCAGAGCCGTTGCGTCCGAAGACGGCGACGGTCTCGCCGTGCGCGAGGTCGAAGTTGACGCCCTCAAGCGCGGCCGTGCCGTCGTCATATCGGAAGCGAAGGTCCCGAACGCTCACCAGCGGCTTGGCCTCTCGAGTGTCATCCAAGCCGCTGCCGCTGCGCGCGAGCATGGCGTTGTGTATGTCCTCGGCGCGCGTGTAGGACCGGGCGAACAGTACCGCCACCGCACCTGCTGCTGCGCGAAATCCGGTGCGGCCCAGCGACCCGCGGCAGGCTGCAGCCAGCCGCATGTGCTGTGCCTGTTCGGATACTACGAAGAGGTACCGGTAGAGCGTCTGAACCACGTCCACCAGAAACGGCGGCGCGCCGAGCCGCTGCAGCGCACTCAGCAGTTTCGGCAGCGGCGTCGTACCAACCAGCACCAGCGCCGCCATAGCCGAGAGCCAACTCTTGGCTACGAGCAGCAACGCGCGCTCGCGGTCGCCAGTGAGAAAGCTGACAAGCGCGAACGTCGCTGCGAAGGGGAGAACATAGGCGGCGCGCAGCAGAACGGAGGCTACGGGGAGCCGCGCCGTGAGGGCGAGGCCGGTGAGCAGTAGCCCGTACGCCGCGAGCGCAACGGGACTGCGCGTCAATGCAATCGCCACAAGAAGCGTGAGCGCGGCGGCAATCTTGAGCCGTGCGTCACGCGCGTGCAGCACGCTGTTCCGCCGGCTCCAGTGCTCGACGACGACGTGGTGCAATTACGCGCTCCTGCGCCGCGCTGAGGCGCGCCCGAACAGCCACAGTGCGGCGGCTACGAGTGCCAGTCCTACCAGTCCGGCTGCAGCCACCTGAAGCCACGGCGCGCTCAGGAACTGTGCTTCGTAGTCGATGAAGGGCGTAGCAATCAGCGTCCGGGCATGGTCCGCGATGCCGATCTTCTCTGTGAATGCTTCCAGCCCGTCCGGGTTTGTCGAGGCGAACACCGCACCCACGGTGGCGAGCAGCACTGCAGCCACGCCGAGTCCGGCGAGCACGCCCGGTTGCGCAGCGGGTTTGCGCGCGATCAGGCGGGGACTGAGGCGTCCGATTGCCTCCACCACCGCGACGGTGATTGCGCCTTCGATCAAGGCAGTCAATGCGAAGATGCCGATCGACACTGAGAGCACCGCCGTCGGCATTGGCACACCCGAGAGCCGCAGTTCGAGAATGGCCAGCATCGCTCCGGTGAACACCGAGAGCGCCGCTGCGAGAAATACCGCGGGGCGCCTGGCTTTGGTTCCCGGCCAGCGGTACGGCAGCCACGCTGCCAGCACGCCCGCGATCGCCATGTTGAACACATTCGCGCCGAGGGCGAGAATGCCGCCGTCCTGAAACACGAGCGCCTGGATCGCGAGAATGGCAGTCATCGCGATGGCTGCGGCCGCAGGACCGAGCGTCACGGTTAATAGCGCGCTGCCCACCAAGTGCCCGCTGGTTCCGACCCCGACAGGGAAGTTGATCATCTGGGCGGCGAACACAAACGCGCCCATGACGCCCAACACCGGGACTCGGGCCTCATCCATTTCCCTTTGCGCGCGCCGCGCCAGGTACGCCACGGCAGGCACACACACGGCGTCCAGGCCGAGCCATACAGGCGTCGCAAGGAAGCCGTCCGGAATGTGCATCGCTTTCCACCGTAGCACGACAGAGAAAAACGTGCGAAGTGGTGCACGGGATCGTCTCGGGCGCCGCGTGCGCTCTGTCCGCTTGCCCCAATCCCGCCCCTCCGCTACGCTTGATTCCAAATGAGCGAGTTGAGCCGCATCGGTGTCGCTATCGATTCCGACCTCCTGAAGAAGTTCGATGACCTGATCGCCGGGCGTGGATACACGAACCGGTCGGAGGCGTTTCGCGACCTCATCCGCGACGAGTTAGTTGAGCGGGATTGGGAAGCGCCTGAGCGCAAGGTCGTCGGCACCGTCACCATTGTTTATGACCACCACGTCCGCATGCTCAATGAGAAGCTCACGTCACTTCAGCATGACCACCATCACCACATCCTCTCCACGCTCCACGTTCACCTTGATCACGACCATTGCCTGGAGGTGCTGGTCGTGAAAGGCAAAGCCTCGGAAGTCCGCAGGGTTGCCGATGCCCTCATTGCGACGAAAGGCGTCAAGCACGGCCGCCTCACGATCACGACGACCGGGGCCGACCTGTGATCGTCGGCAGCGGCATCGATATCGCCGAGGTGGACCGCATCCGCGAATCTGTCGAGCGGTACGGCGCACGATTTGTTGAGCGGGTTTTCACGCCCGCGGAGATCGCCTACGTCCAGCGGAAGGCGAATAAGTACGAGCGTTTTGCCGCGCGCTTCGCCGCAAAGGAGGCCGGCATGAAAGCGATCGGCACGGGTTGGCGGCGCGGAGTCCGCTGGCAGCATTTCGAAGTCGCGAACCTGCCGTCCGGTAAACCGACCTTGAAGTTTCACGGCGTGGCAGCGCGATTTGCGGAGCGGCTCGGCGTCAGAAATGTTGCACTGTCGCTGACGCACACGAAGGACAACGCGATGGCTTTCGTGGTGCTGGAGGACTAATCAGGCGTGCCCCGAAGCGACCGTGCGACCGTGAGGGAGCGGACGGGATCTCCGGACACCTACGTATGAGGCATACTTGAGGGAAATGCCGGTTGTGCGGATCGACACTCCGGAAGCCGCGGTCGCCGACGTGTGCCGTCGTCACGGCATTCGCCGGCTTGCTTTGTTCGGCTCAGTGCTGACCGATCGTTTCTCCGATTCCAGTGATATCGATGTGCTGATCGAGTTTCGTCCACGCGAGCGCGTTGGTTTCTTCAAGCTGGCGGACATTGAGGATGAACTTAGGCAGTTACTCGGAGGTCGCAAGATTGATCTCCGGACGCCGATGGATCTGAGCCGCTATTTTCGTGACGAAGTGATTCGGAACGCCCGCGTTCTCTATGCCGAGCTCTGACGGTATCCGGCTTCGCCACATGCACGACGCCGTCACGGTGGCTATGAGATGGCGGCAGGCCGCACACGGTCAGATCTGTCCGAAAACCCTATGTTCGCTATGGCTCTGACTCGCTGTCTCGAGATTCTGGGCGAGGCGGCATCGAAACTGAGTCCCGAAACTCATCATCTGATTTCCCGAGATTCCCTGCGCGAATATGATCTCGATGCGAAACCGCCTGATCCATGCCTACTTCGATGTGGATCTTGACATCGTCCGGACGACGGTTGTGCACGATTTACCCGCGCTCCTACCTGTACTCGAGGCAGCGGTGGCGCAGATTGACCCGCCTTGATACCGGCGCTCGCCTACTTGTCAACTTCCAGCCCGGATTCCTTGTACGCCGTCCACCCCCCGTCCAGCGAAATGGCGTTTTTGTACTCCATTTGCTGAAGGTTATCGGCGACCAGGGCCGAGCGGTAGCCTCCGCCGCAGTAGAGTACGATCACCGCGTTGTGGTCCGGGATCTTCGCTTCGATGTCGCGTTCGATGATGCCCTTCGAGAGGTGGATTGCGCCGGCGGCGTGGCCCGCGGCCCACTCGCTTTCCTCGCGCGTGTCCACGAGGACGTGTTCCTCACGCGCCTCACGCATCCGCTTGTACTCGTCGATGTCGATCTGCCGGATGCGGGACTTCGCATCGTTGACGATCTTCAGAAAGCCGGGGCTGTGGTGCATGATTGAGTTCCGAAATTGTCCTATTGCGTTCGCTGGATACTCGCGCCGATTGCCGACATCCGTTGCTCGATCTTTTCGTAGCCGCGATCGATGTGATACACGCGGTCTATGACCGTTTCGCCGGAGGCCACGAGTGCCGCGAGCACCAGCGATGCACTGGCTCTCAAATCGCTTGCTTGCACGGATGCACCGGTTAGCTGCGCCGGTCCTTCTACCACAGCCTGCCGTCCGTCCAGGCGGATGTTCGCGCCCATGCGCATCAGCTCCGACGCGTGCATGAAACGGTTCTCGAAAATCGTCTCCGTGATGACGGAGGTGCCCTCGGCCTGGGTCATCAGCGCCATGTACTGCGCCTGGAGATCGGTCGCGAACCCGGGGTGCTCCTCAGTGGTCACGTCCAGCGCGTGCAGCTTGCCGGGGCAGCGGACGCGGAGCGTGTTGTCCCCTTCGTCCGTGATCTCGACACCCGCTTGCCGCAACTTCGTGATGAAGGCCATCAGGTGCGCGGGAATGCAGTTGGTAACGCGCACGTCACCGTGCGTGATGGCCGCCGCGACAATGAATGTGCCGGCCTCGATACGGTCCGGAATAATCGTGTGCTCCGCGGCGCCGAGCCTTTCCACTCCCGTGATCCGAATGATGGAAGTGCCTGCGCCTTCAATCTTCGCGCCCATCTTGTTGAGGAGTGTTGCCAGGTCCACCACCTCGGGCTCCCGGGCGGCGTTGCCGAGCACGGTTTCACCGCGCGCAAGCACGGCGGCCATCATCAGGTCCTCGGTGCCGGTCACGGTGATACGGTCGAACGTGAAGTCGGTCCCGCGCAGGCCGTCCGGAGCCACCGCTTGCACGTACCCGTGCTCATGCTCGATTTTGGCGCCAAGCTGCTCCAGGCCGGAGAGGTGAAAGTTGATGGGTCGCGCTCCGATTGCACACCCGCCAGGGAGCGATACGCGTGCCCGCCCGCAGCGGGCAACCAGAGGCCCAAGCACAAGGCTCGAGGCGCGCATCGTCTTCACCAGCTCGTAGGGCGCCTCGGGAGAGGCGATCGTCTCGGCCTTGATCCGCAGCCCGCCGGTCTTCATGTCCATCTCCGCGCCGATGTTGCGCACGAGTTGCGCCATGGTCAGGATGTCGCGGACATTCGGGATGCCGTGCAGAACCACCGTGTCGGCCGTGAGTAGCGAGGCCGCCAGTACCGGCAAGGCGGAATTCTTCGCGCCGTTGACACGGATCTCGCCTTCCAGCGGTACGCCGCCTCTGATTACGAACTTGTCCATACGCTTGGGGAATTACTCGAGAGCTTTCGATACGCGGCCGCCCGCCGAGTTCAGGCGCCGTTCGGCCTCTTCGCGCCCGACCTTCAGACGCGCCATGACGATTGCAACCTTCACTGTACCACCGGCGGCATCGAGCACTTTCGCGGCCGCATCCAGGTCGATTTGGGCCGCCGCAGCCACGATCCGCCGTGCGCGTTCACGCAGCTTAAAGTTCTTCGGCTGGACGTTCACCATCAGGTTGCCGTACACATGGCCAAGCCGGATCATCGCGCCCGTACTCAGCATATTAAGGACGAGTTTCGTCGCCGTACCCGCCTTCATGCGGGTGGATCCCGTGACGATCTCCGGGCCGGGAAGCGGCTCGATCGCGATCTCGACAGCGCGGGACAACTCCGAATCCGGCGTGCAACTGATGCCGATGGTGATCGCACCGAGTTCGCGCGCCTTCGCGATCGCCCCGAGAACGTACGGCGTCCGGCCGCTCGCCGCAATTCCAGCCAGCGCGTCGGCTCCGGTGAAGCCGTGTTCCAACAAGTCGTGAGCCCCGAGATCGGGATCGTCCTCGGAAGCCTCCGTCGCGTGCGAGAGGGCTCGTTCGCCGCCCGCTATGATCCCCTGGACCAACTCCGGAGGCACGCTGAAGGTCGGCGGGCACTCCGAGGCGTCGAGAACGCCCAGCCGGCCGCTGGTCCCGGCGCCGATATAAAAGAGCCGACCGCCTCTCTCGAGCCGTTCGACAATTGCATCTACGGCGCGGGCGATGTTCGGGATCTCGGCAGCCACGGCCGCAGCGATCTTCGCATCCTCCCCATTGATGATGCGGAGGATCTCTTCAGTCGGCCGGGCATCGATGTTCTCCGAGGCCGGATTGCGCTGTTCGGTCAGGAGTTGATGGAGGTTATCAGGCATTTCTAAGAGAACTGGAGTATGTCAGAGCCGGCCGGGCTGAGAGCCCGGCCCTGTGTCCGAAGTGGCCCGCGTTATGTTCTTACGCCTCCGATGCGCATCGCCTTGAGCGAACCATCCAGGGCGAGTCTGGCAGCCTGTTCGGGAGTCTTCTCTTTCAATGAGGCCATGAAGATTTCAGGGCTGCAGCCGTCGTCGTATCCAATCTTCTTGAGCGCGCCGAAGAACGACTTCCAGTCGATCACGCCGTCGCCGGGCAGCAGCCGTTCCTGGTCCTTGATCTGCTCGGGCGGCAATTTCGGGGCGTCCGCCAGGTGTACGTGCACGATGCGCTGCTTGCCTGCCTTCACGATGTCCGCGGCGGTCGCGCCCGCATGGTGCCAGTGCCACGAATCGAGCAGCAGGCCGACATTGGGGCCAATCTCCTTCGCGAACTCCGTCATCTCGTCCATGCGCCAAATGAATTCGTGTGGCGCCGCCTTCCGGATGTGCAGCGGCCCGAGGAACTCCAGTCCCAGCCTCACCTTGGATTTGGCGAGGATTTCGGCAGCCGCCTGAAAGCGCTGCTTGAGAGTCTTCCTTAGCTCCTCCTTCGGCGTGGGCGTCGAGGAGAGAATCCAGGTCACCATGCGCGGGCATCCAATAGCCGCAGCGAACTCTGCCGCACGCGGCAACGCCTTCAGGCCCTCCCGGAATGTTGCATCGTCCTTTCGAACTTCCACGGGGAAGGGCAGGGAAGCGGGCTTCAGGTTCAGTTCCTTGAACAGCGCGCGCGTGGAATCGACACCTTCCTCGATTGCCTTCCCGAGGTTGACGTCCACGCCGCCGTAGCCGGCACGGTGCGCCAGGTGGGCGAATGCAGGCCATGGTACACGGCCCTGGATCGTAACGGAATTAAGTGCAACGTACATGGGAGCCTCAGGAGGTAGGAGACAGGCTGGAGGAGAGAGGGGAACGGCTGACTGGCCCGGTCGCTTCGCTCGCTGCCCGCATATCGGCTATCGCCCTTTCTAGTAGTTTTTCTTTTCTATCTTAGGCCGGTCCGCCCGGCTCATGCCCTTGAGGCCTGTGAGCGCACGATCCGCCGCCGCGAGTGCGTCGCGATTTCGCATCACCTTTTGTACGGCGCTCGCAATGTCGTCTACATCGTCGTCCTCACCGAGCAGCAGGAACTGAGGAAGCCAGACGGCCTCTTCGTAAGCCGCGCGTTCGGAGACCGGGCAGCAGACGGATTTGTAGTCTATACCTGCCAATTGCGGGAAGTCCCCTGCGTTCGCCGGAAACAGGTCGCTACGGTAGACGGCCTCATAGAAGCGACCGTCACAGGGGATGCCTTCAGCATCGAGCGCCGCCACAAACATGTCCCGGTGTACGCGTGAATCCTCCGGCCGGTACTGGAAGATGTAGTTGTACATCATGTCTCGCGTGAGCGCGGGCTGAGGGGGCAGTGGCTGAACGCCAGGGATCGCGCCGAGCGCCTCGGTCAGCAGTGCCGCCCGTGCCGAGCGCGTTTCGCGGAGTTCCGCAAGCCGCTCCAGTTGCCCAAGCAGCAGAGCGGCCTGAAATTCGGTGATGCGGTGGTTCGAGCCGACCGTGCGACGTTTGAACTGGTCCGTCACGCTGGCGCGGCCGCAATTCGAGAGCGTCTGCACAATCTCGAACAGGTCCAGGCGGTTGGTGATGATGGCGCCGCCCTCACCGGACGTCATCGTCTTGCTCGATTGAAAGCTGAAGCAGCCGGCGTCGCCCATCGAACCGGCGCCACGGCCTTTGTATTGCCCGCCGTGCGCGTGCGCGCAATCTTCGATCACGATCAGGCCGCGCTCGGCCGCCAGGTCGAGCAGCGGGTGCATGTCGGTGAAGCGCATTGCCAGGTGGACGGGGATCACGGCCTTGGTTTTGGGCGTGATCGCAGCGCGCACGGCGTCTACGCTCAGGCAGTACGTGCAGGGATCGACATCGGCGAACACCGGTACGGCGCCCGCGAATAGCACTGCTCCTGCGGTTCCGTCCCACGTGTAAGCGGGAACGATGACCTCATCGCCCCACCGCACGCCTGCGGCCTGCATCGCGACCACCAGAGCTACCGTGCCGTTCGTCACACACGCGCCATATTTCGCGTCGTGTTCCGCGGCGAACTGCTGCGCGAACTCGTCCGCCAAGATGTTGGGGTACGGGTAACCGCCCCAGTTTCCGCTTTCGAGAACTTCGAGGATTCTGCGCCGGTCGGAATCGGAAGCCTGGGGCCACCGTGGGAAAGGACGCGTGCGGACCGGCTCGCCGCCGAGAATCGCCAGCTCGCTCATGCGACTACTTATCTTATGCGGAACGGGGAAATGCTGCTGGAGGGTCTGCGAAAGGACGCGGTGTCGCGGGTACACTTATCGCGGATGCGTGTTTTACTCGGGAGAAGCCGGCGTGAGCGACGAACGCCCGGAGGCGCCCGTCGCATATTCTTTCCCTTATGCCTGGAAGGACGAACCGCAGCCGCACGTGCGGGTCACGTTCGGGTTTTCGAACTTGAAGCCGGCACCCTCGAGCGTTTCCACGTAGTCCACCTTGGCGCCGTCCAGGTACAGCATGCTGGCTTGGTCAATGTAGACCTTCAGGCCGCCGAACTCGTAGGTTTTGTCGAGCATGTTTGGGGCAGTCTCGAAAGCCATTGAGTACTGGAAACCCGAGCAGCCGCCTCCGACCACGGAAATCCGAAGCCCGGTCGGCTTGGGTTCCTGCGTATCGAGGATCTCCTTCACCTTTTCAACGGCACGTTCGGTTAGATCAAGCATAGGTTCACCCCCAGTTTTGATGACGGACAGTCTTCATTGTAAAGGATGCTGTTCAGGCACGCCACGATACAACTTTTGTTGGCTGGCCGCTCCCCTGGCTAGGGTTGGGCGCTCAGGCGAGAGGCGCCTTCGCGAAGGTTTCCGCTGCGGCCGGTTTCTCGACTACCATCGATCTGATGGCCGATGGCCCCATCTACGAGTTCGGTCCATTCCGCTACGACGCCGGCCAGCGGCTGCTCTTTCGCGATGACAAGGTGGTCCCGCTTGTCCCCAAGGCCATTGACACTCTGCACGTCCTGCTCGAGCGCCGGGGACGCGTCGTAGATAAATCGGAATTGATACGGCTCGTCTGGCCGGATACCGTCGTAGAGGATGTGGGCCTGGCCCGCAACATCTCTTTGCTCCGGAAGGCCCTCGAGGATGACGCCGGCTCGCTGATCGAAACGGTTCCGAAGCGCGGTTACCGCTTTTCCGCGGCCCCCGGCGTGTCGCCACACGCAACCCGGCCTGCCGCCGCTTCGGCGGGGGCCTCGGGACAGCGCACAAAATGGGGTCTGGCGCTCGCGGCGGCGCTCGTCCTCCTGGCGGTGATCTATTGGCAGTTTTACAGGCCATCTCGTTATCTGCCCGGCGGGAGGGATTTCGCCAGCATCGCCCTCTTACCCTTCGAACCCCTTTCGCCCGCGGAAAGGGGCTTCGCCGCTGGCCTGGATGAAGTGGTGGTGGCGGAGTTGGCGAAACTGGACCGCGTGCACGTCATCTCGCCGTCCACGGTTCGACGCTACCGGGCGCTCCGGATTCCCGCGGGCCTGATGGCGCGCACGCTGGGCGTGGAAGTGACTCTGGAGGGCGCAGTTCAGTCCGTTGCGGGCCACGTCAGGGTGACGGCGCGGCTGGCGGATGTCCGCTCCGGCAAACTGATCTGGGCGGAGACGTACGATCCTCTGGCCGCCGATGCCGCGCGCGCCGAAACAGAAACGGCGCGTTCCGTGGCGGCGCAGGTGGGCCTGCACCTGGGTCATCGCGCGCGGTAGCGCCTATCGTTTCACCTCGCTCGCAAACGCACGGAAGATCCGCAGATCGCGGACCTGGTCGTCCACGCGGTCTTCCGGGTGCCACTGCACGGCCAGGACGAAACGCCGCTCCGGGTCCTCCACCGCCTCTATGATGCCGTCGGCGGACATCGCCGTCACTACGAGGTCCGGCGCCACCCGCCCGATCGCCTGGTGATGCCGTGAGTTCACCGTGTACTCGTCGGCCCCGATGCACACCGCGAGCGTGGATTCGGGAACCGCAGCTACGCCGTGCTCGACGTTCTTGTGCCCGTCCACGTGCTGCAAGAGAGTGCCTCCGCGCGCGACGTTAAGAATCTGCAACCCGCGGCAGATGCCGAGCACCGGCAAATCGCGCGCGTACGCTTCCTGAATCAGGCTGATCTCCAGATCGTCCCGCTCGCGGCTCACGTGCTCGATGCGATCTCCTGCGTGTTCACCGTACAGCGCAGGATCGACATCGCCACCGCCGGTGAGCACCAATCCGGCCAATCCCTTGAGCGTCGTCGCGGCTGCTGGTGAGATTGGCACAGGGTCCAATCCAGCACGCCGGACGGCCTCGGTGTACGGCCGGAGCTTGTCGTCGCGGATGTAGGTCACTCCGACTTTCATCGATCTCAGGGTAGTCTATAAGGTTGTGCACCCGGTAGAAACCGTCCTCACCTGTCCTCCCGATTCCCGCTGGAGCGCCCTTCCGCGCCTGTTCCGCCCGACCTTCCGATACTGGATGGAGACGGAAGTCCACGTGTATGCGTTCTCCATTGCGGCAAACGTTCTTTTATCGTTCTTCCCCTTTCTCATTGTCATTTCATACCTCTGTTTCGAAATGCTGGGCATCGGTCCCACGCGGCGCGCGATCGAAGTGGTGCTGAACGACTACTTCGGTGACAACTTCGTGTACCGCAATCTGCCGGCTTATCTCATGGCGCGGCCGGAATTGAGCGTTTTTTCCGTCTTCCTGCTGCTCTTCACGGCGAACGGCATCTTCGTGCCGCTGGAGGTCGCGCTTAACCGCGCATGGGGCATCACGAAAAATCGAAGCTACTTCAAGAACCAGATCATCAGCCTGGGTCTGATTTTCGTGTGCGGGAGCCTTGCGCTGCTCTCTACTGTGCTCACCGGCATCAACGCGGGGGCCCTCGCGGACGGAAGCGCCTTGAGCCGCTTCCTCGAGACGTTGTTCTACAAGATTGCCGCGGTGCCGCTCTCGATCCTGTCGCTCTTCCTTATTTACTGGTTGCTGCCGAACGCCAAAATCGACTGGCGGGCCGTATTTCCGCCCGCGGTCGTTGTCGGACTCGGAATTGAAGTCTTTAAATACGTTAATCTGTTGACATACCCGCTCTGGCTGAACAAGCTCAAGAACGAATACGGTCCATTCAAGTATTCGGTGCTGATTTTGCTTTGGAGTTTTCTCGGCTCGCTCCTCCTGCTGGCCGGGGCCGAGTGGGCTGCCCGGCGCGCAGCCGCGGGGAAACAGCCCGAACCCGTGCGTGAATTGCACGCGCCTAGTGCTTGAACCTATACTCAAATGTTACGCCCGGGGCCGTGCTGTAACCTCCCGTGTACCCCGG
>DATMXS010000063.1:0-7558 GCA_035561355.1 Bryobacteraceae bacterium | reverse complement strand
GGCTTTTTCGCGCAGTACTGGCCGATGTTCGCCTTCGGGATCGCGCTTTATGGGGTGATGAACAGCGGCTGGCTTCCGTCGCAGGTATTCGGTAACTGGACGGTTCCGGCGAGCAGCCTGCTTGCGGCTGCGGCGCTGGCGGGGGCGCTGTGCATCGCCCTCATTCAGCCGAGCCTGGGATTGCGGCGGCAGACGTATTTCGCGCTGGCGTGCGCGGCGTTGCTCTGGGCCGCGAGCGGCTTCGAACACGCGCTGCCGGTGAAGCATCTGGCGGCGCGGGCGTTCTCCGGGCTCGGCAAGATGTCGTACACGGTGTACCTGATGCACCTGCCGCTGGTGGCGATCATCAACCCGCACGTGGCGCGGCTCCGGCTGGAAAATACAATTCTCTCAGCGTGGATTTCGGTGATCCTGACGATCCCGCTGATGGTGGTGTTCTATTACTTGTTTGAGCGGCGGTGGGCGACGGCTCCCGAGCGCCGCGTGGCGGAACGCGCTATCAGCATTGAGCCATCAGCTTTCAGCAGCGCTGAGGCGCCCGAGTTGACGGCTGAGCGCGTGGGCTGACGGCTCAACGCCTGATCGCTTTGTTCAGAGCGGCCAGTCGGTCGGCTCGGCTGTCGAGACTTCGATCCAGCCTTCGTGGGGCATGGCGTCCAAGGGGAGGCCTTGCTTCCATAGTGACATTTGCAGGCGCAGCGGCTGACCTGGGGACACTCCGGCGGCGGCCAGCGACACGCGGCCCTCCAGAACTTTCCGCATGGCGAACTCGGCCGTTCCGGCGCCCGGCGCGGCGAGCCTGGTCTCGCGCAGTTCGACGCCTCCGTTCCTGAACTCCAATTTCAACACGCTGGCCGCGGAGGTGTCCGCGGAGGGCTGCACTGACGCCCGCAATTCCACGCCTGGCAACGCCGGGAGCGCCTCTGGCTCGAAATCCAGGCGCACGTAGAGGTTCTGGCCGTCGCTTCCGTAGGAAAGCTCGCGGATCAGGAAGCGTTTGCCGTGCATGGCTCCCGAGCGCGCGTCCACGCGGTACACGCCCGCCCCGAGCCACTCGAAGTACGAGGTCACCTCGCCGTCGATCAGCGGCTTGATCGGGCCGGAGGGCTGCGCGTGGACCGAAGGCATCGCGCCCTTCAGAATGGGGCGCGACAACTCCTCGGGCGGATCCAGCCCCAGTGCGCGATATGCGTTGGTCAGGTGCGTGCGGAACAGGTCGTCAAAATCCGCACGGAACGCGGATTGGTGCTCCGGACCGTACCACCAGCACCAGTCGCTACCCTCTGCGATGAGCAGTTCCTCATACGCGAGCTTCCGGCTGTCTTCGGAGACGCCGGGCGCGGCGCGGTCATACGTCTGGCGCGCACGGAGCAGGTACTCCCACGCGCGGTTGTCCTCATCCGCGCCGATCCAGATATCGAAGTTCGCGCCGATCCAGGAGCCGGGGAAGATGCGGTCGAGGGGTTGCGGCTCCACCTTGCGCAGCGCCTCAGAGACCGTCACCGCGCTCATCGACTTGTCCGAGACAATGCGGCGGTACAACTCGCGGAGGAACGGCCGCCCGTTGCAGTCGTAGAACTCCCACGCGTTCTCGCCATCGAGAATAACGGGCACCAGCGCGTCGCGCCCGGAGGCTAGGATGCCGCGGCAGTTGTCGCGGATGCGCGCGACGAAGTCCTGCGCCGCTTCGACCGCGCCCATTTTCGAATAGACGAACCCGATCAGGTCGCTCAGGTGGTGGTCGCGGAAGAGCATCGCGAGCTCGCGGCCGTCGTGCCGCCAGCGGTAAGGGCGATATGTTTCCTCAACGCCCGCGGTCCGGCCGATGGTCCTGCTGAGGACGCCGTTATCGGTCGCGGCCCAGCGGAAGCCGGTGTCGGCGGCGATCGAAAGCGCCTCGTCCGAAACCGAGCCTTCCGACGGCCAGAGACCTTCGGGCGCGGCGCCGAGACGCTCGGTGCAGAAGCGCCTGGCGCGGCTCAACTGCTCAGACGCGTCCTGCGGATACCGGAAACGTGGCGGCAGGGGCACGTAAGGATGCGACACGCCTGCGATCTCGGTATCGCACAGCAAAGGGAGGATGGGGTGATAGAACGGCGTGGTCGAGATCTCGATCTGGCCGGTGGCTGCGAACTCGCGGTACTCGGGCAGCACCTTTTGGAGAAACTCCGTCTGCTTGCGTCCGATAGTCGCCTGATCCTCGTGGCTGTAGTCCCTCCCGCGGCGGACGAGGTCCCGAACTTCGGCGTCGCCGGTGAACGAGTCCTGCTCAAACCATGCAAGCTGCGAGAGCACCTGCAAGTCCCGCAGGGCCGGGGCGGTGAAGACACGCCGCGCGCGATTGAAGTTCCTGTCCGACGCGTTCCAGGCTTCGCACAATTCCGCGTAGCGCGGGAACCGGGAGAAGAGGTGCGAGGGGTTGTCGTACAGGTAATTCCGCAGCAGGTATTCCTGCTCGGGGGCGGTGAGCATCTCCGCCGGTTTCAGCGCCAGCTTCAGCGCCGGATCGACAGCGGTGCCCTGGGCGTAATCCTCCACCTGCGCCATGAGCGACGGCACCAGGTTGAACGTCTGCCGCACTTCGGGAAAATCGCGCAGCACCTCCACCATGCCGTAGTAATCCTTCAGCGCGTGGAGCCGGGTCCAGGGCATCCGATATTCGCCCGAGATCAGGTCCTTGTAATACGGCTGGTGCATGTGCCAGAGGAAGCAAATGTAAATGTGCGGCATGGCTAATTACTCGGCGCCCTCAGCGGGCGAAAACGCTCCTCGTCGGCGCAGGAGGCGTGGCATGCTCGCCCTTGAGCGCGAGCCATAAAATGTCGTTCAGTTCCAGATCGTCAATGCGGTCCGCCTCACTCAGATCCAGGCGCATCGATCGAGCTGCCGCCGGAGCGTTGGGCGGGTTTCTCTCGTCGAGCGGCAGCCGCGCCTTCTCGGCTGTATACGGCGTGAGGTCTGCCTTCGGCTGAAAGACCGAACCCATCGGGCGCGCGCCGCCGTCGAAGTGCGTCATCGGCCGCAGGCCCAGGATCAGCTCCATAGTGCGCAGCATCGACGTGGTGTTGTACATCGTCGAGTCAACCTGCTTCCGCTTCACGTACGGCGAGATGACGAAAGCGGGCGAGCGGTGGGAATCGACGTGGTCAGGGCCGTTCTGCGCGTCATCCTGAAGGACGAAGATCGCTGTTTGCGGCCAGAAGCGGCTCTTCGAGACGGCTTCGACAACCATTCCCAAAGCTGAGTCGTTATCCGCCATGGCCGAAAGCGGCGCGATCTTGCCGGGCGCGGTGCCCGAAGTGTGATCGTTGCCCAGGCGGAGGAACGTGAGCTGAGGCATGTTGCCGCTCTTCTCGTACTCGGCCAGGTCCTCGATGAACACCCTGGCGCGGTCCACATCGAGGTAATCGAGATCGAAGCCCCGGTACTTCGGGTTGGTCACCTTGGCCAGGATCGGATCTCGCACGGCCGAGATCTGCGGGCCGTCGGGTGTCAGCTTGCCGCGTGCGATGTTCTGCACCCAGTAGCCGTAATTGCGCATAGTGATGCCGGCCGAACCAGCCTGGGTCCAGAGATAGCCTGAGGGCGGAATCGCGGCGACCTCGCCGCCTTCGTAATCGTAGTGACGCCGCCGCTGTGCGTAACTGTTCGGCCACATCTTCATCACGTAATCCGGTGCAATCGCCGCGGTGGACCAGTTGTGGCCATCCGCGCTCACGTCCGAATTGACGTAGAAATTATCGAGCAGCACGAACTCGCGCGCGAGCTTCCGATGGTTCGGCGTGGAGCGTTCCTCGAAGAGGAGCAGAGACGGGTCGCCGTTGCCCTCTTTCAGATCGCCGAACACCTGGTCGTACGTGCGGTTCTCTTTGACGATGTAGATCACATGCCTGATCGGCGTTGCGTCGCCCGGCTTGGCGGGAATGACGCCGCTCGATCCGGTTCCTGCATCTGAAAGTAGTTCATCGCGGTAAGGGGAGTTGCCGAGCACGGTCTCCGAGTACTTCGCGAGGGTCTCTTCGTCGAACGGCGGGACCACCTGCGCCGTGCCGGTCTGAATACGCGCCACATACTGCACCATCGGGGGCACGCCGCCGATGTGTACGGGTGCACGGCGCTTCCCGGGGTTCGGCCCGTCCGGGTTCGGATAGGACCGCAGCCCCTTGCCGTTCAGCACGACCAGCCGCCCGTCGTTCAACACTCGCGCCGCGGTCGGATACCAACCCGACGGGATGAACCCGAGCGGCTGGGAGCGCACTCCGGAGATGTCGGCCACCGCAACTGCGTTCGCGTCCGAGCAGACGATGAAGAGGCGCTTGCCGTCCGGTGACAGCGCCAGCGCGCTGGGGGTCATACCCGCTGGATGAAACGGCGTGGTGGAGACGTTGATCGCCTCCCACTGGCGCAGCTCTTTCGTGTCTGTGACGCCGACGACATAGACATTGTTGGTGTTCGCCGCGGCGATGAACAGCCGTGCCGACCACCAGGGCTTCGTCTCCGCCGCCTCCTCGCCCTCTTCCTTCTTGGTCAGGGGCTGCGGCGTACCCGGCACCCACAGCATGTCACTGGTATGGGCTCCCAGCCGCACGCGGCCGAGTTGCGTGCCCTTTGCCGTGTCGTGGTGGTACACGCTGCCGTCCGCCCAACTCGAAACGAAATAGGATTTGCCATCGGGATGGAACAGGATGCGATAGGGCCGGCGTCCTGTCGGGAAGCGTTCGATCACGACACCTGATTGCGGGTTGACTACGAGGACCTGATCGTGGAAGAGGTCCGCCGCATAGAGCAGCCGCCCGGTGGGATCGAACTGCACGTCCCCAATGAAGTCGGTGTGAGTTCGCTTGTCCTTGGGGACGAGTTCGAAGGTCCTCGCGGCGGTGAGGGCGCCTTCCGTGAACTCGAACTCGAAGATGGAGGCCTGGGAACCGCCGCCCACATACAAGCGGTCACCCTTCGGTGAAAACGTGAGACCTAGCCACCCGTCCGGAACGCGCGTGCGACCCACTTCTTTCTCGGTTGCAGTGTCGATCACGCTGATGGAGGGCGGGTTGTACCCCGCGTTCAGCACCAGCAGGTACTTTCCGTCCCTAGACACGATCGCAGACATGGGGAAGGTGTCCAGGGGAATCTGCCTGCCTGCGGGGCGCAGCGTCCATCCGCTATTAAGGAGAAACCCGCCGTTCGGAAGCGGACCCACCTGTTCCCTCGGGGGCGGCTGTGAAATCAGCATCGCAGCCAGGATGAGGACAAGCCCTACAATTCCGTATCTCATGTAAATTCCTGATGAACTCAGTCGTCCCGGCTCACTCGCCGAACCGCTGTGCAATGGGGAATCTCCGCCCCATGCCGAATGCCTTCGTGGTGACCTTGAGCCCGGGCGCGGCCTGCTGCCGCTTGTACTCGGCGCGATCGACCTTGTTGATTACGTCTTTGACCAGCGCGAGCGGCACGCCGGTTTCCTCAGCGATCACCGCGGGGGCTTTGTACTCCTCGACATATGCCTTCAAGACGCGGTCGAGCACGTCATACTCGGGAAGCGAATCGCTGTCCTTCTGGTCCGGCCTGAGTTCGGCGGAAGGCGGCTTGATAAACACGTTTTCCGGGATCGCGTTCTGATGGCGACGGTTGCCCACGCGCGACAACTCGTACACAAGGGTCTTCGGCACGTCCGCGATCACCGCCAGCCCGCCGACCATGTCTCCGTAGAGCGTGCAGTATCCGACCGCGATCTCGCTCTTGTTGCCCGTGGTCAGCACCAGCGCACCCCACTTGTTGGAAAACGCCATCAGGATGGCGCCGCGAATGCGGGCCTGAAGGTTCTCCTCGGTTACGTCCAGCGGCGCGCCGCGAAACGCCGGGGCCAGGGTCTCGAGGTACGTTTCGTACACCCGGGTGATCGGGACCATCTCGAACCGGATCCCCAGGGCTTGCGCCAGAGAGCGCGCGTCCGCCACGCTGTGGTCCGATGAGAACGGACCCGGCATCGCAATGCCCGTCACGTTCTCCGGCCCCAAAGCGTCGGCCGCGATGACCGCGGTCAGCGATGAATCGATTCCGCCACTCAGGCCGAGAAGCACACGCCGGAACCCGCACTTCCGGATGTAATCCCGGGTGCCGAGCACGAGCGCTTCGTACACAGCTTCGGTCTCGTTCGGAACGCTCTCATGGCAGTCTCCGGAGCAGGTACCGAGGTCCGCGAAGACTAGGTCCTGGGCGAAAGACGCGGCAGCGGCGATCACCCGCGTGTCCGCCCCCATCGCGAAACTCGAGCCGTCGAAGACGAGCTGGTCGTTTCCACCCACCTGGTTGACATACACCACCGGCATGGCACGGTGAAGCGCGGTCGCAGCGAACATCTCACGCCGCAACTCACGCTTATGCATGTGATAGGGAGAGGCGTTGATGGTCACCAGCAACCGCGCGCCGCAGCGCGCGAGTTCCTCCACCGGGTCACGCGTATAAAGCTGGCGTTGCCAGTACTGCTTGTCGTTCCAGGCGTCCTCGCAGATGGTCAGGGCGATTTTGGCGCCATCCAATTCGAAAACGGACTGGCGTTCCGCCGGCACGAAGTAGCGCGCTTCGTCGAACACGTCGTAGGTGGGCAGCAGAGCCTTGCTCTGCCGGAAGACGATGCGTCCGCCCTCCAGCACGGCGGCGCTGTTTGTGGCCCGTTTTCCGGTCGCCGCGGCTGACCGGCCCACATACCCGCAGATCACGGCGACTCCGAGCCCGTTAGTCTCCCTCGCAAGCCGTTGGAGCTGGTCCTCGGTGCGCTCGAGAAAGCTGGTCTTTTCAACCAGGTCGCGAGGGGGATAGCCGTTTAGGGAGAGCTCCGGGAATACCACCAGCCGCGCGCCGCCCACTGCCGCCCTGCGCGCGTAATCGAGCATCAGGCTCGTGTTTCCCTCAAGGTCACCGACGGTGCTGTTGATCTGTCCGAGCGCGATTCGCATCAGATAAACCTTCATTGTAGTGAGCCGGGGCGGAGCGTGTTTGCCGGATTGAGGAAGGAGAAGGCAGGAGGTAGAAGGCAGAAGGCTAGAAAGGCCAGCGGGTGGGCGCCGCGGATAAAGCCTGAAGGAGTGGTGGCTGACGCGGACTGACGGACCCGGCCGGGCTGCCCGCCCGGCTGAACCGGCTGGGGAGCCGGTTCGCGGACGAGGGCGTCCGCCCCACAGCAGCGCGGTTGCCGGTTGGCCAGAAGCGTGCTTGGTTGGAGAAAGCGCGTCCCGAAAATGCGGCTCGTACGTTTAGGTCAGTAGAGGACAACGGCAATGAGGCTGGTTCAACAAATGGTGCAGAATCCCGAAGCGGTGGCCATCGGCGTTATCTGTCTGCTGCTCGGCGCCGGAAACTCCGCCCCGCGCTTTGCCATCCCCGGCGTGACACCCGATCTCAGCATCCGCCGCATGACGGAGCGCCCACCCGCGGCGCCGCGCATCCCGCGGCTTCAACTTCGCGAGGTCTGCATGCCGAACGTGCTGCCCCCGCCGCCGCCCGCCGGAATTTAGCGCGAGTTTTTACCCTTTAACCAGTCCAGCGAGAAACGCGCGAAAGT
>DATMXS010000062.1:0-2930 GCA_035561355.1 Bryobacteraceae bacterium | reverse complement strand
TTACCAGTCCCCGTGCAGAAAAGGTCGCGGACCTGATCCGGCACCGGGCTGAGATGGCGCTGGCGGAGTTTCGGCACCGCTGACCGAACCCCATTAATCTTGGCGGGACGTTTGGTCGATCTTCTCCGGGCTGGATAATCTGAGGTCGGGCATTATCTCGGTTCCGGTTCCCGTATGGACATACCGGTATACGATTTCCGTCCGATTCAACGACGCTGAACCGGTCGCCGACTGAATCGGTCGCCGACTCGGTCACGGTTAGACCTTATTTGGACCTTACGCCCCAGCCCGATCCGGACCGCTGGAGAACGGCCTACAGAATCGAATCAGCAATTTAAACTTATTGAGAACGCCTAGAGATGCTCGGGATCAGCTTGAGGTGCTAGCGGGAGCAATCTCGTGGGGGTTCAAGTCACCCTCTCCGCACCAAGGATTCTAAGGAGTAAGAAGGCCGGGACGAAAACTCCCGGCCTTCTTGCTTTTCCCGACTTCTTTCGCTGACGCCTGGGTCAACCCCGGCTCGACCTTCAGGAGCCCGCGAAGGCGTCGTTCACGATGCCCTCGATGAGTTTCACCTCGTCGTCGCGCAGCGAATTGAACTCACCCTGCCTCCGCTTCTTGGACAACGTGCCGTTGTTTTGGCGGATGGACATGAGAAGGTTTTCCGCGACCCGATCGGGCATCTCGACTGTCTCCATAATGCGCCGGAGCACCTCGTCATGGCGGCGGAGGTAATCGATCTCCCGGGGCAGATCCTGTTCGACCGTGCGACGGACGCAGGCATACAGGAACTCCGCCGCCGCCGTCACGTCGTAGTAGCGATAGAGGTCGGCGGTGTCGTTGAGGACCTCGATGTTGCGATCCGGAGTGGTGCGCCAGTCGATGTAGGGCATGAGCGCTCCTGAGTGGGCTAGCAAAGTTGTCCGGTAATCGTCGCTGCGGTCGAGCATGACGGCCGAGACCGGAAAGACCATGCCCGGCGGCGTGGATTTTCTTTCGGCCAGAACGTGGTGAATCAGGCAGCGATGCATCCGCCCGTTGCCGTCCTGGAACGGATGGACGTAGACGAAGCCGAATGCCGTGGCTGCGGCCTTGAGCACTGCATCGAGGCCGTCCTCGCACATTCGGTCGTTCGCCGCGAGCAGCCCGTCCATAAGATCGTTGAGGTCCGTCGCGCGCGCGCCGATGAATTCGGGCAGCGGATCTCCATCGTGGTCCCGCTCACCCAGAAACACGCCATCCGGGCGCAGACCGGCCTTGACGAAACGCGTGTCCTCAATCAGGATGCGTTGCAGCCGGAGGATCTCGTCGAGCGTCAGGGGATGTTGCCCGCCTGAAGCACAGCCCCCGCCGCTCGCAACATGAAACTGGCCGCGCGCGCGAGGAGGTGCGCGCTGGTGCGGCCGACCGTTTCCCGCGCTTTGGCCGAAAGATCGAGCGCGACATATTCGCTCAGGGCCGACGTGCGCCGGATGATCGGGCAGAAGCGCGCGGTTCGGAGCAGGTTGTCTCGGACCCGATGGCGGCGCGAAAGCCGCTGCGCGCCAGTGAAATACCGGTCCGTCTGCAGCACGTCGACGGCTGCGAGCGCGGTCGCCGGGGCGTCGTCGACCGGGAGCGTACGTCCCGTCAGGTGCTCGTAGAGATACCACGCGCGGCGCGCAGGGCTGCCCGTCGGCGCCTCGCGGATGATGTCTGCGAATGCTTCTGCCGGCGCCGCATCACACAGGCGCTTGAAGATCACCAGGTCGAGATGCTCGTGACGCAGGGCAAAGCCCAGATGGCCGGCAAAAGTCTCGCCGGGCCAGTACCGCTTATCATAGATTGTCAATCCCGTCCGGCCGCTGACTGCCACGCACATGCTGGTTGGAGACGCAGCTCGGCCGGCGGACCGGCACAGCTATATCGAACGCGCGGACAAGGGCGCCCATCCGGCCAGCCGTGTGCCAGACGGGACCGCCCGTTCCTGAAAACCGGTGTAGGTGCTGTCTCGATGTACATGGTCGAAAGCCGTTCATCTGTGTCGAAAATCGCTTCACTATGTAGATGTCCGTCGAAAACCATCGCACCGCGGAGTAGCGTAGAAATCTATTCATTTTGGTCGAAAATGCCTTCACAAGAGGGCGTGCGGTCGAAATTCGAGTCACTAACCATCTCCCCCTCTGTGATATAGTCTCGCTGGGTAAGTTCATGGGAACGCCGTCCGATGTGTTTCCTGTAGTGCTGAACGCGGTTTCCAAGGCCTATGGCAGCGGCAAGCTCGCGGTACGCGATCTGACTCTGTCACTGCGTGGCGGCGAGATCGTGGGCCTGCTCGGGCCAAATGGAGCAGGAAAAACAACCACTCTGAAATTGCTGGCGACAGTCCTGCGGCCTTCCGCGGGCAGGGTGCTCTATGGAAGTGCTGCTGTCGATCCGTGGAACGCGGCGGAGCGGGATCGACTGAACGTGAAGCGCGGCCTCGGCTGGCTTCCAGAGCGCCCGCTCCTCTATGATCTGCTCACTGCGCAGGAGTACCTGAGGTTTCTGGGACGGCTCCTTGAAATTCCAAAGTCGGATCTGGAAGGCCGAATCTCGTATCTGCTCGAGCTACTCGATCTCACTTCGGCAGGGGACGACTTCATCAAGACTTACTCTTACGGGATGCAGAGAAAGGTGTCGCTGGCCGGCTGCCGGCTGAATGACCCGAAACTGCTCCTGCTTGATGAGCCCACCGCCGGAATCGATCCACAAGGCGTTCGGGAAATCAAGGATCTCCTGGCGGCGCTCAAGTCCGAAGGCCGTGGGATCCTGGTTTCCACGCACATCCTGGACGTGGCCGAAAAGCTCTGCGACCGCGTGGCGATCATTGATAAGGGCACCCTAGTCTTTGCCGGTCATGTGAACGAGCTTCGGAGCCGCCTGAAGGCGCCGGGCGATGCATCACTCGA
>DATMXS010000061.1:0-5123 GCA_035561355.1 Bryobacteraceae bacterium | reverse complement strand
TCACTCAATGATGAGTCGCAGGCCGACCACGAACAGCCCGCATGCAAGCACGCCCAGACTCAGCGCGACAGCGCCCCACGTTCGCTTGCGGGAAAGGCGCCACCACATGTAGTAGCTGCCCAGCACCATCACAATCAAGCCAAGCGCCACCGCATCCATCGCAAAGGCCCAAAGGACAGAAAGGAACCAATCACGCTGATTTCGTGCATCTCCGATGCGGACTCCTGTGAAGGTATGCAGCATGCGCATCACACCCCAGGCGTTCACGTCGATGCGGTGGACGCTCGCAAGCCCTTTAGCGAAGTCGGATTCGATTTCGAGAATTCGGCCAGGCCTGCTTGCGCGGAAATTCAAGCGCTCCGACTCAGCGCGCGCCTCTGTCCATTCGATTTCGCCCGCGAGACCGAGCTGGTCCAGAACGTTCTTAGCCTGGGCGAGGTCCGAACCGGCTGGCGGGCGCTGGATGTGCCGTTCGAAGCTACTTTGCTTCCGGGTCGGCCAGAAATCGGCGAACGTCCACTCGGGATGATTCAGGAGCAGCCCTGTCAGGGCGAACAGCCATACAAAGAACAGGAGATAAAGCCCGACGTAATAGTGAGCCTTCCGGTTCCAGACTTCAAGCGCACCGGTGACGCGCCGCGAACACGGTTTCGCAGGTGTCACGTCATCGAGCGATGGCATAGATCACCCCGATCAAGGAAAAAGCGCCGGCCGTTAGTAAGGCAATCCCGATTTTCCGTTCGGCGCGGAGCGGGATCCACAGATAGATTCCAGTCGCCGAGAGCAAGAGCAGCAAGTATACAGTCGCATCTGCCAACCAGCGCCAGACTAGCATTGGAAGCCAGTTCATGCGGATGTTCGCCAAATGCGGGCCGGGTGATTTGTGCAGCATAATCAGCGCGTCCGCCAGCCCGGTTTGACGCTCGACGACGACTGCGCTCCGAGTCAGGACGTCAATTTCGATTGTGGTTTCACGCCCTGGGACGCTCACGGGAACCACGAGCCTGCGTTCCTTCGGCATGTGCCGTATGAATCCAATCTCGCCCTGAACGCCCGCCTGGTCGAGGACATCGCGGATCGCGTCCACGCGCGGCCTGCCGGACAGATTTTCCACGTCGGCAGAAAGATGAAGACCGTGAACAGTCCGCTTGGGGGCAGTGGCTTCAGGTGACAGTCCTGGAACCCAGGCGTGGACGAGGAAGAACACACTGATCGCGAATATCAGCACGAACGGGCTGATGAACAGCCCGGAATAGAGGTGGAAGTCACGGGTCGTTAGGTAGATACGTCGTCGCATGAGCGGCTCTCAGTGAGTCTCGCACGGCTTGCCGGGCTACGCGAGGGCGCGCTCCGGGGGTCTTTCGTGCCAGTCTGGCGGAACCGGCGGAGCACGGGCTGCGCCCGCGGAGGAGCCGGGCGCACTAACATGGTCCGATATGCGGTGTTTGCGCTTTGCGGCGTCTATGGTGATTGCGATCGGGATTGCGTGGGGAAGCGACGATTCCCCGCGACGGCACGTGGAGGCGATCGGCGCGGGGCGGTATGACTTCCAAGTGCGGATGAACGGCGACGTGGATGCTGTGAACACGCGCGACCCCATCGTGTACGAGGCGTGGCGTCAGGGTTTTCAGCCGATGCGGTTCGTGCGGCTGGAGAACACCGGCGAAGCACCGATCGTGAATCCGTGGATAGTGGTGAACGGGAAAAGAAGCTGGCGGACCGCCAAGGACATCGCCGATTCCGCGTTGAAGGCTTTCGGGGATCCGGCGGCCATGACCGACGCCGACAAGGCGCGCGCAATCTGGGAATTTCAGCGGCGGCACCGCTTCCACGCGACGCCCGGGGACCTGGAAGTGCGGGACCCGGTGAAGATGTTCAACGTGTACGGATACTCGCTTTGCGGGGATAATGCGCCCGTGCTGGCGGACCTTTGGCGCCTCGCGGGCCTGAAGACGCGGCGTGGGTTCGCGATGGGCCACTGCGTGAGCGAGGTGTGGTACGACGGCGCGTGGCACATGCTGGACGCGGACGAATCGATTCTGTTCCTGGAGCGCGACAACAACACCGTGGCATCGGAGAAGACGGTGGCGCGCGACCACGACCTTGCGCGGCGCTCGTATGAGAGCGACGTGCTGCCGGGCTTGTACACGTACGACTACGGTCACGCGGGGGATTATCCGTCGCACGCCGGGCACAGTATGGCAATGACGCTCCGGCCGGGCGAGGCGATCGAATGGCGCTGGGCGCACGAGGGCAAGCACCATTACTCGCCCGCGCCGTCGATCTACTCGCTCGAGAAGACCGAGCTCAGCCGCTGGGGCGAGAAAGCCTGGGCCACGCTGTGCAATGGGAAGTGGACCTATGCTCCGAATCTGCGTACGTCAGCCGGACGTGCAGGCGCCGAGTCCGACGGCGTGGCGTGGGGCAGCCGCGCAAAGTATGCGGCCGCCGCCGCGCGGCCAGGCAGCACGGCGGTCCTGACCTGGAAGATGGGCGCGCCCTATGTGATCGTGGGCGGGAAACTGACTGCAAAGGTCCGCACCGGGCGGCGGGGCGCAGTGGTGCTGAGCATTTCACAGGACGCGCGACAGTGGGCGGAGGTAGCCCGTGTCGAGGGTGCGGGCGCGACAGTGTTGAGCAAGAGTCTGGATGCGCAGTTTCCGAACGAGGGTGCGCCCGCCTACGGCTACTGGGTTCGAGCCGAGTTGCGGAGCGCAGCGGGAGACGCACCCGCCGGTCTCGATTCGATCGTGATCGAAAACGATCTCCAGATGGCGCCGCTCAGCCTGCCCTCGCTCGAATTGGGCGATAACCGGATCACGTACACGGACGAGACGGCAGGGCCGCGATCAGCGCGGCTCACCTTCGACTGGGTGGAGCGCACCGGAATGAAGGCGCCGCCTCCGCCCGCAACTCCTGTATTCCCGGCGGACGGGGCGGATGTGGAGGGAACACGCTTCAGCCTGCGATGGCACAACGGAGAGGCCGCCACGGGAGAAAAGGTTACCGCATACCACTTCCAATTAAGCGGAGAGCCGGAGTTTCGGTGGGCGCTCTCACCGGCATTCGACACCGTACTCCCGGCGACGGATCCGCAGTTCATCATGCGAACAGAGGGGCTGCTCAATCCGGGTACGCGCTACTGGTGGCGCGTGCGCGCGAAGTCGGAGGCTGGAGTCTGGGGCGAGTGGAGCCGCCCGTGGAGTTTCATCCCGCACGCGCCGGGGACGCCGTCGCATGTGCGGCTGGAGCAGACGGACCCGGATTTGTTCACCTTGCGATGGGAAGCCGGGGAAGGGCGGAAGCCGGCGGCATACAAGGTCTACGCGAGCAACGAGGAGGGCTTCACGGCGAGCGACGCGCCGTACCTCGCCAACGTGGGCAACCAGAAGCAGCGCGGCCTCTTTCCGGGGGAAAAGCGCAGGACGTTCGCTGCGAACCTGCTGAAGGAGACCACCGAACCGGCGCTGAAGCTGAAGCCGCAGCACGCGTTCTACCGTGTGGTGGCGCTGGACGAGAAGGGAAACCGGAGCGGGGCCTCGAACCTCGCCGCTGCACCCCGTCCGTTTGTGTTCTCCGAACCGCCGGCCGAGGCGAAGGCCGGGGTTCCGTTCCGCTACGAGGTAAAGACCATCGCATCAATCGGCGACCTGACATTCCGCGACTTCGGTCCGGGGCAGTCCTATCAATCGGCATTCTGGGATGCCGACCAGCCGCGATACTCGATCGAATTCGAGATGCCGCGCTGCGGCAACTTCGACGCGAAGTGGCTCACGATCGATTCGAAGACCGGGGTACTGACCGGGACGCCGGGGCCGGAGGACGCAACCGAACACCTGATCAACATTCGGGTGGAGATCCCCAGGGCCGGCGTCTACATCCAGAGCTTCCCGCTTCGTGTCACGAAGTAGCGGCAGCGTGGCCCAGGCCAAGGACGGGAACTCCGGCTAGGTTTGTCCGCGATCGTCGAACTGACCCGTGTCTCGCGTCGTGCAGGCGGCAAGTGGGCCCAAGTCGAGAACACGCGTTAACAAAACTCGCCAGCCCGGCGGATTCATCCATCATATTGGACACCGATCTGCCTGTTGTTGAAAACACAGGGCCGTCTCCATTGACCGTAACGATTTGCTGGCCGTAGAATACCTCCACGTTTCGGAATCACATGACAAACCGAAGACTGCTGAATCAATGTTTGATCGGGTTGGCGTTGGCGGCTCTGACTGCCTCGCCGGCCCTGCCCCAAGCCAGCAACGGGAGCGTTAGCGGCACTGTTCGGGACCAGAGCAACGCTGTTATCCCGACGGCACCCGTTGTCCTCACGAACACAGATACCAACGTAATTTCCCGGACGACGACGAGCCAATCTGGGTTTTACGTTTTCCCCGGCGTGACACCCGGTCCCTACCGGATCGAAGTCGAGTATCCCGGCATGCAGGCGTATAAAGCCGGCATCACGGTCCAGACGCAGCAAGGTATCGTCGTTGATCCGGTGCTTCAGACGGGCCAAACCACCACGATCGTCGAAGTGCGCGACGTGACGCCGATGGTTCGGGTGGACACGCCGACGCTCGGCAACGTGCTGGAGCGCACCCGTATCGAAAACCTGCCGATCAACGGGCGCAACTTCTTCACGTTGCTTCAGACCATTCCCGGTATGGAAGGCAACCGCGCCTACGGCGAGCGCGAAGGCTCGACGGCGGTCAGCGTGGACGGAGCGACGATCGACGACCGCTACCGCGGCGCCAACCAGAACCGACCGCCGGGGCTCGACACAGTGCTCGAGTTCTCGGTGGAAACGATTGGTTCCTCGGCAAGGACGTCCCGGCCGGCCACAATCGTCGTGAGCACCCAAAGCGGAACGAACGACGTTCATGGGGCGCTGTTTGAGACGAACCGGAACAATGCAGTCGGCAAGGCGCGGACGCGCCAGGACACCGGCGCGAAGCCCCCGTACATGAACCAGAACGAGTTCGGCGGCAAAATCGCCGGCCCGGTCGTGCTGCCAAAGCTCTATGATGGCCGCAACCGTACTTTCTGGCTGTTTTCCTACGAGGCATCGCGGATTGTCAGCAACAGTACGTCGGGCTACAAGGTGCCGACCGAAGCGATGTGGAACGGCGACT
>DATMXS010000060.1:0-73307 GCA_035561355.1 Bryobacteraceae bacterium | reverse complement strand
CGAGAGGTTCACCGTGGACGCTTTTCCGCCGCCAATCCCGACGACGATAATCGCCGCAATCAGCGCCACTTTCGCGATAGTGACGGCAACCTGCACTCGTCCGCTGGCCTTCACCCCGACGTAATTCACGCCCGCAAGCAGCACAATCACCACCATCGCGAGCAATTGGCCGTAGTGAATTTCGAGCGGTTTGCCTCCCGGCCCGATCGGCAGGGGCACTGTGTACAGGACGCCCTCGAGTTCGGGACGGAAATTCGCGAGGTAATAAAAAAATGCAGTGGCAAGCGTCGCGATCGAACCGCTTTTTGCCACCCACATCTGGGTCCAGCCGTACATGAAGCCCCAGAACGGGCCATAGGCCTCGCGCAGGTAAACATACTCGCCGCCAGCCTCCGGCATCGCCGCGGAAAGCTCGGCATACGTCAGCGCGCCGAACAACGAAAGCAGGCCGCCGAAGATCCAGACGCCGAACAGGACCTGCGGCGAACCCACCTGGCGGATCATGTCCTGCGGCACCAGGAAAATTCCGCTGCCGATCACGGTTCCCACCACGATCGACGCCGCACTCCAAACGCCCAGTTCCCTGCGCAGGCCCGTCTCAGCCACTCACTTTCCTCCGCTGAACCGTTTCTCCCGGAAGACAAACGACGCTGCCCACCCCAGCCCGAACGTGGTCAGCGTCCCGATCGCGACATACCAGGTCCAGGCGATCGGCGTCGCGAGCTTGACGTATACGACAAGCGCGAGGCCCGCGGACATGCCCAGCATAGCTGCACGTTCCCCTACGCGCTTCGTCAGGATGCCCAGCAGGAACACACCGAGCAATCCCCCGTACGCGATCGAGGCGATCGTGAGGCCGGCCTCCAGGACACCGCCCCACTGGCGCGCCACGTACCCGATCGCGATCAGAACCACGGCCCAGGCGATCGTCGCGCCGCGGGCGATCTTCAGGTAGGACGCCTCGGTGCGCCGCCCCGGGCCCTCGATTGGCTTCAGGAAGTCCATCACGGTGGTCGAAGCCAGCGAGTTCAGGGCCGCGCTCAGGTTCGACATCGCGGCTGCCAGAATCGCGGCGATCACCAGCCCGGCAAGGCCGACGGGCAGCTGCTGCCAGACGAACTGGGGGTACAGGCGGTCCGGCGGCTGCGGTGCGGGCGTCCCGGTCTCCCGGTAGTAAACGAACAGGATCACGCCGATGACCAGGAATAGGGCGAATTGGAACAGGATCACAAACCAGCTCGCGAACAGAGCAGCCCGGCTTTCGCTCTGCGTACGCGCGGCAAGCAGGCGCTGCACCATGAGCTGCTCCGTCCCGTGGCTTGCGGTGGTCAGGAAGCAGCCGCCGACGAGGCCCGCCCAGAACGTGTACGTCCGGCTGAAGAACGCCGAAGAGAACTCGAACCCGAAGTCGAACACCTGAAACTTGCCGAGCGGCGCCGCCACGTCGATGACGTGGGCCATGCCCCCGGGTATCTGATTCAGGATGACGAACAGGCTCACAATCGCGCCGAAGACGTACAGGAACATCTGCACCACGTCGGTCCAGATCACCGCCGTCATTCCGCCCTCGAAGGTGTAGAACAGCGTGAGCGCCACGATCAGTACGATGGATGCCACCTCGCCCGTGCCGAGAATGATCGAGATCACGATTGACATGGCGAACACGCGGACGCCCTCGGCGAATGCGCGGACCACAAGGAACGTCCCGGCCGTGAGCTTCCGGATGCGCGGCCCGAACCGCCGCTGCATCAACTCGTACGCCGTGAACATCTCACCGCGAAAGTAGTGCGGCAGAAAAAGAGTCGAGATTACGACCCGCGCCAGCAAATAGCCGAAGACCACCTGGAGGAAACCGAAGTTCCCGGCAAACGCCAGGGTAGGGGTGCCGATGATCGTCAGAGTGCTGGTTTCAGCCGAGACGATCGACAGAGAGATGGCCCACCAGGGCGCCGAACGCCCGCCCAGGAAGTAATCTTTCAGGCTTTTCTGGGTATGCCGGAACCGGGCTCCGAACCACGTGATGCCAATCAGGTAAATGAGGACGACCGCAAGATCGAGGTAGCGCATCGAATTTGGGGATTCTAGCACGGTGAGGTGGTTGCGCATTGGGCTCGCGCCGGCGTTTAGTATGAGCAGCCTTGCGTCCGTATGCCTGCCCCGCCGGCCGCGGAATCTGCCAGCGGCTTGTGGCTCGGGGCGCCCCTTCTGCCCGCGCGCGCACCCCCCTGCGCACCTCCGCCATGAAATCGCTTGCCACCCGGAAACCGAAATCCCAACAAACAGCGTCCAAAGTGTTGTACGTTCTTGTTGCAGCCTGTAGATTGATTCGGCTATACTCCGCTTGTTCTGAAATATAGGACTCGTGCACAAAACGAGCGAAGAACAGCAAGCGGTAACCGGCGGATCAGCCCTACAGGAAAGGGCATATCAGGAGGCGTGAGTGCTCGTTCAAATCTCTAAAGCGTTCGTGGCTGTCGCGGTTTCTTCCGCGCTTTCCCTGGCGCTCGGGCAGGTCCAGCCCGCACAACAGCAGGCAGAGCCCGCTCAACAGCAGGCACAACCCGCTCAACAGCAGACGCAGCCCGGCCAGGCCGCTGCAAAAAATTGGAAAGACCGGGCGGAATACGACCTGGTACAGCAGATCGGTCAGGCAACCGACGGGAACAAGAAACTCGCTCTGCTCGAACAGTGGACACAAAAGTATCCCAACAGCGACTTCAAAGTTGAGCGCATGGTTCAGTACCTGGAGGCGTACCGGCTCCTGAACCAGCCGCAGAAGATGTGGGATGCGGCGAAGCAGATCCTGGCGGAGGATCCCAAGAACATCACCGCCCTGTACTGGACCTCGCTGCTAGTCGTGAGCATGGGCAACACAGATCCGGCGAACCTCGATTTCGGCGAGAAGGCGGCCACTACCCTTGCCAACAGTCTCGACGAGCTGAAGCCGGCCGGCGTCTCCGATGCGGACTGGCAAAAGACGAAGGAAGCGATGAAGCTGGACGCGGTCGGGCACCGCGCTCTCGGTTTCATTGCGATGACGCGCAAGAACTTCGAGGAAGCCGAAAAGCAGCTCACCGCCAACCTTCAGCAAAATCCTGCGGACGCGGAAGCAGCATATTGGCTCGGTACCTCGATCCTCGGCCAGAAGAAGCCCGAGCGGCAGTCGGACGCACTGTTCTACTTCGCCCGCGCGGCGGCTTATGACGGTCCCGGAGCTCTGCAGCCGGACCGCCGCAAGCTGATCATGGACTACGTCACAAAGGCGTACACCCAATATCACGGTGCGGATCCGCAGGGCTTCCAGGAGTTGTTGAAAGTCGCCAAGGCGAATCCGGCGCCCCCGGCAGGTTTCAAGGTTCTGAGCGACGTTGAAGCGAAAGAGAAGCAGCACGCGGAGATCGCGAGCAAGGATCCCTCCCTCGGCTTCTGGCTGAAGTTGAAAGACGCGCTGGTCGCGGATGAAAACTACTTCGCGAGCGGCATGAAGGGCGCTTTGATTCCGCCCGAAACCGAGCAGTCTTTCCGCGGGACCGTAATCAGCGCCACTCCGGCAAAGTCGCCGAAGGAAGTCGTCCTCGGCATCAGCAATCCGACCACTCCGGAAGTTACGCTCCAGTTGGAAACTCCGCTCCCCGGCCCAGCTGAGCCTGGGACCGTGATCCGCTTCCGCGGCATCGCCGAGAGCTTCCAGAAGGAGCCCTTCATGCTCACCTTCCAGACCGAGCGGAAGAACATCGAAGGCTGGCCCACCCCCGCCGCTCCCGCCAAGAAGGGCGCGAAAAAGGGTGGCAAGAAGAAAGGCTAGTAGCAGCGTTTAGCGGTACGGCGGGGCGCGAAAGCGCCCCGCATCGTTTCAAAGGCTACATCTCCCGCCCGTGCCGTCTGCCTGCGGTTTTTCAGCGTCCAACTTCGCCAGCGCAATGCTGATCCTCACCCGCTCCAGGAAGCCCGCCGGAATCTCTTTCGAATCCTGCAAAGCCTGGTAATACTCCAAAAACTGGCAGGCGGAACAGTAAAGGGAACGCGCCGGCTCGCTATGCGCTCCGGTCAGCGTAACGGCCCCCAGGAGGATCGCTCCCAGGTGCTTGATCCGGTTGGCTGCCGTCCCGTTCACAACCGATTAGACGACGAGGGCCGTGAAATGTTATCCCGAGGCCAAAAGGGAATCGCGACCGCTCTACCCTGCTCTAAGGACGTTCTCGAGATCCCTGGCAAAGCGGCGTAATTGCTGGACTTGCTCGTGCGTCGCGGGCTGCGCAAAACTCTTTCTCACGAAAGTCGCGCTTTCGCCCCGCCAAACCAGCGCGGCAAACCCTTCTTCCGTCAGCAGTCCTGAGCTGCCGATTGCACCAAAGTCATCCCCGGTGCATTCGACTAAAGCGGCATACCCGTCGCGTTCCAAAACGAAGTGGGTGGGGATCTCGTGCGCAGGCACCAGATGAATGCCGGAAGCGGCCAATCCCTCCAGTTTCTCCATCAATCCCATGCGGCGGCGCTTACATCTTGTAGCGGCCCAGATCCTCGTCGTTCAAGCCCTCGAGCCAGCGCCGCAACTCCTCATTGTTGGGAAGTTTGTCGGAAACGGCGTTGGCCATCTTCGATGATTTCAAGACCGAATCGTCAACGAAAATGGGGCAATCCAGGCGAAGTGCCAGCGCCAGCGCATCGCTCGGCCGTGAGTCGACCGTGATTGTTTCTCCGTCGCGCTCGAGCCAGATCACAGCGTAGAAGGTGTCCTCCTTCAACTCGCTGACCACCACCTTCTGCATCCCGGTTTCGAGACCCAGAAGCATGGTCTTGATCAGGTCGTGAGTCATCGGGCGCGGCGTACTTACCTTCTCGATCTCCAGCGCGATGGCATTGGCTTCGTACACGCCGACCCAGATCGGCAGGATCGAGTTGCCGTTGACGTCCTTCAGGATCACGATGGGCATGTTCGTCATCGGATCCATCATCAGACCCCGGATTTTCATCTCGACTTCCATCACGTGCCTCCCCGCCAAGCCGCTCCGGCGACCCGAGTGCAAGCTTGCCGCCTGCGGCTCACGCCGCGGCCTCGGAGCGCGATTTCGCCCCACCTCGGGGCTCTCAATCTCATTAGACCACTGCTTCGCCCGCAAGCGAGTTCGGACCGGCCCTGGTCACCATTACTTTCAGATAATTGCCAGTCAGCGCGGCACTCGAATCGCCGTCCGCTGGCCGCGTAAAGTTGAGAATCCGGTTTTCCGCCGTCCGGCCGATCCACTGTCCTGTGGCCTTGTTATAGCCCTCCACCAAAACCTCCTGCTCGCCGCCGACGAGTTCGGAGTGACGCCGGATCTGAATGGCCCGCTGCTTCTCCTGGACGATGGCTAGCCGCCTGCCCTTCTCCTCCTCGTCCACGTGGCCTTCGAGTGACAGCGCCGGCGTATTCGGCCGTGCGGAGTACTTGAAGCTGAACATCGCATCGTACTGCACTTCGTCCATGAGCGAAAGCGTCTGCTCAAAATCTTTCTCAGTCTCCCCGCAGAAGCCGACGATGATATCCGTGGTGATCGCGATCTTCCGCGGCGAGGCCTTCAGCCACTCAATCCGCCGCATGTACTCGTCCCGCGTGTAGAGCCGCTGCATCCGCGCAAGCACGCTGGTGGAGCCCGATTGCACCGGCAGATGTACGTGGTTCACCAGCACCGGGTTCGCGCTGATCGCATCCACGATGTCCTTGCCGAAATCGCGCGGGTGCGACGTGGTGAAGCGGACGCGCCGAAGTCCGGGGATTTCGCCGACGCGGGCCAGCAGCGTGGCGAAATTCCACCCTGCGGGCGACGGGTCCAGGTAACTGTTCACATTCTGCCCCAGCAACTGGATGTCCGTGTAACCCTGGTCCGCAAGCGCACGCGCCTCCTGCATGATGCTCGAACTCGTACGGCTGCGCTCCGGCCCGCGCGTCATGGGCACTACGCAGTACGCGCACGACTTGTCGCAGCCCTCGATGATCGTGATGTACGCGCGGTACGGGTTGTCGCGGCGCGTTACCGGTGTCTCGAAGGTCTCGTCCGTATCGAGTGACAAGCCCGTCACCCGGCGCCCGCCCTGTTGCAGTTGCACCAGCAGTTCGGGAAGCCGGTTGTAGCTGGCCGAGCCGCAGACCAGGCTTACGTGCGGCGCTTTCTCGAAAATGCGCTCGCCTTCCTGCTGGGCGACACACCCCAGGACACCGAACGTCTTCCCCTTGCCTGCCTCTCGCTTGAACTGCTGGAGGCGGTGGAAGACTTTCTGTTCGGCCTTGTCCCGGATGCTGCACGTGTTGTACAGCACAAGTTGGGCGGCGTCCGGCGAGCCCACCTGCTCGTACCCCTGCGCGAGCAGCGTGCCAACGACCTTCTCCGAGTCGTGGGCATTCATCTGGCAACCGAATGTTTCGATGTAGAACGTTTTCATGCGGGAACAGCGCTTCCGACCATTATAAACTGGGTGTTCCTATGACCCGCCGAGAGTTCCTCGCCGCTGCCGCCGTCTCCGCGCAGACGGGTGGCCCGCCCCCTACCCGCGCCATTACGAAAGGCCCGAAGTTCCACTGGTTCGGCTACTACGACAAGCTCCAGTTCGATCCGTCAAGCCGCTACGCGCTCGGAATGGAAGTGGGTTTCGAGCACCGCTCGCCTCGCGCCGATGACGTGATCCGCATGGGCATGGTCGATACCGCGGCGGATGACCGTTGGATTGAACTCGGCGAGAGCCGCGCCTGGAATTGGCAGCAGGGCTCGATGCTGCAGTGGCTGCCCGGATCGAAGACGGAGGTCATCTGGAACGACCGCCAGGGCGATCTGTTCGTCTCCATCATCCTCGACATCAAGACTCGCAAGAAGCGGACCATCCCGGCTCCGATCTATGCCGTGAGCCCCGATGCGCGCTGGGCCGTCGCACCCGACTTCCGCCGCCTCAACGACTGCCGGCCCGGTTATGGTTACACCGGTCTCCCCGATCCCAATGCTGGTCATCCCGCGCCTCCGGACGCCGGCATCTGGTGTGTGGACCTGCGCACCGGAAAACAGGAACTGCTCATTTCGCTCGCCGAGATCCTGAAACTCGATCCCCGCATGGACGAGTGGGCCGGCGCGAAGCATTGGTTCAATCACCTGCTGGTGTCGCCCGACGGCAAGCGCTTCATTTTCCTGCACCGCTGGCGCGGTCCGAAACACGGCCAGAGTTGGGGGACCCGCATGGTGACGGCCGACGCGGATGGCGCCAACCGGTACGTAGTGGACCCGCACGGCCAGACGTCACACTTCATCTGGCGCGACGCATCGCGCATCCTGGCATGGGCCTGGCATCCCTCGCGCGGCAACAAGTTTTACCTCTATGAAGACCGTAGTCAGAGCGTCGAGGTAGTGGCGCCGGACGTCATGACCGTGAACGGCCATTGCACGTACCTGCCGGGCAATCGCTGGATCCTGAACGATGCTTACCCCGATAAGCAACGCAACCAGAACCCGTACCTCTATGACACGAAGACGGGAACGCGAATTCCGCTCGGTCAGTTCCCTTCCCCGCCCGAGTACAAGGGTGAATGGCGCTGCGACCTGCACCCGCGTTTCAGCCCGGACGGAACGAAGGTCGTGATCGACGCGCCCCACGCGCCCGGCCGGCAGATGTACCTGATCGACATCAGCGGGGTGATACCCGCGGCGCACTTAAGAAAAAAAGATCTGTAATAGTTTCAACCAATTACGGCTACTCTGGCGCTATAATCGCCCCAGTACGAACAACTCTGGGGAGGTTACATCAATGGCATCTGGGACCCGTCCGGCGGCGCCGCCGTCGCCTGCGATCGTCTTTGAGAACTTGACTGCTTACCAGCGGACCGCTGCGCTCCGCACCGCAATCCAAGTGGATCTGTTCAGAGCACTCGGTGAGGGTCCGGCCGACGCTGCCACGCTTGCGAGGCGATGCGGAGCTTCCGAGCGCGGCATTCGGATCCTTTGCGATTACCTCACTGTCATCGAACTGGTCGCCAAGCAGGACAGCGTTTACCGCCACACCCAAACGAGCGCAGCGTTCCTCGATCCGCGCTCGCCTGCGTGCGTGGCCGCAGCCGTGCGCTTCATGGGCGATCCGATGCTGCTGGAGCCGTTCTCCCGCTTGGACGAGATCGTCCGGACCGGACGCAGCACGTTGCCGGGCGACGGCTCGGTGGAACCCGATAACCCCGTGTGGGTCGAGTTTGCGCACAGCATGGCGCCCATGATGGGTCCGATGGCAGGACCGCTGGGCGAGATCGTGCTGGAAGGGCTTTCCGGCCCGCTGCAGGTGCTCGATATTGCGGCCGGCCATGGCCTGTTCGGCATTGAGGTCGCGAAACAGTCGCCGCAAGCGCGCATCGTGGCGGTGGACTGGGCGCAAGTGCTCGAGGTCGCTAAGCGCAATGCTGAGAACGCAGGAGTCGCGAACCGCTACCAGACGCTCCCGGGCAGCGCGTTCGACGTAGAGTTCGGAGGGCCGTACGACATCGTCCTGCTCACGAACTTTCTACACCACTTCGACGTCCCGACCTGTGTCACGCTGCTGAAGAAGGTCCACGCCGCGACGAAACGCGGCGGGCGCGTAGCGACGCTGGAGTTCGTCCCGAACGAGGATCGCGTTTCGCCGCCCATGGCCGCCGCATTCAGCCTGACGATGCTCGCGACGACTGCTTCCGGCGACGCCTACACGTTCCGCGAACTCGAATCGATGTACCGCGAAGCCGGGTTTGAGCGGATCAGCGCGCACCCGGTCCCGAACGGACCGCACACAATCGTAGTCGGACAGCGGGCGTAACGGGTCGTTTGGGTTCGTTCCGTTCATCTCATTCGTCCGGTTTGGCCGTGGCCTGTGCGGCGGGGTGTGCCCCCGGCCGCACAGGTCACAGCCTGACGACCTGATGTTTCTTGACCCACTCCGGGTCGAAGTCGGCTCCGAAGCCCGGACCGGTGGGCACTTTGATCTTTCCCTCGACGACCTGCAAGGGGGATGTTTTGCATTCGAACTGTACGTTCGTTTGCAGCCCTTTGAATTCGTGATGCTCGCCGGCATTCGGGACAGCGGACACAAAGTGGATGTTGTAGAGGTATCCCAGCCCGCCGCCGGACATGTGCGGGATGATGGTTTTCCCAAAGGCAGCCGCCATGCGCGCAACTTTCATCGACCGGATCAGTCCTCCGAAGTAGTAGTTGTCGGGCTGAACAATTTCAATGCCATTGTTGGCGATCAGCCAGCGAAACCCATAGAAACTGTTGTCCTGCTCGCCATTGGCGATCGGGATTGTGAGCGAGTCGGCGACCTCCTTGATCTCCTCGATGTGGTCGAACATCACGGGCTCTTCGAAGTATCTGTACTTATATTCTTCGAGCAGCTTGCCGACACGGATGGCCTCCTGCACCGAATAGAAGCTGTTCGAATCGGCATAAAGAGCGACGTCGTCGCCGAACGTCTTGCGGACGAGGGGAATCATCTTCTCGGTTCTTCCGGGAGGGCCGACGGCATACATATCGGTGGTCATGAACATCAGGCCACCGACCTTGATTTTGAGCGCGTGTGCGTCATACGCGGAGAAGGCCTTCTTGATGAGGTCGATGGATTCCTCCACCGGCTTCTCGCGCCATTCGGTCGCGACGTACACGCCGACTTGAGGATTGTGGATTTCTCCAATCAGCTGACCGACCGGCTTGTTGGCGATGCGCCCGAGCATATCGAGAATCGCGAACTCGATGGTCGCGAGGGGCAGGCCGAGAGTGATGCCGTTGTATCGGAAGTTAAAACCGAAGATGTAGACCTTCTCCAGGATGAGGTCCAGTTCCCGTGCGTCCTTTCCGAGGAAGAAAGGCTGCAGGTTTCTGAGGAAAATGGGAAATAGCGTGCTCATGCCGCTGTGAGCGACAGAGATTCCTTCCGCTCCATCACGGGAACGTACTCTGCAAAGGAAACTGTTGTTCAAGCGAAGCAGTTCGACAGATTCGATGATAACGGGTGCGTTGAAGAACTGCCTCTTCAACACGGGTTGCTTCAATATGGCGTCGAGGCTGGCATACCGCGCCTTCAGGGCCGCGGAATCCGCACAGGGCGCGGCCGGATCCGATGAATCCGGCCCGGTAACACGGCCGGAAGAGGCGGACAACGGCAGGGAGGCCAGGCCTCCTGCAAGGCTGGTCGAAATGAATCGGCGACGATTGGCTTTCATTCTTGTAGTTCCTGGTTCAACCCGGATTCCATTCTGTACCACAACTCTTGTCGAGCGCGGGCAAGGAGACCAAAACCGGTCAGTCTCAGGCGGCACTACGGCGTAGGGGGGTGATCACCGGCGGCGCGTCTTTTCCGCAGCAGCGCTTATATTTCTGGCGGGAACCGCAGGGCAGAGGGCGTTGCGGGCTCGCTGCGCTCGCGGCTCGCGGCGGGAGTTCGCCGGTTCGCAGCATTCTGCGCTGCCGCTTGCCGACGCGCGCGGCTCAGTTGGGCGCCCGGCCACTGAGGGCGCGCCGGGTTCGTAATGTTCTACGCCATCGCTCCCTAACGGTCGCGGCACGGTTGGGTTCGTTTCGGCTGCGGCACTTTCATCGTGTTTGCGGATCGCTTCGGTCATGCGGACGATGCGGTAATCGGCTTCGAGTTCCGCCATGCCATCGAGGGCTGCCTGCCGGCGCGGGGTTTCGAGGCGCACGGGGAGGTTCCAGCCGCGGTTCGGGAATTGAGGCCGTTCGAGGACGGCGAGGGCGGCTTTGAGGCGGACGGCAGGAGGGGTCTTGGGATCCGAGAGTAGGTTTTGCAGGGTGCGGACGGCAGAGTGTGCCAAGTCGAGCAGGTCATCTGCGAACGACTCCGTGAACTCGCGGCGGGCCTGTTCGACGGCGGCGCAGAACTCCTTCGACGTGCGCTGCCAGTGATGAATTGCGGTGCGGTGGACGCCGGCGGCACGCGCGGCGGACGTGACCGACATGCCTTGGGCGAGTCCGGTGGCTACCCGGCATTGTAGCTCAGCGGTGCTCGCCTGACTCGCAGTCGTCGTCTGTGGCCCGTCGCTCGCGGATAGCGCGGGCGGCGTTTTCGCAGGTGATGAAAAGTGATGAACGGCGGCGGAGCCAGCCGCATCTGGAGCGACCGATTCGGGACGTACGGGTATGGCTGAGTGTGATTCGGAAAGGGAGGTGTGGCCGTTCATCATCGCTGCGGGTGATGAACAATGATGAATTGCGGTACCTGACACTGGTTCAGTTCTCCGCTTCGAGAGTAACGGGCGGTGTCAAGGGTTTCAGGGGCTACGGGGAGGGGTGCTGCTTCAGAATCTGGGGGATAGAAATTTCCGAGCGGTGTGAACCACCGTTGAAGCACCGTCGGTCGGGCACAAATAGACGCGGGATGGCCCGCCCATGCGGGGTCAGGGTCATTCGGGGGAGAGGAATGTCGGAATCACGGAGTCTCACGATCATTCTTGTCCCTCCGAGTGTCTCCGAACGGGGCGCGGCCGTCGGCGCCGCCGAATCTGAGTCTCACGCTGGCGAGAACGCTCAGATATTGAGCCGTATCGTGTGCTTTCGGCGTCCTCAATCAGGCGAACTGCGGCAGGTGTTCCTTGTGGGCCTTGAGCAAGTCCTCCACAAGCTTGTCGGCCGTCGTTTGGTCGGGAACGCCGTCCATAATCAGCGCTTCCGCAAACATTTTGCGATCGCCAGTCACGGCCGCCTCTACGGTCGCCTCAGCGGTGGCAATGCGGTGCATGGTGATGCTCGCTACCCGGGACGGAGCCTCCCCGAGGGGAAGGGGAGCCATGCCCTGTTTCCGCGCTACCGCCGGAATCTCGAGCACGCCGGCCGCCGGCAGGTTCGAGACCGCGCCATTGTTCTGGGTATTGACCGAGTACCAGCGCCGGGAATCGTGTGTCCAACTGTCCAGAATGTCCATGAACTGCGAGTGCTCGCCGGATGTGGCGTTCAGCCGCGCATCCTCGATCGGGCCGCTTCCTTTAGCTAGGCTGATCGTTCGCTCGTAGATTTTGTCTCCACTCTGGATCACCGCTTCGAACGAATAAATGTCTACGCCCAGCGTGCCACCCAGGTATTGCCCACGCGGGAACCGCTGCGGAAAGAACTCCATCGCATGCCGGTCGAGCACGGCTGGAAAAGCGCCGAATTGATCGAACAGTTCCCAGCTGAACGGCATCGTCATCTCTTGCTCGTGCCGTAGCGGCTTGCCGCCAGCTTCGGAGAATGACCGGCCGAGCCTGCCGACGGGGACGCCTTTCGCCCTCAACTGCGCCACTTTTGTACGGAGCCTGGGCCACAGATCGACGCCATCCTGGCGAAATTCCGTGATCCACGTCAGGTGATTCACGCCGCACCAGCGCGCGGTAACGTTTGCCATGGGGACGTCGGCCAGTCTCGCGAGGTATTGCAGGGTCTGCTGCGTTCCGATGCACAGGCCGGTGACATTGGCCTGCGTCTCGCGGCGGATTGCGCGGACGATGGCAGTCATCGGATTGGAGTAGTTGATGAATCGCGCCTGCGGGCAGATCCTGTGCACGTCGCGCGCGATATCAAGCATCGGCGGAATCATCCGCATTGAGCGGGACACTCCCCCGGCCATGACGGAGTCACCCACCGGCTGGAAGATTCCATACTTCCGCGGAATGAACACGTCCTGCTCCCAGGCACGCCGACTGCCTACGCCGATGGTCGTCACGACGAGCGTCGCTCCGGGAAGCACCTCCCGCCGGTCCAGGCTGGCCACGATCTTCGCCGGCTTCTCGGCCGAGAGCATGTAGCGCCGGACCATCTTTTCCGTAGCATCGAGGACGACGGGGTTGATGTCGACAAGCGCAATTTCCCAGTCGCCCTGGTACTTCCGGCGGATCCAATCAATGATCAGTCCCTGGGTAAACATCGCACTCCCGGCGCCGATCATCACTAGCTTCTGGTTGCCGACATCGTCACCGGTCCGGATCTGCGGGGCGGGCTGCGCCGCCAAGGTGGACACAGGAACGGCGGCTGCGCTTACAAATGTCCTGCGAGTCATATGAGCTCCTTCAAGGCACTGCGATTCGATCACCGCGAAACATTTGTGCCGCACTCAGCGGCACCGATTCTGCCGGTCAGGCCGGCCTGCTGCTCGATTATGTAAGGACAGTAACGAAACGCGTCACAATTCTCGCCGCGCAAATGCGCGAGTTGTTCGGCCGCAACCTGCGCCGGGATGATGTCCACAAGAAACTGCCATGCTGCCGGAAGCGGGGGGATCTGGATGACGAGGGATGCTGCATCGTGCGGCAATCCGTGGCCGATTACCAAAATCTCCGCCCCAATGGCCGCCGCCTCGGAGGCGAGCCGTAGATCGGCGTCCCGCTGAAACTCGGGCTGTATCCAAATTGCCAGACGTAATCCCTGCCGGACGATCTCCTGCGAGCCGTGGCGGAACCCGCCGGTAGTAAGCGCTGATGCAGGCGCCTTCGCGGCCTCTTCCCACAGCAGCCGGGCCTCGTGGCAGGTTGCTACGCTGCCCTGGCGGCCCAGAAAATACACGGGCGCGTCCGGCGCCAGCCACGCACCGGTCCGTAACTGCGCCTGCCAGTGGTCGAGCGAATCGGCGGCAGCCAAGCAACCAGCCTCCAGCGCGCGGCGGAGCTCCGTGTCAGGGCCTCCCTTTAGGCGAGTGGCGAGAAGCCCACCAATCAGGGCCAAGCCTGCGTACATGCTGATTGACACGAGGTGGTCCGGGCGCGCGCGCACCTCCAGAACGGCGTCGGAGGCATTTGCGAGCGGGCTGTCAACCGAGTTCGTGATGGCGATGATGCATGCACCCGCCTCTTTGGCCTTAGCAATGAGGGCGACCACTTCATAACTTCTCCCACTGCGAGACAACACGACAATCGAGCTGTGCGCAGGGAGTGGCGTGTGGAGGAGTTCGGAGGCGTCGATGACGCGGCACGTCTGCCCGCCTGCGTCGAACACCGAGCCAACGGCCAAGGCAGCATGCCAGCTGCTCCCGACGCCTGTGACGTATATGTGACGATCGCCGGCAAGCAGGCGAGCCCCTTCTTTCAGTGCCGCCTGTCCTGGCCCGAATGCAAAATCGAGTATGCTCAGGAGTTCGAACGGCTCTCGTTGTATGTCCCTCAGCAATTCAGTCATCGGATGTCCCCCCTGCTCCGAAACCTCGTAACTGATTTTCCACGCCGCCCGGCGCCGCTAAGCTTGCGACGGCGCAGTGTGTGGCCAGTTCGAGGCTGCGCGGAATGTCCCAGCCGAGCAGCCATCCTCGCAGGAATCCTGCATCGAAGTTGTCTCCCGCCCCGACGGTGTCCACGGCGGGTGCTTCCAGGAGCGGTCGCGGAGCCTCGTACCGCCTTCCGGCGGCGAAAGCGATCGCGCCCTCGGCCCCACGTTTTACAACGACGACCCCGCAGGCGGAGGCAAGCTTCTCGCCTGCAGTCTCGAGGGAGTCCTCTGCCGCAATCGCTATCGCCTCGGCTTCATTCGGCAGAAAGACGTCTATCAGTGGCAGCACATCCCACAGACGGTCCCACCGCTCCTCGGGGTCCCAATTGGGATCGAGCGAGGTGGTGACATTCGCGGCTCTGCATTCGGCAAACCACCGCGGCCAGCAGGACCGGACACGATTCATAAGGAAATACGACGCGACGTGCCAGTGCTTGCAGGACGTCAGTAACCGACCGTCGAGGTCCTCGGGGCCGATCGCGTCAATGGTCCCGAGGTACGTCAGAATGGCGCGATCGTTCTGTTCGGTCAGCGCCACACCGAGCCCGGTTTTGAGCGCCGCCGAACGGCGCACGAGGGAAATATCAATCCCCGCGTCGGCGAGCTTCGCGACAACCGCGTCTCCGAACGCGTCCGCACCGACCCAGCCGATCACGCAGACGGAGCCGCCGAGTTTTGCGAACTGGCTCGCAAAAATGTTACTTGAGCCACCCAGTTCCAGCCTGTAGTCCTCGATGATCTGCTCAACCTGGCCGAACCGCGGGCGAACGTCACCACGCAGAAGCAGGTCCACGCACATGTCACCAGCGCAGAGAACGTCGAAACGGCGCCTCATCTGGCGTTCGCCGCTTCTCGTGAACGCGGCCCGAGGCCCTCGGTCCTGACCGCGGCTGTGGACCGTCGAATCACGAGCTCTGTCCCGAGTTTGTGTACGCGCCCGGTATGGGAAGGCGAGCGCTGCATATTCTCGAGCGCGCGGAATGCAGTCCTGCCGAGGAGCTCTCGCGGAACCTCAACCGTCGTGAGGGGCGGCCGCGCGAGCCTTGACACGAGAATGTTGTCGTACCCGATGACGGAGACATCGGCGGGAACACTGATACCCACGTCCTCCAGTGCACTTATAACGCCGACCGCAATGAGGTCATTGCCACATGCGATCGCTGTCGGGAAACCGTCGGCGGCAGCGAGCGCCGCGACGGCCGAAGCGCCGCCATCCACTTTGTAATTGCTCTGAACGACACGGCCGGTACGAACGCGGCGGCGCCCCGTTGCATGCACAAAGGCATCCCGGATGCGGATGGCCGAGGCGATGTGCTGCGGCCCCGAAACGAATGCGATCTCCTCATGTCCCAACTCGATAAGGTGATCGATTGCCTGGCCCATACCACGACCAAACTCCAACTCCACCGCGCTGATGCCCGGCCCGGCGAGGCCGGCGCCGAGAACCACAACCGGGACCTCTCTGGACGCGAGTTCTTCCGCAAAAACACGATCAAACATTGAGGTGATCACGGCAACACCGCGGACCTTGTTTTCGATCATTTTGCGGACCGCGATGTGTGTCCGGCCAGCGTCGTACTCCGTATTGCAGAGCAGGACATCGAAACCGTGAGCGAGAGCCGATGTCTCAAACGCTTTGATCACATCCGGAAAGAATGGGTTGGCGATCTCCGAAACGACGAGCCCGAATAGGTTGCTCCGGTTTTGCGCGAGGCGCCGAGCGTTTGCGTCGGCGTGATAGTCCAACTCACGAACGGCTGCGAGGATCCGGTCCCGAGTCGCGGCAGCAATCGGCCGGTGCGGCGTGCTGTTGAGCACGTGAGAGACGGTGGTCACTGAAACCCCGGCCCTCTCGGCAACATCTTTCATCCTCGCAGCCAAGCGCGTTCCTCCTCAGTGCCCGGCCAGATCCGGGCGGGCGTTACTTTCGACGAGTCTCCAGGACCCAGGTCGGCAGTGCGGGCTTGCTGGTATCGGCGATGCCGAAGAACCCTCCCGCTATCACGAGGGTCCCATCTGCGATGCCGCCGCCGCCACAGCATCGCCCATACGCGATGTCCGGGCCACGGACGAACACGAGTTTTTCAAGGTCGAGGTACTCAGTCGTTTCCGTCCTCTGCCGGTTTTCGCCCATGCCGCCAACGACCCACAGCTTCCCATTGTCAATGACCGAGGCAGAGCACTGAGTCATAAAAAAGACGCGCTTCTTCACACGAGGCGCGTCGATCCGGGTCCAGCGGTCGGCGGCGGGTTCGTACATAACGGCTCCCTCGGCCCAGGTGTATTCGCCATGGAACCCGAACTCGTCATAAGCGCCGGGAACCGCATAGATCTTCCCTTTGTGAGTGCCGGACGCGATATAGCAGCCGTTGATCGGCGCGTCCGCCAGGCGCGTATACGTGTCCTTCCTCGGGTCATAACGGTATGTGGACTTGTACTCCTCGGTCACCCCCTTGGTGGCCGGACCCTGACGATTGTACCCGAGAGAGATGTAGATGAAGTCGCCAGCCGCGGCCGCGAAACCGTTCATGCGCACCTCAGGGAGGTTCCGTAGCTTCGACCAGCGGTCCATCCGGGGATCATAGACCCATGCTCCGTCGGACGAGGTGATGCCCTGTCCCGGCTTGTTGTAGGAGCCGCCGAAGAGGTATATCTTGCCCTGCCAAACCGCGGGCATGGCCCAAGCCGTGGCTTCGGGCAACTCCGCCTTGTTTTCCCACTCGTCGCGGGCGGGATCGTAGACCTGGTGCAGTCTGGAGGTGTTCTGCCAGTTGGAAGTCGGGCAACCGCCGAGCAGGTGGATCTTGCCATTTAGCGATGCTCCCGCATGCCCGTAGACATGCTGGGGAACGGATGACCGCACGGTCCACGTTTGCGCGAGGACCGTCGCAGCCGTCAGAAATAGCGATGCGATCAGCGTACACCTAAGTATCACAGTCATAATCGCTGCCCATGCTATGGGCGCACGCGCCAGTGATTCGCCCTTAGGGAACCCGACGCGTGCGCCACAGATCCCTACCAGAGGAATTTGACCGCAAGCTGGATATAACGCGGCCGGTTTGTTTGCTCGAACCCCACAGCGGCCTTCTCGACCGAGCCGAAGTTCGCGCTCTGCGGGTTGTTGTTGAACGCGCCATTGTAAAACATGTACGTGTTGAATGCGTTGAACGCTTCGGCTCGGAATTGCAGCCGCGTTCTCTCCGTGATGCGGGTCGTCTTGTTCAGCGATACGTCGGCCTGCGGCACCGTGTGCAGGCGCAGGCGACCATCGCGGTTCGGAGTGAACCGTGGTGCGAATCGCGGGGTGATCAGGAAATTGTAGTCGGAGCAGTTCTTGCTGAACGACTGCATCGTGATCGTGCCGTTATCGTTCCATCGGGCCACGCAGGGGGCGACCCCGTACACGCGGGGCGCGGACCAGTCGATTTCGGCCACCTTCGCCTCATCCACGTATATGACGTTGCTGGGCAACGCCCACGGGAGTCCCGACTGATAATTGAAGATCCAGGTGTTTTCCCAGCCGCCGAGCAGGCGCGAGAGCACCGGGTGCGAGGAATTCGCCCAGCGCTTGCCGGGCCCGAACGGAAGCTCGTAGACGGTGCTGACTACCAGGTGATGCGGACGATCCCATTGATAGAGTCCGCGCTGCATGATCCTTTGCTGCACGTCATTGAAGCCCGCCTGCTCGATCATCTTCGAGAGCGTGTAGCTCACGGTCAGGTTCATGCCGCCGCGGTTGCGCATCTCATAGATGAGCTGCATGGAGTTGTACCAAACAGACGCATCGTTGCGCATGACTTCCGTAAGGCCGCCGAAGTTCGGGTACGGAATAGTGAGCGCACTTCGAGCCAGAGTCGGCGCCGAGAAATTCGTTGTACCGCGGAACGGCTCGACGCCTTGGAATGGATTGGGCAGGCGCTCATCGCAATAGAGCGGATTCCCCCCTTCCATCAGGTTGCATTTCTGGCGCAGGGCCAGATCATAGGTGTTCACTGAAAGCGTGTTCTCGAGGTCCTTCGAGCGGCTGCCGACGTACGAGATGTCGATGCGGGAGCGCCAGGGCAGCTCAAACTGGAAGCCAAACGAGAACTGGTTTACGTGAGGCACCCGGAAAGACGGATTTACGAAGTTGAATCCGCGGCCGAGATACGTGAGGTCTCCCTTCGAAGCGCCCGAGGGCTGGATAAGCCCATCCGGGAAGGGGTTATTCAGGAGCCCGGCTATCGGAGTGCGACCGCCATCGAGCGTGGTGACAGCCGTCGTAGCCTGGCTGAAACCGTAGTTCTGGATGTACGAGTTGCTCGGGTTCAGGTAATATCGGCCCCAACCGCCGCGCATCACCACTTTGTCGTTCCACTGGTAGGCAAAGCCGAATCGCGGCTGCAACGTCTTCTTGTACAGGTCGGCCGCTCCACGCGGGACGCCGCCCACACCGGCGAACAACAAACCGCCCATCACTGGTGGCGTTGCAGGATATAGCACGCGGTCGATCATCTTGTCGACCGAGTTCGTGCGGTTCCGGTCGAACGAACGATTCATCCGGTTATAGCGCTCGACGGGAGGCATATTGACGTCCCAACGCAGCCCCAGGTTGATCGTCAACCTGCGGGTCACTTTCCAGTCGTCCTGCACCCATGGCGCGAAGTAGTGATAGCTGTAGAATGGGAACAGGTTATCGTCTGAACTGCCGCTTGAGGGAGTCCCGAGCAGCCAGGTAGCAATAGAGTTTCCGCTTACGCCGTCGGCACGGCTATAGTTCTTCTGAGTGAAACCAGCGTCGGAGCTGAACGAGAGCGGGTTGCCCCAATTCTGGTTCACCCACTGGACCCACCGCATGTCGACTCCGCCCTTCAGCATGTGCGCGCCCTGGACCTTGGTGAAGTTCGGATGGTATGCGAACGAGTTGGTTCCGAAGACCTGCGGATATCTCCCTAGGCTGATGTATCCGGAGAAGCTATATACGCCGAAGAAAGGTCCGTGCGGAATGCTGTTGATGAACGAACTGGGGAATCCAAGCGTGGTGTTGTCGAATCCCGCATTCCCTTCCATCTCATTCTTTTCCCGATAGTAGCTGTAGGAAACGCGATTATTCAGCACCAGCGTGGGACTGACATTCGTCACCCAGTCCGCAACCTCAGAATAGTTGATGCGCTTATGCGGGTACCAGCCGCGGTGGCCGGGCACCCGCTGAAGGCCGTTCTCCGTAACATTCTCGTGCCGCCAGTTGTTGGCGTGGCGCACGTATATACGGTGCTTGTCGCCGATGTTTTGGTCTATTTTCGCGACGAAGTTGTAGAATCCGTCCGCGTCGATATTCTCGCCGCCCGGCATGAAGAAGTTGTTTTGCGCGTAATCCAGACCAGGGCTTGAAGTGTTCGGCTTGGGCATGAAATCGATGACCTTGCGCGCGATAGGGTTGACCCGATCCTGGGGGATAAGGTTGCCCGGGAACGGGTCGCGCACCCAACTTCCCCCAACGTCGCGCCCGGTCTTCGGATCGTAGATCGTGATCGGCACGCCATCTCCGGTTGCCAGCTTGCCGAAATCCCCGGTCCGCATCTCAGCTTCAGGAACGGAGAGGATCAGCGGGTACGGAGTCCCTTCACGGTAGCCCTCAAACGTGGTCATGAAAAACGTCTTGTCCCGGCCGTTGTAAAGTCTGGGCAGGACCACGGGACCTTCGAGCTGGAAGCCGTACTGATCCAAGTAGTGGCCTTCCTTCGACGCACCAAATGCATTGTTTTGGAACGAATTAGCGTCCCACCCGTTCCGGCGGGCGAACTCGTAAGCGGTCCCGTGCAGAGCGTTCGTGCCACTTTTCAGAGAGACATTAACGATTCCTCCACCCGTGTGCCCGTATTGCGAGTCGTAGGAATTCGTCTGAATCTTGAACTCCTGGACCGCGTCCACAGGCGGCACGTACGCGATGTTGTTGTTGCCCGCCTCGGCGTTGTTGGGCGCACCGTCGAGGAGGAACTCGTTGGTGCTGTTCCGGCTGCCGTTGATGCTCCAGCGGGCGATGGCACCGTTGTCGAAGGGCCGCTGGTAGACCAGCTCGCCGTTGTAACTCACGCCTGACACCAGCATCGAGAGCATGAAGGGATTACGCCCGTTCAGCGGCAGTTCCGTAACGCGCTGGTTTTCGATGACGGCGCCACGGTCCGCCTTGGCGGCATCGAGAAGAGGGGCCTCTGTCGTGACCGTCACCTGCTCGGCAAGCGTTCCGAGCTCAAGGCTGATGTTAATGGTGGCGGTCTGCCCAACGTTCAGTGTGACGTTATCCCTAACGTAGTTCTTGAAACCCTGGACCTGTACGCTCAAGCTATACCGGCCGGGACGAAGGAACAGGGCGGTGTAGACGCCCTGCGGGTCGGTCACGGCATCGGTAACCTCGTTCGTATCAAGATTCTTAACGCGAACCGTTGCGTTCGGCACGGCTGCATTTGACGCGTCGATGACCCGCCCGGTGGCTGTGGCTCGGAACTCCTGGCCATATTGCGGGAATGCCAGAAGCAGGACCAGCAGGCCGGCGATGACAGTGCACCTGCGTAACGAGATGGACGTTTTCATTTTGCAACTCGCCATATGCACAACAACCTGCCCGCGCGATTCGAGCCCGGCGGACGGATGTCTAGCCTTTGGTTTCGGCAGCCGCCCTTGCTCACGCAAACTGCGGGAGGTGCTGCTTATGCGTTTTCAGCAATTCGTCGGTCAACTTGGAGGCGGTGGCGTAGTCGTAAACGCCTCCGTCGATGATCATGGCTTCGACAAGCAGCTTGCGGTCGCCGGTGACGGCTGCCTCAACGGCGGCCTCGGCTGCCGCGCACCGCCGCAGGATAAACGCCGCGAGACGTGGGGGCGCGTCGTCCTGCGGCAATGGGACGAGGCCGTCCGCTCCGGCGACACCCGGTAACTCCAGGACGGCGTCTTTCGGCAAATTCGGCACCGTTCCGTTGTTTGGAACGTTCATCGAAAACCAGCGCCGGCGGTCATGTTCAACACTGTCGAAGATGTCAAGCATCTGCATATGCTCGCCGGAGGTGGTTTTCAACCGCTCGGCTGGTATAGGGCCCTCGCCTTTGGCCAGATCAATGGTCTGCGCGTAGATTCTGTCGCCGTTGGCGATCGTCCTCTCGACGGAGAAGACGTCCACCCCAAGAGTCTTGCCCCGATACTTACCCTCGGCGAAGCGATTGTAAAAAAACTCGGTCGTGTGACGATCGCCTGGTGCGGGATGCGCTCCGAACTCATCAAAAAGCTCCCAACTGAAGGGTTGCGACACGCGGTCGGCTGCGCGCATCTGCGCCACTTTCTGCCGGAGTTTCGGCCACATGTCTTTGCCGTCGGAACGGAAGTCCGTGATCCAGGTGCAGTGGTTCACGCCCACCCAGGTCGCGCTGACGCTCTCCATCGGGACTTCGGCCAAGCGCGCAAGGTAGCGAAGCGTGTCTTCAGTGCCGATGCACAAACCGGTCGCCGCCACGGGCGTGTGCTTGCGGATCGCCCTGGTGATAGCCGTCATCGGATTGGAGTAGTTGATAAAACGCGCAGTCGGGCACAGCTTGTGCGCGTCGCGCGCGATGTCGAGCATAGGCGGGATCATGCGCATGGCGCGGGAGACCCCGCCGGGCATAACCGAATCCCCTACGGGCTCAAAGATGCCAAATTTCCGCGGGACAAAGACATCCTGCTCCCATGCCCGGCGGCTGCCGACGCCGATTGTGGTAACGATCAGCGTGGCGCCCTGGAGCACCTCGCGCCGGTCCGTTGTAGCGGTCACTTTGGCCGGGTAATCAGTCGTCAACATGTAGCGCCGGACCATCTTCTCTGTAGCAGTCAGAATCTCGGGGTTGATGTCAACGAGCGCGAACTCCCAATCGTCTCTCGTGCGACGGCGGAGCCAATCGGTGACGATGCCCTGCGTGAACATTGCGCTGCCGGCGCCGATCATGACCAGTCTTTGCTTGACGGGTTTGCCGTCAGGGCCGGCTGAACCTGCCTGAGTCTGTCGGGAGGTTGCCGCCTGGGCCGCTTGCACGGCGGCAGGCGCGAATGGGAGTACTTGGAGTAAACGACGGCGCTTCAAGTCGAACATTTTGCGTGACTCTCCTCGGTTGCAGGATGGTTAAACGTGAGGCGGGGAAGTACAAAGCACGCTGCAATCGGTTGCTGCAAGCGCTTGCACATCGTAAGCCGACTTAAGCACATTCGGACCCTATTGTCAATATCTATTCTCGAGAGTCGGACGAAGCTCGATGCGGGCGGCCACGCCGCCGTGATGCCCCCGCGTCACATCGAGGCCCATTCGATCAGTCAACTGGAGCCGTCAGGCGCTTCTCGGCATAGGGAACCCCAAGTCGCCCGGACTTCCACTTTGCCACCGTAAGTCGATGTGGCCTGGTGCAAGCTGCTTCAGCAGTAGCTCTATCAGCACCAGTCCGTTCTGAAGAGCCACGAAACTATCCTGACCCCATGCCAGCCGAACCCGATCATCCCCGAGCCCGGCTACCTGGACGGGGCACGTGAAGTCGCCGCTCGCTTCGGCGGCAGGCAATCCCATGCGCACTCGGGCTACTCCCGCGACGGTGCCGCCCACGAGGATTTCAAGTTCCCGTTCCGCTATGACCGTCCCAAGCTCACCCGGTTCTTCCACTCGTATGCTCCCTGAGACGATAGTACGAAGAACGAGCGATCGCGACGGAATCAGTCCATCCCCCGGCCGCTTCCCCATTTCTGGCTGAGCGCCCGCGTCTTGAGAGCCTCTTTGCGCGCCAGTTTTCTTGACCCGCGCCGTAATCCGCTTTCGCCGGGCCGCTCATGCGGCGCTTACGTGGTTGCGCTCGCGGCCGGGGCGTTCGTTGCTCGTGGCTACGGCGCTGCACGGCGGCTCACTGGTTGCGGGGCCCAAGGGAGATTATGCACGGGGCGTGGCCGTTCGCTTATAGTACGTAGCACCCATGTGGCTCTTCACCAGATACGGTTTCTTCTCGATTGCCTGCGCTCAGAAGCAGAACGGCACCATGGACGCGGACACCGTGATGGTGCGCGCCCGCTGCCGCGAGCACCTTTGCAACCTCCAGGAGCGTGTGTCCGCGCTGGCTACGTACGAGATCAGGCTGACGCCCGGTCGCGACTATGCCTGCCGCATCATAGTGCCGAAGCGCGTGTGGGCCGACGTGCTCTTCGATCTCGCCACCGAGCAAGAGTGGTCAAACTTCAAGAACGAAGTTGCCGATTTCCAGGGCGAAGGCGGAGCCGGGTACGTTCATGCCTTGCATGACGTGTGGGCAAGGATGGCAAGACTCCAGGTTACGAAACACGGCGGCCGCCTTCAGCGGAATGCGGACAGCTCGATCATCAACGCGGAAGACTGACCACCGATGATGTAGAGCACGACAAAGTAATGCCCGACTTGCGGCGAGACGGTCTTTACTGCGGGGCCGGAAGGTTGGGACGGGCACGCCGGATGGAAGTGCCCGACGATCGATGGCGCGACGCCGGAGGAACGCAAGGCGAACTACGAGGCGCGGTTCAGGCGGATGTTCCGATGAAGCTGCCTTGGCGGGCTAACCATGCCCGCCGCGCCAGCCTCGCGCCGAGCGCTTAACGGGATTGGTGATCGTTGCGAGGTAATGCGTTCCGAGGAAGGCCGGCCAGTGCGGAAATCGCAGCGCGCCCAGTCTGCGCAGATCGGGCGGAAGCTCGCTCCTACGATGCCCGTACTCGGCCGGGATGCGTTCGTTCGAATCATGAGAATCTCAAAGCGAACCGCCGGCCGTGCGCCGCCGCGAGCACAAACAGGAATCCCATGACGGGAATCATGTACCTTACGATTGAGAGTGAACTCACCGTCGCCGCCCAGAAGTACCCAGCAGCGACACACACTGAAAACGCCAGCCGACGCGACTCGCCGCGAGCACGGATCAAGCTGATCATGGCCATCCAGCATACGATCAGGTAAGCGGCCTGAATCGGCCCGATTACTCTCTCCCTGCGGCCGGAGTCCGTTCCATACCAGGCACGCACGCTCTTCAGCCCGAACAACTTGCACATGGCTGTGGGATGATCTCGAAACTCGGCCGCGACCGCTGAGGCGATGCTTCCGACCGACTCCAGATGCTCATAACGGACCAGGAAAGCCCGTTCCACAAACGATACGTCCTCGGGTACCGGGAGTGCCGGCTGGAACGATTTCTCGGGGTGCACCGAAAAAGTGAGACCGTCGCGGATACTTGGGACTGCACCGGTGCTGAGCAGGATGAATTCCCCCGTCCGCCACAGTACGAGGCCCTGCCAAGGAATTACAAGGACGGCATTGCCGAGGAGCACGAGCATCGGCAGCTTGAGCCTCGTCCGAAGCGAGACCGGCCCAGCCCAGAACCAGGCGGCAGTTGCAAGGAGCAGGCCGAATCCGATCGCGATAGGTTTGATCAGCATCGCCGCGCCGACGAGCAGTCCCGCAAAGAAAAACAACGGACTTCGACGGCTGCGCAGCCCTGTCGCGGTCATCCAAACAGCGGCGTACAGGACGGCCAGGAACGCCGGTTCCGGCGACGGACTCGCGAGCAGCGGCAGGAGAACCGGATAAGAGCACCAGAGAGCGAACGTGACTACCGCGGCAATTCGGCCGAAGAACAGGGCAGCGGTCAAGTACAAGAACAGGGCACTGAGACCTGCGGCTACGACATTGATCGCGATTGGAGCATACATATCCGGCAACGCGAACCAGCGGGTGACAGTGTAGAAGGCCGCGAGAAGGAGAGGATAACCGGGAGGGTACCGTGTTGCGAGTGCACCGTTGTCGTATGCCAGATCGCCGCGTTCAATGAGCGATCTGGCAACCGGCCCATAGAACGCTGCGTAATCCGAATCGAGAACCAGCGCACGTGGCGCGAAACTCGCAACAGCAAATGCGAGGAGCGCCGCGATGAGGAACACGCTGCCGATGGTCCACGCGGATTCCAACCTGCGTGATTCGACAACGGCGTTAACCGAGGTCAATATTCTCCCCCCACGTCTGGGTATGCCTACGGGCGCGACTGACACCCACCACGGCTGGTATTGCCGAGTGGTACCTGTGCCAGTACACTAGCACTTTCGTCACGGGTCGCCCAGCCGTGGGGTGTCGCCCTCGGGTCTGCGGACGCGTAGACAACTGGCGCTCTAGCCCGATATCCGGCAACGGTGCCGTTTCAACACGGCCGTACTGTTCGCCGGCGTTATACCGTGGCCGCTGCCGTGCGGCCTGTTGGGTGCGCTGCCGTCCGAGTAGTGACCCGCACTCCCGCAACGAGGACCCACAAATGAAAGCTCTGAAATTAGTGGCAGCCGCCGTAGCGTGCTTTACGCCTGCCGTGCTCGCTGGCGCTGAATACTATGCAGCTCCGACTGGGAACAGCTCCAATGACGGTAGCATCACTCGTCCATGGGATCTTTACACGGCCCTAAGCAGGCCGCAGCCCGGCGATACTGTATGGCTTCGCGGCGGCACTTACAACGGCACCTTCGATTGCCTGGCGTCAGGCACGACATCGCTACCAATTAAATATCGCCAGTATCCCGGCGAGCGTGCGCGCGTCGATGGCGGAACCAGCATCTATCCCGCGATTACGGCGAAATGCAGCAACGTCTGGTTTCAAGGGTTCGAGATTTTCTTTAGCGATACCAGGCGAGTCTCACAGCAAACGGATTCATTCCCGACCGATATCTATCGCGGGAACAACGCCGCGAGCGTTCAAGATGCGGGCATTCCTCTCAATATCAAATTCATCAACCTGGTCGTCCACGACAGCTTCAGCTCGTTCGGGGTTTGGGCCGATGCATTGAATGCCGAGGTCTACGGCAACATCATTTATCACGACGGGTGGGACGCCCCCGATCGCGGACACGGTCACGGCATCTATTCGCAAAACGCGAACAACGGAACGAAGCACATTGAAGAGAACATCATGTTCCGCGCGTTCAGCCACGGTCTGCATGTCTACGGCTGGGGCGACCTGCTGAATAACTACCATATCGAAGGCAATGTCGCGTTCGATAACGGCGCGCTGTCGCTAACAAGCGGCTACGCAACAAACTTCCGCGTCAACGGTGACGGAGCGATCCCCCGAAACGTCACTTTCAAGAACAACTTCGCCTATTACTCGCCTTCGAAACAGGGTGGCAACTCAGTCATTGGAAACGACAACGGCTGCGCCGGAATGGTCGTTACAGGCAACCACTTCCTCTCACAGAACGGTACGGCGCTAATCAAACCCGCCGGTTGCACTGATATCACGATGACCGGGAATACGTTCTTCGGCGGTCTTTCCGGTTTCAGCAGCGGCCAGTACCCCCAAAACACTTATTACGCGTCACGTCCGAGCGGCACGCAGACGTTTGTTCGTCCGAATCGGTACGAACCCGGTCGTGCTCACGTCATCGTTCTGAACTGGGCGGGCGCAAGCGCCGTTTCGGTCGATGTCTCCGGAGTGCTCGGGATCGGCGACACGTTCGAGGTTCGCGACGTGCAGGACTATTTCGGTGCGCCCGTGTTGCAGGGAACGTGGAACGGCGGACTCGTGGCTTTGCCGACGTCCCTTACTTCTGTAAGCGCGCCGATCGGAAACGTGCCGATCCGTCCCACGCATACGAGCAGCGAGTTCAATGTGTATGTTCTCCAGCGGACCGCCTCCGGCGGCGGCACTGCTGCGCAAAACAAAGCGCCGGTCGTAAGCGCCGGCTCAAACCAGACGATCACGCTCCCATCATCAGCCTCTCTGAACGGTACGGTCACTGATGATGGCTTGCCTGCGGGTGCACAGGTGACGGCGTCCTGGACGAAAGTCAGCGGCCCAGGAACCGTTACATTTGCGAATGCCGCGTCGAGTTCGACAACCGCGGCCTTCAGCACGTCCGGCAGTTACGTGCTGAGGCTGACGGCCAGCGACTCGCAACTCTCAAGCAGCGGCGACGTCACGATCACAGTGAATCCTGCACAGAGTAATCAGGCTCCCGTCGTCACGGTTACGCCGAACATCAGCGTGACATTGCCTTCCGCTGCTGCTCTGTACGGGACTGTCACGGATGACGGGCTGCCGGCGGGCAGCTCCGTTTCCGCAACGTGGTCCAAAGTGAGCGGCCCGGGAACGGTGACTTTCGCGAACGCCAGCTCGCGGTCTACGACAGCCACATTCAGTGTTGCCGGCAGCTACCTGGTGAGGCTTACTGCGACCGACGGCCAACTGAGTTCCAGCAAGGATGTTACGGTTATCGTCTTAGCGAGCACGATCAATCAGGCTCCGGTAGTCAGCGCCGGGCCGCCCCGGACCGTCGTGTACCGGAACACCGCAACATTGACCGGTACCGTTACAGATGACGGATTGCCGAGCGGCAGCACGTGCACGGTGCAGTGGAGGAAGCTCAGCGGGCCGGGTTCGGTGAAGTTCGGCTCCGCACGAAGCCTGACGACAACGGTTCGATTCGGGGCGCCCGGCGTTTACATCCTGCGTCTGAGCGCGTCCGATACACAGCTCTCCTCCATCTCGGATGTGGTTATTTCCGTGGTCACGAGTAGCGCAAGTATCGCGAATGCCTATGCGGCATCGAGCTCGGCGGCCTTGGCCTCTCCCATGGCGATTGGATCTTTGAACGGCGTCGCCTACATCTCGACCGGAGTAGCCGAGTCCGGCACAGCCACGTTCACCGTCAACGCTCCCGCCAGCGGGACATATGTGATCTGGGGCAAAGTGAGCAGCCCCTCATCATCGGCCGATTCCTTTTACGTATCCGTCAACGCCGGGGCTGAGGATGTGTATGACGTGGCTGAAGGGCTTTGGTCGAGTGCCTGGCAGTGGAGCAAGGTGAACGGTCGCGCGGGAGGTACTCCTAACACGATTCCTCAGCGCGAATTCAGTCTTTCGGCCGGCACTAACAGAATCGTATTCCGCGGTCGTGAGGCAAACACCCTGCTCAACCAAATCCTCGTCACTAACGATCTCACATTCGTGCCGACGAACTGAGCGAACGCGAATCGCCGGTCATGGATTCACGGCTCGTCCTCCGGGGCGCGTGCAGGCGCGCCCTGTGCACTCCGTTCAGCATTCCCGGACCCGACGGCTATCAGGACTCTGTTGCTGCGAGTTGATCCGACCGAGATCTCGAGGTCGTAGTCGCCCTGCGCGAGTTCTGGCACAAGCAGATTTACCTGGCAGAGGCCTACGAATCGCGGCGCCAATCCGGAGTAGAGAACGGGAGCTGCGGACGATCCGATCGTGGCCGACGCGGGCGGCTGGATCGGCACGGGATCGGCGGGCCCGATGCCCGGCGCCATCGGGCGATCCGGCACACCCAGCCCCGTGCAGTAGGCCGCGATCATGTCTCCCGGCCGTGCGGGCCGCTCGGGTGAGTTCAACGACCAGTCCGCGTTCAGCGCGGCGGCACGGCCGCCGTCGATCTGAAAAATGCCGGGAGCGGCCGCCTCGATACTGAATTCAGCGGGCTCGCTGGTCAGGTCCCCAACCGTGACCACAGCCACCGTTCGCCCGGCGGGAACGTCATAAGGAACCTGGGCATTGATCTGATACGGATCCGCGTAAAGCAGCGGTGCGCCGGACCCATTGATCGTGAAAGTACTTCCTCCGAGACTCTCCGGCAATGGTTGCGTGGTACTCGCTTCCGTGTACAGCGCCAGATTCGATCCGAAAACACTGATCAGTGAGCCTGGCGCGATAGTGTCCGACATGCTCGCGGCATTCCGGACGCCCTGTGGAGCGATCTCCGGCGCGGCGCGCGGAACCAAGGCACGCTTGGGCGCGGTGAGGACAAACACTCCAAACTCCGGGCCTGTATGGACCGCGCTTACGGGTAGCTCTCCGATGGGACTCGCAATCACGGCCGACCGCATCGGGAGACTCAGCGGCAGGCTCTCATAGATCCCTTTCAACACGGGCTCACCGAGAGGATTTTGCGCATCCCGCAGCTCAAAGTAATCGCCCTTGCGCAAAATGGCGGAAACGTCGACGGGGACAGTGTCGGCCCGGTCCCAGTTATAGATCACAATGTGGGCCCGTCCCTGTTCATATCGGTTCGGACGGATGAACGTCTCGACGCCCTTCGGAACTTCGGTCAGATACGCGTTGTCAGGGAAGCCGGTCCGGCTGACGCCCACGGTCGCGCCGAGGAAGACGTTCCTTTGAAGCGTGATGTCCCGGCACGCACTCGGTTTCACCAGCGCTCGGCCCTTCAGGGCGATGAAGTAGTTCCCGGTGACAGTCAGGTTGGTGCACCCGTTGTTGCTGCCCAGCACCACGTCACCACCCGCGATTTCGGGACTGAAATACGAATGGTTGTTCTTGAAAACGATGTTCTTGGGCGGCATTTCTCCCGAAACGCGATAGTTCGTGGACTCCGTGTCCGACGCAAGCCTTCCGTTGTTGAACGCTACGTTGCCTTCGATATGAAAATTCTGCATGAGGTCCGAGAAGGAGTAGACATGCAGGCCGTGACTGAACGAGCCGAACATGATGTTGTCTTCGATACGCTTCGTGCCCGCAGCCGCGTTCTGCGTATAGATGCCGTGCCCATGTCCGCGATCCGGAGCGTCCCAGCCGTCGTGGTAGATGATGCTGCCGTAAACCTCGGCATCAACCGCTTCGGCCCATAGGCCGATCGATTCGAAGTTGTCGTGAAGAACAAGGTTGATGAACTTCAGTCCGATGCAGGTATTGGGACTCTGCACTGTTGCCAGGCCGATGCCGCGATGGATGTCGGTGGGATTTGAGCCGGATTCAGAGCTCTTCCTCTTGGCGTCGCTGAAGAAGATCTCGAGGCCCCAAAACCATGCGTAATTGCACCCGATCGACAGTGCTGGGTACTGGCTGGATCCGCCGTCGATCCTGGCCCGCTCTCCCGGATACGCGCGGAAAACAATCGGTTGTTCCCGGGTGCCCGAAGCGGAGCAGGTAAAATTCCCGCGGTACAGGCCTCCTCGAAGCCAGACTGTATCGCCCGGAGCGGCGTTGGACAGCGCGGTCTGAAGGTCCCAGGGCCTGTTGAATGTGCCAGCGTTTTCGGAACTGCCGACCAGTGAAACAAATCGCTCAACCGCAGGGGCGGCCAACACGGTCATTAACGACAACATCAATAGCCGTACCATATGTCTACATCTCCTCATGCGGCGCCCAAAAGCTGCCGGTGAAATGCGAGCGTGCGGGTGTAAACGCTCTCCGGCGCGTGCACCTCGATGGCACGCGTCCGCGCCGCCGCGCCCATCGAGGCAGCCAGACCAGGATCGCGAACGATCCTGAGCAGCGCGTCGGAGAACGAACGCGGTTCGGCGGGATCGGCCAGCAAGCCTGTGACCTTGTCGGCTACGATCTCCGGTATGCCACCGCGGCGAGAAGCCACAACGGGGCGTCCCGATGCCATCGCCTCGAGCACCACCATAGGGGCGGCTTCAACGAGGGAAGGCAAGACGAGCACAGAGGCGCGCCTCAGCACTGAAGCCACCTCGGTCCGCGGGAGTCTTCCCAGAAAGCAGATACGGCTGCGATATTCGCTCGGGACTCGGCGCAGAAACTCGGCCTTGACCGAGCGGCCCTGTTCAACAGTATCTGCCCCCACTATGAGGAGCCGAGCTTCAGTGACGGCGCGCAGAACAGCCGGTATCGCCTCGGCGAGCGTGAAGATGCCCTTGAGCGTTGCGAACTTGCCCACAAAGATGATGTCCGCCCGGGCGACGTTGCCGGACTCGGGGTGGAACTGGCGGACATCGACACTGTTTGGAATCACCGCCACCGGCTTGCTGCCGAGCGGGAACACTTCCGCCGTGCGTTGGGCCGTAAAATGTGAGCAGGACTGAAATGCGTCAGCCAGTTCGACGGTGCGTCGCTCGAAATAGCGGACTGCACCCGGAGGCTTCCGGCCATATGCCGCAGTATTGACGGTAGCGCTTCCATGCAACTGGATAAGCAGCTTCTGACGAAAAGGCCTTGTGCAGAATGGCCCGCAATAGTCGCTTGCGATGACGATGCCCGGCGAGTGGCCGAGCACGCTCGCGACCGTCTGCGCGATCGAAAGACGCCGGGACAAGGCCCTCAGCTTCGGCATTCTCACTCGCCCTGGCGCCAAATGCACGCGCACGCCCGAGAGAAGCGCCGGATCCGCCATGCCATCGGGCGAGGCGCATACTACATGGACTGCGAAATTGTTGGAGGCGAACCACTCGGCTTCAAGCCGGATCGAGCTTCCAATACCTCCAAACTGCGCCGCTACGCCGGGGTACTCATCACAAACGTATACAACCTTGTGGTCCGGCTCGGGCCAGCACGTCATCACAGCCGCCCCGACCTCGCTGCATTCGCCGCGCGCGGAACGCGATCGATGGCATCCAGCTTGAGCAGGCTTGAAACCGCATGTGCGACACGCTTCGCAGCCGCCCCGTCCACGTCACCACACTCTTGCGCAATCATCGCGCGTCTGCGTTGGCGCGAAATATCCGGAGTACGTAACGCTTGCCGCAGCAGCAGGAACAACTCGTCCCACGATCGAGCGAGCTGAATGCCGCGGCTCTCGACCAGAGGCCGGTAATGTTCGGCGTTGTATTCGTCGAAGAGTATGTCGAGCGGACAATCCGTGTCGGTGTCGAACTGCAAACAGATCACAGGCCGGTCGAGAATCGCGGCGTCCAGGCTCATCGTTGACGCAATGTTGATGCAGGCTTCCGCGTGGCGAAGTGAATTGATGAGACGCGACTGATCCTCGCGGCTCGATCGCCATACTTCGTTTGAAACGTCTGTTCGGCTGAATGCCGGCGAGAGCACCAGGTTGGGATACCGATCCTGTGAGTTCGCCCAGCGCTCCACACCGTCGGACGGATGCAGGCGGACCACAATCGCGAAACTGGATAATTCGCGGTCGGCGGCCGTTCGCTTCGCGAGGCGCCTCACGAGTTCGGGCTCATCGGGAGCCAGAATCGAACTGCTCGCGGCGTACAGGAAATAGCGTTTGGACAATGGTAGCCCGAGTTCGCGGAGGGTGCGCTCCCGCGGCCAATAGAACTCCGGGCTTCGGTGGAAATCGAACTGCGGTGTACCGGTGATCCGAATCCTGGCCGTTGGTACATGCGGATAAAATCTCCGGAGCTGATCGAGCATGGCGCGGCTCCAGACGATGTAGTGGTCGAAATCGGGAAGGACGCCGCGGCTGGTCAGGTTGTCAAAGCTCAGGACCGACGACACGGTCGGGATTCGGAGGTCGCGAGCGGCCAAAATGTACGGGTATTCCAGATGGGAGACGGAGACCGTGGACCAGAGGAGGGCGGGTGAGATCTGTTCCATCTGAGTCCGGATCGGGTCTAGGTCGTGGCTGCGACGGTACAGAGATTCACAGGCGGACCGGAGAGTCGAATCGAGGTGCGACAGATAGCACGCTGCGCCAGCGAGCCGAATCAGCATCTGCCGCGCTCTGCCATAAAGCGATTCGCGCCTTATCATCCAACGGCGATACAGCGGATAGCTCCGGTTCGAATGCCTCCGATTGAAGACATCTTTCAGGAGAGAGTCCAGGAAGGCCTTTCCGCGTACCGGGTTCGAGCGCGGTTCGAGAAGGGGATGAAACGCCGCGGCGGAACGGAAGGCCACCTCGCAAACATCTTGCGGGCTTCCGGCCGGGTCCGGCGTAATGAGGTACGGCTCCGCGCCGAGATCCGCGAGGGCGTCGAGAGCGCCGGAATAGAGGACGTTCCGGATGCTCCACGACATCGGCAGGAGCACCGCGACCCGCCGGGCATTCGGTGTCACGCGCCGCCACCACTGGCGGACAGGGCGGGAACCCGGCGCTCCGGACGGCGACGAAGGCGCGCGACCAGAGGCAGTTCACTCTCGTAAACCTGCTTGACTCCGTCCCCCATCGCCGACTCGATCACGCGGATGTCGCGCACAAGCCGCATCAGGCCGCCAGGCTCGACCGATGCTGCCTGATCGCTGCCCCACATCGCCCTGTCCAGTGTGATATGCCGCTCCACGAACGCTGCTCCGACGGCGACAGCCGCGAGCGTTGGCGCCAACCCGGTCTCGTGGCCCGAGTAGCCGACCGGACAGCCGAACTCCGACCGCAGTGTGTGGATCATTCGAAGATTGAGCTCGACGGGTTTGCACGGGTAGGCGCTCGTGGCGTGAGCCAGCAGCAGCCGGGACGTGTCGAGCATCGAGACGGCATGCCGAATCTGCTCCATAGTCGACATGCCCGTGGAGAGGATCACAGGCCGGCCTGTGTCCTTGATCCTCAGCAGAAGGTCATTATCGGTGAGGCTGGCGGAAGCGATTTTGTGGCACACCGGCTTGAATGACTCGATGAAGTCCAGCGATGGCTCGTCCCAGGAGGACGCGAACCAGAGCATCCCTTTCGAGCGGCAGTGGCGATCGATCTCCAGGTATTCGGAAGCGCCGAACTCAGTGCGCTGCCTGTACTCCATGTAGGTCATCACGCCCCAGGGCGTCTCACGCATGAGTCCCCGCTGCTCCGCTGGGACGCACAGCGCCGGCGTGCGCTTCTGAAACTTTACGGCGTCGCATCCGGCTACAGATGCGATGTCAACCAGCTTCTTGGCGAGTTCCACATCGCCGTTGTGATTGATCCCGATCTCGGCGATCACAAAGACAGGCTGCCCTTCGCCGACAAGCCTGTTCCCAATCTGAATTGCTTTCTGCATCCAGCACCCCTCTGTCTGCGATCAAGCCCGGCGATTTGTAGACATCGCCGCGTGAGTCTTCTCTTCTTGTCTGCGGACGAGCAGTTCAGCCATTTCCAGGTCCGGAAAGTCATCGATCTCCAGCGCGCGTTCTGACGGCATGACATAGAGCGCCGTCTTGCCGAAGAATCGATGTCTGTGTTGCCGGAAGCCGGGCACCAGAAACGCGTAAACAGCTCCAGTCTCGAGGTACTGCGGCGCGCAGGCCTGACGCGGCAACCGCACGCTCTTCTCGTGGTTGACTCCAATCGCATTTCCGGTTCCGTCCAACTTCCAGAGGAAGTGGTGAAATATGGTCACCGCGAGCGCGGAATCGGCAACATGCGCATCGAGCACCTCGAGGGTGCCGTCTACGTCCTCGGGAGCGGTGAGCGGTGAGGTGGCCTGCAGGAACGCGACGGCGGGTGGTTCGACCGCCTCGACAGACCGGAGGTGGTCGAGCGCGTGAAGGAGAGCGACTTCTGAGGAAGCCGTGTCTCCGCTCAGTTCGGCGGGCCGGATGATAACCTCCGCACCGAAGGCCTTTGAAGTCGCTGCGATCTCGGCATCATCCGTCGATACGAACACCCGGCCGACCAATCGTGCGTTCAGCGCGCACTCAATCGCATACGCGACGAGCGGCTTACCAGCGATGAGGCGCAGATTCTTCCGCGGGATGCCTTTCGAGCCTCCGCGGGCTGGAATGATGGCGACGATACCTGACGCAGGTCTTGTCATGGTCTTCCGAGGATCGGTTGGGTTAGGCGGTCAATCGAACGGAGTGCCCTGCGAAGTGCTCAATGTAGTCACCCGATTCGCGCGCGAGGGTGGCTCTGAGGCGGGCTGCCGGAAAGCTGCCGGCGGCTGAGGCGGCCGAGTCCGCAGCCGACGCCAGTTCGGATACTTCGCGAATCCCGTAGGCCTTTGCAGTCCGGCGCCACGCCTTGTCGGGCACCCTCCGCAAGTGGCGAAATGACCAATCCGGCCCAAGCCCGAACAGGCGCCGCACTCGATTTCCTGCTCCGGCGCGGCCCGATGCGCCACGGGCGCCGATGCCGTAAAGAAACTTCCGGCAGAGGGCGTGGTCCACTTTCCCGCGATGGCCCAGGCAATTGAGAACGGTGCTCGCGACCCTGGTGTGCGCGTTGCCGTCCGCGGCGTAGAACCACTCGGAGATGACCTTTTGCAAGGTTTCTCGGACACTCACGGGCGGCGCGAAAGAATCAGTCAAGGCCGATTGGACGCACGATCTCAGTTCGGAGTAGGTCTTGCAAGCGACGCTGACAGACTCCGCCACCGGTATGAGGATGTATGGCGGAATCCACTGTGGCGAGAGTGCCGGCGCGCCAGCCAGACCCGCTTCTATTGCGGTCGAGCAACTTCGCTGGATCACCACAGCGGCGCGCATGATCTGAGGCTGAACCGGGCCACTACTATTCACTTCCGCGTTGCCGAGCGAAGCCAGCTCACGGATATACGGCTCCGGACGCTCAAACGGGTGCGGGCGCACGACGACTCTGGCGCCGGGGAAGTCAGCCGCGAGCTGCTTCGCCATGTCAATCGTCAGCCGGATTGCCTGTTCCTCGGCGTTCACCATGGCCTCGACGGTCGAGCGCGGGACGCCAAGTTTGACTTGAAGATCGAAGTTCTGCGCAGTGGTAGCGAAGCGCGAATTCACGGTCGTGAAATTCGTGTTGACTAGAATCACACGGCTTTGACGGTCCCGCCTGTTTCCGTTGCACACCATACTCCGCCAAGCCGGGCTGTATAGGTCGAATCTCGGACAGCCGGTCACGACCGCCTGCGCGCGGGAGTAGAGCCCCTCGGAAACGAGGTACTCGGCCATGCGCGGGCCCCAGGCGCAGTTACATTCCGCGAGACGTAGCTCATTCCTTACGGGCAGCAGCAACTCTGCGTAGCTTTCAGGACTCGACCAAACGCCGCCCTCGGTGTCGAGAACGCCGAACGCGATGCCTGCTTCCGCCATGTGCCGCACCAGATCTTGGTTGACCACGCGGATGAAGTTGAGGAGCACGAAGTGCGGAGCCAGAGCCCAGATTTCCCGTTCGGCAAGGTTCATCGGAACCAGATAGCAGGCCGCACCGTGATAGCAGAGCTCGCGCGCAGTCAGTACCAGGCCTGCGAGGTCACGGTCCGGATGATCGACGATGATTGCGATGCGCGGTTGCATTCAGGCGCGTGCGGTCATACTCGCGCGGCCGGCCAATAGCCCCGCCGCGCGCTCGTACGCACCGCGAGCCCAGCGGATTTGGAGAGCGGCGCGGTCGAGAAGGTTCGTTCGGAATTCATCCGCCTGTTCCCAATGCTGGAACACAGTGGAACAGAGGCGCTCAGGGAAGTTCGGGCTCGAAACCGAGAGGACCTCGCAGCCGGGCCCGAACAACCCCGCGAGCCCCAGAAACTTGTCCTCAAAGAAATCGCAGTTCGCCACGCAGATAGTGGGTATGCCTTGAGCGAGAGCGAAAACCGCAGCGTGATAGGCGGCCGTGATCATCACGCGGCATCTTCCAACTTGTCTGATTACCGCCGCGGGGGTACGTAGATCGTGTATCTCCCTCCCGTCCCATCCGGAGGATTCGAAGAACCGGTCGAGCACAAACGCATCGTTCGTGCCGTTCTCGTGAATCGAGATCGGTACAGGGAGTACGGTCGCCGAGACTGATTCACACGCACGGCGTATCGCTGAGCCGAATGCCGGCAGGTGCTCGGGGCTGAGCCCTGAATTGCGAGACAGCCGCAGGTTGAGACCGATCGCGGCTCCCGTGTGAGGAGGCTTCGCTTCGAAAGCAGCCTCCACGGCGTCATCTCCGGTCACGAGAATGCGATCGCGGCCGAGTCCGAGGTCAGCCAATACGCCCGGCCCGACGCGCTGCTCGCGAAGGGCGATCAGGCGTGCCGTTCTCAGTGCCCGTTGTGCCTCCCGGCGGAGTTCGGGGTCCCGAAGCGGGCCGATACCTTGGCCGAACAGAACCGCCGGCTTGCGCCGCGCAGCCGCCATATTGAGCAATAAACAGATTTCGCCCGCCTCCGATCGAGCGCCGTCCGTGAGCGAGCCCTGACCGCAAACAACAATACAATCGGCGGCGCCAAATGCATCTCGAAACGCCGTCACGGACTCACGGTCGGTACGCTGAACGCGGAGCTTGAAATCGACAGCGGCGTCGAGAACGCCGGGCCAGCGACGGCCCACACTCCGTTTCGCGGCAACGGCCGCTTCAGACCAACGGGCTGGGAGCCAACGGTGTGCGCGTCCGATCAGGAAGCGCTCGGCCACCCACGGGAACAGACCCCCCGCGGGGATGGGAATGGATCCGGGACAGACGGCCGCAAGCCTTTCTGGCGCATCGGTCAGGACCATGAGTTCGACGTCAGTCCAAAGTTCGCGCAAGCGCCGACACGTCGCCTGCAACATTGCGACATCACCCAGGTTGAGGCAGTCGCGCGTTCCAGTGTGAATCAGGATGCGCACATCAACTCTCGCGAATGGAGACCAGGCCGACCTGCCCGAGTTTCTTCACGACATCACGGACGGCATCAAACGGGACAGAGGTACGCCGCGCGATTTCGGCGACGGACAGCGATCCATCGATCAGGTCCAAAATGCGGAACAACTCCCGGTTTCCCTCGGGATTCGAATACGCGTCGATGTGAAGCCCGTAGCGCGAGCAGAACGGCTCACCCTTGAACTCGTTTACCGGCACGACGTTCTCTTCGATGTACTCGATCATCCGCAAGACCAGCCGGGCTGACTCGTCCAGGCTTCCCGAAGGCACGAGTTCGGGCGTATCCGCGGAGGAATGGTACTCACGATACGGCCACTCTGGAGCGGACGGCGGCAATACGCGCGACAGCGAGAGCATCGGGATCCGGACTCCTGGCCCGTTGAACTGGCGCTCATCATTGCCAATGATGGAGCGATATTCACCCGTCCATCCGTTCGGGTCGTGCTCTTGTAAGGCCAGCTTGAAGCAGAGGTCTACTTCTGTATTCCCGTCGAATGAAAGCTGTAGGGCATGCGGGGTCGCTCTTCCGAGCATCTCCAGGAAGAGACCGCCTTTGATTTCGGGAGTAAGCTCCTCATTCCGGCTGAGCCAGGCAATGGAACCGATCGTTTCCGGGACAATAACGAAACGGTACGTGTATCTGGGCGCCTTGCGTGCCAGCAGTTTCCGGATGACCTCGACCCCGACGGCAACTCCCGTGAGATCGTCATTGACCATCGCCGGATGGCACAAATGAGCGCACAAAACTATGCTCTTGTCTGTCCTGCCGGGCACAACGATTTCGCCGGTTTTGAGCGTCGAATACGCGAAGTCGCTTCGGATGACGACTCGGTACGCCTCATCCTGGAGCGCGTCGCGCTGCCGCTGCGTGCAGCAGAGTCCCCAGTCCCGCTCGTAATATTTGAAGTTGAACGGTATTGCGTCCGGAAGCCACGGGTGAACGTGCAGATGGCGAAACAGTTCGTCGCGGGAGACCCGGCCAGCAAAGGGCAACGAGTACGAGACAACGTGCAGCGGGTGGTCCGCATACGAGAAAACCTTGCGCCCGTCCAGCGTTTCCAGCCACGCTTCCGCGCAGGTCCACTTCTCCGGGACGATCCAGTCCCAGCACTCGGTTCCGCTAGGGAATTCGTGGATCCGCATCGGTAATTGGTCCGCGAGTGCTTGCAGAGCGACATCGAATCCGTCGGAGACGATATCCCTGGGAAGCCGCCAGAGTGCGGATACGATCTGCTCCATCGAAGCGGCCGGCGGGAGCGTCACTGGCGAACACGGAGCGCCGGTCCGTGTGCGCTCGAGTTCGATGGCGTTGCCCGCCGGGCCCTTCGCGCTGCACCACGGATTCCTCTTGAGCTCTGTCGCGACGCGTTCGTAGTAGGCGCCGGCATCCACCGTGAGGACCTCGCCGGCGCCCACCGAGGCTGCGCGGCACTCACCTGAGGATCGCGTGATGCGTTCCAGATACGAGCCGTCCGGGATGCCGTTATCAGCGCGGATACGAACGAAGTAGATCCAGCCCGCTTTCCGCACTGCGCTGCCCCGCCGGATGTAACCCGTGAACAGCTTCTTGTATCGGAACGGGACACCGACCATTTCTTCAACGTGGTGCCGGAACGTGGCCTCTTCAAGCGGCGCGCCGATGACGCATAGTTTGGCTCCGGAGCGGTTGAGCCGGTCAAAAATGCTACCCGGCCCGAAGCACGTAGACGCAACGTCTGCGAGAAGCGCTTCCGCTCGAGGTCCGATTCCCGCAACCGAGTGGATCGGGTCATCGGATCGAAACGCACCGGGCAGCATTCGCACTGTTTCCAGGAACTCGCTCGACAGGCTCCAGGGACCCGGAACCGAGGCGGAATTGAGCACGTCGTAGTCTTCTCCACGGCAGAAGGAGAACGTATACGTGGGGACGAGAATGGTGCCGGTCGGGCCGACTGCCCGTGTGATGGCGTCCAGCAGGGCCGCCGAAGGCTCGACTTCACTGTCCGGCCCCGCGAGCGCCCCCAGGACACCGAAGCAGGCGTGAACGAAAACCGTGTCGCCCTGCCTGATGCCGGTTTTCCACAGCGCGTGAGTCAGGTCGCTTGCCGTGTATTCTGCACCGAGCCAATCTGATGCCCTTGGAATCCCAGTCGCACTATTCATCCTCGATCCCCTATCCCGCTGCAACTCGTGAGATTTGCGCATGCCCCGCTGCAACGTGCATCCGCTTCAGCGATTCGATAACGCGCTGCTGCTGCTCCTCCGTAAGCCCGACGGAACAAGGCAGGCTCAGGCCGTCACGATATGCGAGTTCCGCTGTCGCGCAATCCGTCCGGAAGGAGTCCCGGTGCGGAGGCGAGAGGTGTATGGGCTGCCAAAGCGGCCGGGTCTGAATACCAAGCGCTTGAAGCTGCCGTAACGCAGATCGCGAATCGACCCCGAATCGCGCGCCGTCAACCATCACGGTGTACATCCAGAATGTGCTCCGGCCCCAGGGCGGCTCGAGGCATGGAATCAGACCCACAGCCTCGAGTTCGTTCGAGTAGCGGGACGCGATGCGCCGTTTCGCAAGGACGAATTCGTCAAGTTGTTCCAGTTGCGCGAGCCCTAGCGCAGCCTGCAGGTTCGTCAGCCTGTAGTTGTATCCGATTTCGGCGTGAACGTACTCGACAGGGTCATCCTTGGCTTGCGTCGTGAGATACCGCGCGCGCGCAGCCCAATCGCCTCGATTCGTAGTGATCATGCCACCGCCGCCGCTGGTGATCAGCTTGTTGCCGTTGAAGCTCAGGCATGCGATATCCCCGAGGCTGCCCACAGGGCGCTCTTTATAATTCGCGCCGAGCCCCTCACTCGCGTCTTCGATCACTACGAGGCCAAACTCGCGTGCGAGGCACAGGACAGGGTCGATGTCCACTGGATGTCCAAGTATGTGGACCGGGAGGATGGCCCGAACCCTTCGCGAGGTCGTGCGATTGTAAAGGCCGCGGCCATTGCGGAAGCAATCCCGCCTGAGGAAGTGCTCGAGCTTGTTGACGTCCATCTGCAAGTAGGCGGGCTCGGCGTCAACGAACACCGGGAAGGCGCCCGCATAACGGATCGCATTCGCCGGAGCTATGAACGTCAGGGTGGACACGATCACTTCATCGTTCGGCTCGACGCCTGCCACCAGCATCGCCGTGTGCAGTGCGGATGTCCCATTCACCGCCGCGACTGCATATTTCGCGCCGACGCGTGCCGCAATGGCACTTTCAAAACCATCCACATGCCGTCCTGCCGACGATACCCAGCCCGTATCGAGGCACTCTTTGACGTACGCCCATTCGCGGCCGCGCAACTCAGGCACACAGAGAGGGATGAAGTCGTTGTTCCTGTCCATAGTATTCAGTCAGTTCCTGAATGCTGGATCGCTGAAGTCGGGGAGGGCCTGCTCGCGCACAAGCCGAACAATATCCGCAATCCCGTCTTGTACTGTGCGCGAAGCGACAAAGCCGAGCCGATCGCGAATCTTACTGAAACACACCCGGTAGTCTCGGGGGTCCTCCGCCTTGTGTACGTAATCAATAACGGCGTCGCGCGCATAGGGCAGAATCATCTCCACCAGATCCTGCTTGCGATAGTTTGCCTTCGTGTCCCCAACGTTGAAGATCTGCCTGTCAACGATCTCAGCGGGCGCAGTGAGCACAAGCGAAACCGCGTTCGCGAGGTCGGCCACATGGATATAAGGCCGCCAGAATTGCTCCCCGAACACGACCAACCTGCGTTTCGACAGGATTTCAAGAGTGAACTCGTTGACGGTAAGATCGAAACGCATTCTCGGCGACACTCCGTAAACAGTCGCGAACCGGAGCGGCGTCACTGACGTGCCGTTCGCGCGACACTCGAGCATGGCGCGTTCCCCAGCGACCTTGGTCTCCGCGTACAATGACACCGGCGCCAGGAGGGCGTCTTCATCTACGTACTGCTCCGGATCCGGAACCCTTCCGTAGTTGCTGCACGTGGAAGCGAACACGAACCTGCGCACCCCCGCACGCCGGCTCTCTTCCAGAAGACCAAGTGACGCCTCGACGTTAACTTCGCGCGCCAACTGCGGCTGCCGCGCGCATGCGGGATCTCCGACGATCGCGGCGAGGTGAAGTACCGCATCCTGGCCCTCAACGCAGGACCGGACTGTGCCGGCATCTCTTATATCGCCTCGCTTGAATTCGAACCGCGGGTGATCCCAGATGCTTAGGAGCGAACGTCCACCGTGTGTTAGATTGTCCAGAATCCTCAGACAGTGCCCATCGGCAAGCAGGGCGCGAGCCACCACAGATCCGACATACCCCGCGCCTCCGGTGATGAGAATGTTCATGCCGTTAGTCTCCCTTCCGTCAGGTCTCGCTGGGCCTGTTCGTAATCCGCAGGACGCCCGATGTCCAGCCAGTACTCAACGACCGGGAACGTGACTACCGGCCGGCCGGCTTCGAGGAGCTTGCCAAGCAGATCGGTCATGTCAAATCGCTGATCGGCGGGTATGTACCGCAGCACCGACCGATCGAGCATATAGATCCCGGCATTCACCAGAAAGTGAAGGCGGGGCTTTTCTTCTACGCGCCTCAGGTAAGGGCCCTCGCACTCGACAACCCCGTACGGAACCTCGAGTTCGTATCTGCGCACGCCGACGGTAATGTCAGCACCCTGCTCTCGGTGGTAGGCGACCAGGTTCCTGAATTGCACGCCCGTAAGGACATCACCGTTGATCACGAGAATGGGCCCCCCGGCGCTTGGGAAACGCTTCAAAGACCCTACAGTGCCGAGCGGGTGGTCCTCCGCGATGTAGTTGATATCGACGCCGAAGCCGGCGCCGTCTCCGAAGTACCCGGTGATGCGGTCAGAGAGGTGGTGGGTCGTCACACTGACCTGGCGGATCCCCGCCTCGCTGAGGCGGCGGATTGTCCGTTCAAGCAGCGGCGTGTCGCCTACCGGAAGCATCGGTTTCGGCGTTGCCTCAGTCAGCGGCAGCAACCGCTTGCCGAACCCGCCGGCCATGATGACGGCGGAAGCCACGCAATCGTCTTCCGTCATCAAGTCGCTGCGGAGCAACAGGCCTCGCAGGATGCCGTCCGCCGTCACCACTGGAAGATGGTTCACGTCATACGAGTTCATCAAGCGCAGGCATTCCGCGCGGCTGAGATCGGGCGTGACGCGGATCGGTTCCCGCGTCGCCACCTTTGCGCATGCGGCATCGAACGGCACGCCACGAAGGATAGCCCGGCGGATATCGCCGTCCGTAAGCAGGCCCGCCAGACCTCCGTTTCCGTCCTGGAATACCAGGGCTCCTGTTCCCGCCCGGTCCAACTGAGCAAGGGCCACTGAAATCGGAGCGTCGGTAGCAACCAGCACTCTTTCGAGGCGATCTGATGTGTCTGGCTGATTCATGAGTTCCTCAACTCACGCAATTGGCTGCGTCGCAACGGAGCACGCCCGTGCCAACAAGTTGATGCCCAGCCGAGTTCCGATCCGCCAGGGCGGCACTGTGCACGCGGCGTCGCCGACCTGGACATCGGTCAAGAGCAGAACCGAGTCGCCGGTCTTAATCAGGGAACCACCCGCATGCTTCCCGACAACTTGACCCGGTGTGGCAATGTATTTCGGCCAGGTGGGGTCGTACTGGGCTCCCCAGACGCGCACGACGTCTCCGCCCAGGAGGGTGCAAGCGCCAGGTCCGGGTCGAGTAATGCCGCGGATCTTGTTATACAGGTTGCGGCTCGTATCGGCCCAGTCCAGCCATTCGTCCCCTTCTTCGCGACCGCAGTAGTACGTCGCTGCCGAATGGTCCTGCGGCGTCCTTGGTGGCGACCCGGAGGCGATCAGGGCAACCGTTTGGACGACCAGATCGGGCAATGCCGCCACGACGCGGGCCAGCACGCTGCCATACGTGTCGCACCAGCCGATCGGCAAAGTCCGCTGGAGGATGATGTCCCCCGTATCTATGCCTTCATCGACGTAGTGGGAAGTGAGCCCGATCTCCTGCTCGCCATTGATAATGGCCCAATTGATCACATTCCGTCCACGGTATCGGGGCAGGCGGCCGGCATGAAAATTGACGAACCCCGCGCGTGCGATCCCGAGAAGCGGGCGGCGGATGATCTGGTTATAGGAGACCGAGAGGGCGAGGTCGGGCTCCAGGGTGATGGCTGTTGCGACGAACTCCAGTGAGTTGACATTCGCGGGCTGATGGACCGGAACATCGAACCTGTCCGCAGCTTCCTCGAGAGAAGAATCCGAGGGGTGCACCCGCACGACGACGCCGACGAGGTCGTCTCCGCAGGCCACCAGTTTGGTCAGGGCATCAGCTGCCCACTGACCGTCGCCAAAGAGCAGGATTCGCATAAGCCCTTCGCTAGCCGAGATCGGCCCACTCGACTTCGTCTTCGGCCTGCAGGTCGCGCTTGAGCGGGCGGCCGGCTGCGTACGGCAACTCGTCCGGCCCGATGCCCGTGCCCGGCCTCTTGAATTCCACGTCTTCAGGCAGCAGAAGTTCGCCGGCGGGAAGGGCCCTTGTCACGACCATGCGGCGCCTGAATGAGCGCCGCTTTTCCAACTGCTCCGGGCGAACCGTGCGAACGGGCGACCCCAATGCCGCGAATACAGCGCGGCTGTCCTGCACGAGCTGCGCCAGGTCATTCGGATCCGCGGAGATGCCGTGGTCCCAACCGTCCATTCTCTTGTCCAACGTGAAGTGCTTCTCAATGATGCAAGCGCCCAGCGCCACCGCCGCGAGCGGAACGGCATTGCCGAGCGAATGATCGCTGTAGCCCACGGGCACGTTGAAAGCTGCCCGCAGAGTCGGAATATTGAGCAGATCGATGGTCTCGGGAGGCGAGGGATAGATCGACACACAGTGCAACACGGCGACCGAGTCGGCGCCTCGCGTGCCGAGAACGTCGAGCGCACGCTCAATCTCGCCGAGGGTTGCGAGGCCGGACGAGAGGATCACCGGTTTGCCCTTTCGCGCGACGTACTCAAGCAAGGGAAGGTGATTCACGTCCATCGAAGCGATCTTGAATGCGGGCACGCCGAGCGAGTCGAGCATGTCGGCCTCGCGACGTGAGAAGCAACTCGAAAAGAAGGTAACGTCGAGCTCGCGGCAATACGAAGCGATCTCGTAGTGCTGCGAGCACGACAGCTCATATCGTCTAACTTGCTGTTCGAGCGTTAGCCCACCTGTATCGCCGATGTACCGCGTATTGCGCTCGTACTCGGCGGCGGAGATGAGTGATTCCGTCGACCACGACTGAAACTTGACTGCGTCGGCGCCGCAGTCCTTCGCCGCCGCAACCAGGCGTTTCGCGAGACTCAGATCACCATTGTGGTTGGACCCGATCTCCGCGATGATGTACGGCGGCTCGCTCGGGCCTATTCTACGGCCATCAATGATCAGGTGTTCCATATGTGCTCCAGTTCGTTGCAGGCGATCCACCACCACCACACTCGCTGCGAATCGACACCGGCCAGAGCGTCGGCGTAGCGTTCGAGCAAATCGTGTGAAGAATTAGTCCGGGAGTAGAAGCGAGCCGCCCGGCTTCGTGCGGCTTCAAGCCGCTGACGGACTCTTGCGGCCATCGGGATGCCGGATTCAAGAACGAAATAGTAGTGCCGGAGCACTTGCGCCCCGCCGGAACTGACGCACTCGGTCGAGAACGGCGGGAGCACGCGCGCCGCATTGTTCGCGTGCTGGCGGTAACGCATGTGAATGGCGGGGTCAAACGACAGCCGGGCGCCATTCGCCCACGCGCGCACCACCAGAAACCAATCGATCAGGGAGCAGTCGCGAGGGATCGGCAGGCACTCGCGAAGGACGTTACACCGGTAAGCGCTGTTAGACAGCCCGAAGACATTGGTTCGCGGCAGGAGGTCGTCCCAACATGCCGCATCAGGAGCGGTAAACGTCATTCCAAGATCAAGGCCGCGCTCGTCAACCAACGCCAGGGCGCACGCATTCACGTCCACGTCGGCGAGTGATCTTCGTGCTGCGTCAACTCGCGAGGGACACAGCACATCGTCGCTGTCAACGAACACGACCGCGTCGTAGTCTTCCACTAACGCTTCGAGCGTGCGCTGACGAACCATTGCGGGAGTGTCGTTTTCTTCGGAATGCACCCAGCGCGCCCGGGGCGCCTCTCCGATCGCCGACGCGACTTCCTGCTCCGTCAGGCCGTCAGCGCCGATCCAAAGGTCGAACGAACGGTCCGTCTGCGAGAGCACCGATGCGTGCCATGCGTGCAAGAACGGCTCCACACCCGGATACACGGTCGTGTACATCGCGATCCGTTCAGGCATTTGCGGCCCTTGCCGGCGCGGATTGCATGATCAATTCGGCGAGCCGCCAATCATCAGAAGTGTCGATATCTATGGAGCGCTCCCAGGGAATTTCCCAGCCGGTCCGGTCGGGTGTGTGGAACGTCTTCGCCTGGCGAAGATTCGAAGTGCGTGACCACCAGACTGCGCCTGTTGGGCAGAACAGTTCCGGGAGATCCTGGCTGCGCGCAGTGATGTGCGACCCGAACAGTGGAGTCAGATGGAACCGCTCGTCGCGCTCGATCGCCCACCACGGGTTTTGAAAGGAAAATCTGACGATCGAGATCTGCGACTTCGCTGCCGTCGATTGAAACTGCCGCCAGCTCTCCAGAATGTCATCGGCGGTTCGCAGCGGGCAGTTCGGCATGAGTTGCGCGACCGAGTCATACAGTGAGTCGTCACGGTCGAGTCTGAGAATTGCGTCGAGTGTTACGAGCGAGACCGGAGTGTAGTCGTCGGCGAGCGGCCCGTCTCGCAAGAACGGCGCCTCCGCTCCAGATCGCTCTGCCAGCGCGGCAATCTCGGGGTCGTCGGTGCTGACTACCACTCGCGCGAAAAGCCCGCTGTGCAGGGCCGCTTCGATGGTGTACAGCAACATCGGCCTGCCGCAGAGTTCGCGAACGTTTTTCCTGGGAATGCGCTTCGACCCTCCCCTGGCTGGGATCACCGCGATCGCGCCGGCCGGGGGGTCCGTGGGTTCGCTCATGGTGCACACCTGTAAGCGTCTGTCATGTGCTCGGCTGGATCACCTTCGGCACCGGGCACCGGTCTGGCCGCGAGTTCAAACGCCTGGACGCGCCCGTCGGGAAGCGTCCACTCATAGGGCACGACAACCGGCGTTGAGCGCGACGCCAATGTATAGAAGCGGCCGGTGAAACCGTACGATTCAAGCCGCGCCGACACCGAAAAATACGCAACGTCCTGGCCCTTCAGGATGTGCCTGCGACCGTCAGCCGTTCGGATTGACAGGTTCACGCGATAGCTCTGAGGCAACAGCGGGATATTTCTGAACCGGCACCGCAAAGTGCCCCGACCGTCGAGGGTTCCCGGCCGGCAGCCGTCGATCAGCATGTTTGCTGCGAAACAGCGGCTTGATGCGCCTTCCACGAGAACTGCGAAATGAGGACCATCAAGCGGTTCCTTAGCGTCGTATGTGATATCGACGATCAGGTCATCGCCGGGAGCGAACTGCACGGCTTCAGCCCCGGACGCGCCTTTCACCGCGACTTCCTCGATTACGAAGCGGTGCTCCTCGTCGAAGTGAGAGAACTTCTTGGTCGCGACACTAGCGAGGTAGGCCTCAATCACGTCATCAACGTCGCCGTCAGCTTGGATCGCTCCGCCCTCGATCCACATCACGCGCGTACAGAGCTCCTTTATTGCCGCCATGTTGTGGCTGACGAAGATCACTGTACGGCCTTCATGCGAGACGGCCCCCATCTTGCCGATGCACTTTTTCTGAAATGCGGCGTCACCGACCGCGAGCACCTCGTCCATAAACAGGATTTCCGGTTCCAGGTGGGCTGCAACCGCAAAAGCGAGCCGAAGCTGCATGCCACTCGAATAGTGCTTCACTGCGGTATCGATAAACGGACCGACCTCAGCAAAATCGACAATCGCGTCGAACTTGCGCAGGATCTCGGCGCGGCGCATACCGAGGATCGCGCCGTTAAGGAGGACGTTCTCCCTCCCGCTGAGCTCAGGGTGAAATCCGGTGCCTACCTCAAGCAGGGATCCCACGCGTCCCCTGACCTCGGCATATCCGCCCGTGGGCTCCGAGATGCGAGCGAGCACCTTCAAGAGGGTGCTCTTTCCAGCGCCATTCCGGCCTATAATGCCGACGATTTCGCCGGGGCGAACCACGAAAGAGACGTCACGGAGCGCCCAGATCTCGGGCTTCCCTGTCCGTCCCGGGCGGAACATCCGTGCCGGAGCCTTGAGCGCATCCATCACGCTGTCGCGCAAAGTTTTGTAGCTCGGCTGCGCGACGCCGAGCCGGAATCGCTTGGAGAGCCGCTCCGCGCGGATCGCGAACCGGGCGCTTTCGGGGTCAGATGATGTCCGCAAACTGCCTCTCCATATGTCTGAAGTACAAGGCGCCGCTCACGACGAGAAGGGTCGCGGCAAAGGCAGAAGCGGCGATGATCGGCCCGGGAGCCGTCCGGGTGCCGAGCAGCGCCCATCGGAAGCCCTCGACAACACCCACCATTGGATTTAGCCCGTATACAGTTCTCCAGGGCTCGTGCAGCAGGCTGCTTGGATACGCAATCGGTGTCGCGAAGAGCCAGAACTGCACTAGAAAAGGCACAACGTACCGGACGTCGCGATACTGTACGTTCAGTGCCGACAACCACAGACCGACTCCGAGAGAAGTTGTGAGCGCCAGCAGGACCAGAAAGGGCAGCCACACGATGTTCCAGGTGGGCGCCACACGGTGCCAGCCCATAACTGCAAGCAACACTCCAAAGCCGATGAGGAAATCGGGCACGCCTGCCAGGACCGTGGCCAGCGGGATTGTCAAACGTGGGAAGTAGACCTTCTTGACGAGATTCGAGCTTGCGACAACGCTGAGCGATGAAAAGGTAATGCCGTTCGCAAACAATGTCCACGGCACAAGCGCCGCGAAGGCGAACACGGGATACGGCACGCCATCGGACGGTATCTTCGCCAGCCGCCCAAAAAACACGCTGAACACCAACATCGTGAAGAGCGGCTGCAACACCGCCCAGGCAGCGCCCATGGCGGTTTGTTTGTAGCGGACTTTTACGTCACGCCAAACCAGGAAGTACAGCAGCTCACGATATCTCCAGAGGTCACCGAGGCCCAGCGCAAGCCGGCCCGATGAAGGCTCTATCTTCTGAACCAGAGACGTCATCATGTCTTTCAGGCAAAACCGCCCGCGGCGACGTTGCGCGCCCCAGCGGGCGCGTGAGCGGGCGAATACTCTGGTACTATCACCGTCAACTGCTCGATCACGGCCGGGGTGTCACCCTGAAGCACCAGATGCCGGACGTGGTCGATCCAGCGGTCAAACGAGACGCTCGCGGGCGGTTTTGTCATGCACACCCGAATCTTTTCGTGGCGCGTTGGCAGCAGCTCGTCTCCGTCCCCCATCAACTCTTCATCGAGTTTTTCCCCCGGCCGCAATCCCGTGACACGGATCTCGATGTCATGGCCTGGCTCCTTTCCCGCAAGCCTGACCATGGTGTTTGCCAGGTCCATAATGCGAACTGGTTCACCCATCTCCAGGACGAAGATCTCCGAGCCCTCGCTCAACGTCGAGGCTTGCAGGACGAGTTGAACAGCCTCTTTCGTCGTCATGAAGTAGCGCCTCATCTGTGGATGCGTGACCGTGACGGGCCCACCGGAGGCGATCTGCTTCTGAAAGAGCGGTATGACGCTGCCGGCGCTCCCGAGAACATTGCCGAATCGCACAGCCGTGAAACGCGTGCGGCCGTGCCGCGGCATGCCTGCGATGAACAGCTCGGTCACGCGCTTCGTCAGGCCCATGACGCTGCTCGGGTTCACGGCTTTGTCGGAGGAGATCAGCAGTAATCGCGGAACGCCGTTCCGCCGTGCTGCGCCGATGACGTTCCACGTCCCCAGGACGTTGTTCTTCACGGCCTCGAGGACGTGTTTTTCCATAAGCGGAACGTGTTTATATGCCGCGGCATGGAAGACGAACTCGACCGAGTGTCTGCGCATCGCTTCGTCTACCCGCGCCAGCTCTCGGATGTCGCCGATCTCGGCGACAAGGTCGAGGTCTGGATGCGCGGCCTTGAGCTCGAGCTCGATCGCGTACACAGCGCTTTCGGCTTGATCGAAGATGACGAGGCGCTGCGGGGAGTACTGCGCGATCTGGCGGCATAGCTCCGAGCCGATCGAACCCGCCCCGCCAGTTACAAGCACATTCCGCCCACGAAGCTGCGCCGCGATTCTCTCCTGTTCGAGTTCGACAGCCGCGCGACCGAGCAGGTCCGCGATGGAGATCTTGCGAACTTGTTCAATCAGGACGCGGCCGCTGAGCAGTTCGCCAACTCCAGGCACCGTCTTGCAGGGCAGGCCCGCGGCCCGGCAGTTCGCGACCGCTTCAGACATCTGACGTCCGGTCGCCGAGGGCATCGCAATGACGATTTCCGCTAGCGGAGTGCCCGATGACCTGAGCCGCTCGACGATGCGAGGAGCATCGCGCCCGCAGCCGAGAACGCATATGCCCATGAAGCGGGCGCCGATCTTGTTTCTGTCGTCATCAAGCAGCCCGACAACATCGGAATTGAGCGATGCGTTGGCACGAATCTCGCGGATGAGCGCTATGCCGGCGGCTCCGGCGCCGTATATGAGGATTCGCTTCCGCGCACCGTGAGGCGAATTCTCCTTGACCATCTCGTTATAAAGGCGTACGGCGAATCGTGCACCAAGGGTCATAAACGAGCAGAGGAGGAAGTCGATAGCAATAGTCGTCCGCGGGAATGAGGGAGCCGCGAAGTGAACTGTGAGCGCCACGCCGGCACTGCCCACGGCATTGGCGACCAGCAGCCTCATTACGTCTGGCAGGCCGGAATACCGCCACCACCCTCGAAACAGGCCGGCCTGGCCGAAGATCAGCAGCTTGACCGGCAGCGCGACACAAAGTCCATAAGCCAGGTTGTCCGACTCTGAAACGGGAATGCTGCCGTCGAAGCGGAAGAGGAACGCAAGCGTCAGGGACCCGGCAATGATGCCGAGGTGAGCCGTGGCAATGAGGAGCTTTCTAATCTGCAGTAGTGAGTGCATCGCTCTGCCCCTTAGGCCCCCATAGCGAACTGCGCGCGGCGCTTCGCGCCTGCGACAACCTGCTTGATAGCCGCGCAGATGCGCCTTACTTGCTCCTCTGTGAGGGCGGGATAGATTGGCAGTGACACCAGCCTGGGGTACAGTTCCATTGCCATCGGGCAGCGCGCTGCCTGGACCCCATGGATGCCGGCGTATGCACGGTGTAGAAGGATAGGGATGAAGTGCACGCTGGTGCCGATCCGCAGCTCCCGCAGGCGCTGAATGAAGTCCGCTCTGTTGATGTTCAGTTCGGCGAGGTTGAGTCGCGACGCGTAGAGATGCCAGGAGTGGCGAGAGTCCTTGCGCCGCGGCGGGCATTCAATTTCCGCCACGTCGCTCAGTTGCTCGTCATAGAGCGCTGCCAGCCGGCTGCGCCGGGCCAGAAAGTCTTCCTGCCGCCGGAGTTGGTGGATTCCGATGGCGGACTGGATATCCGAAAGGTTGTACTTGAACCCCGCGGCTGTAACGTCGTAAAACCAATTCCCTGACTCCGTGTACCGGTTCCATGCATCCTTACTGATGCCGTGCAGGCACAGGATGCGCATGCGGTCGGAAAGTTCCTCCGAGCCAGTCGCGATCATGCCGCCTTCACCCGTCGTCAGGTTCTTCGTCGCGTAAAAACTGAACACAACCGCATCGCTCGCGCCGCTATCACCAACGCTCGCACCGATCGGTGCGTTTCCGTACCACGCGCCGACCGCGTGCGCGGCGTCCTCGATGACGTAGAGCGAATGGTCGCGGGCGAGCTTCCAGATGCTTGCCATGTCACACGGCAATCCGCCGATATGCACGGGCAGAATTGCCCGCGTCCGGGGAGTTATGCGACGGCTCACGGATGCCGGATCGAGATTGCCGTCGGCGGCAACGTCGGCGAGCACGGGCGTGGCTCCTACGTGGAGGATGCAGTTGACCGTGGCACAGAACGTAAGCGGAGTCGTGATGACTTCATCGCCGGGTCCGATTTGGAGCGCAGCGAGCGCCAGATGAAGTCCGGCCGTGCAAGAGTTCACCGCAAGCGTGTGCCGAGCCGCGACGTAGGCTCGGAACTCCTGCTGAAACTGAGCGGTCTTCGGCCCGGTAGTGAGCCAGCCAGCGCGAAGGACGCCGGCGACCTCTTCGATTTCGGCCTCCCCAATGCTAGGCCGGTGGAACGGGATGAATTCGTCGCTCATGTGGCTTTTCCGGGTAGCGATAACGACCGCAGCACTTTCGGCTCGCTGAAAGTCCACGGAACGAAGCTAGCAAGCAGCGTCAAGCCGATCAGTTTCAGGTCCGTCCTCCAGTTCCTGATTTCGAGGTAGGTCAAACTGAAGCGGAGCTTATCGGGAAGGACCGTGTTCGCGTAGCGTTCTTCCACGTTTGCCGAATCACGTAGGACGGCTTCTTCGTTCCGATACAGCAACGTCGCGAGATCTGTGATGCCTGGGCTTGCCGAGAGGACTCGCTGCCACGCAGAGTTTTGCAGGTCGACGAACTTGGGCAGTTCGGGCCGTGGACCTACGAAGCGCATTTCACCGCGGACCACGTTCCACAACTGAGGCAGCTCGTCTAGTTTGAATCTTCTCAACACAGCCCCGACGCGGGTTGTCCGGCTGTCGCGGGCGGCAGTAATGGCCGATCCCGTTGAGCCCTGCCGCATGGATCGAAACTTACATATCTGGAATAGTGATCCGCACAGGCCCACGCGTGTCTGCCGGAACAGCGCTGGCCTCCCGCTTTCGAGTACGATCGCCACTGCGATTGCCAATAGCGCCGGGCTCAGAAGAGCCAGCGCCACCCCAGCCGCCAGCCGCTCGATGAGCGGAGGCCGGCGCCCCAGTGGCGGCGCGCCGAACGCGAACGGCTGTGATTTCATCTGGTCAGCTCCACGAATGCGGCTGCCGGCCTTTTATGCGGCCGTCCGGCCCAGTGCACGAGCCCCGCGACAAAACCAACGCCGTACGCCACGTGGTAAGTGAGGAACAGAAACGGGAGGAAGGGCAACGTCAGCCAGCCATGTCTTCGAGCTGCCCAAACAGCCGCGATCCCGCTCAACAGTGCATAGGCCATCAACAGTCCTGCCCAGAGTTCGAGCGCTGCAACCGCGAAAGCCGAACGACCTGCGACTGCACCGACGAGCGCCGCAACCACAAGCACGGCATTTCCGAGGGTAAATGCGCCGGGCGCCAAATGACGCCACGAAGCCGGTAAACGGTGCTTACGGATGACCAGCACCTTCCAGAAGCCGTACTGACAGTACTGTCGGAACAGTGACCGGAGCGTGGTTCGCGGGTTGTACCAGCAAACAATACGGCGCGATTGCCAGATCTTGCCACCGGCACGTGTCAGGCGAAGGTTCAGCTCATCGTCCTGGTTCCGGACGAGGTCTTCGTCAAGCCCCCCGAGGCGCATAAGCGTGGACTTCCGCCAGCAGCCATAGAAGACCGTGTCAACGTATCCTTCGTACTCCGGGTCATGGCAGCGCGAGCGCCCGACGGCAAAAGGCGAATGATACGCCGCACCGAAGACGCGCATCCGGAACGTCTTGGCCGGCACCCGCGGACAACCTCCGACATTGTCGGCGCCCGTGGCGTCGAGCACAGCGACGCACTGGCGGATGTAGTCGGGAGCGTATTCGGTGTGTACGTCCATACGGACGATCACGTCGCCGCGCGCTTCGCGCAACGCCGCGTTGAGCCCTGCCGAGACGATCAAGCCGGGGTTGTCGAGCATGCGGATACCCGGGTGCTCCTCGGCACATGCCGCGATCGCCTCGCGCGAGCCATCAGTGCTCATCCCGTCCGCGATTACGACTTCCAGGTCGAAGTCTCCGCGCTCCTGCCCGAGAACAGACGCGACGAAAGTGCCGATGTGCTCTATTTCGTTCCGGCACGGAACGATGACAGAAATGGTACGGCGTGCGGTGTCAGACATGAGAGATTACTGCCTTGAATTTGCCTGCGGCGGTGCGGGGAATGGAGTCGACAGTCTCTACAGTTACCGCCATGCCGGGCCCGAGCCGCTGCCGCACACGAGCAACGATCTCGTCCGCGTCCAGTTGACTGAATCCGTTTGACGGCACCACACAGACGCGGATCCGGTCCCTGTCTTCCTGCACGATCTGTCCTTCGCGAACATTCGGCTGGTTGATGAAAATGCCGTGGAAGCGAACCATCTGCCGGCCGTCTGGCCCGGTCACGACATCTTCGACACGCCCGACGACCTCGGCTATGACGGGCGTCGCGCGGCCGCACACGCACGGCGTCGTGTCCCAGCAAGCGAGGTCGCCGAGGCGGTATCGGATAAAGAGCTGGTGCGTGCGGACAAGACTCGTCGCCACAACCTCGCCCACCTCACCTGGCGCGCAGGGACGTCCGTCGGGTCTAAGGATCTCGACCAGGCCCGCATCCGGGCTCACATGCAGCTTGCCCACGGGGCACTCGCTCGCGAACAGCGCACTCTCGACCGTGCTGTATTCCTCGAAAACGCGGCATTGGTACGCGCGCACCATGACATCGCGCATTTCCGGAGTGAGCTTCTCGCTCGTGGTAATTATGGCTTTGAGCGGTGGTGCCTCGAGCCGCTGGTCGAGCATAAAGCGGGCAAGCAGGTAGTAAGAGACTGCATATCCGGTGCACCACTCCACCTTCCACCGCCGCAGAGCCGCCACATACTTCGGAGCCGTCGCTGCGCTCAGATGAAAAGGTGAGAGGTACACCTGCCGCTCAAACGCGTTGTATCTGTAATAAGGACCGCTACTGTTTGGATCGGGCTCCACCATCCTCCCGGAGAAGGTCGCGCGCGGAAGCGCGAAGCTAACCCCGGCGTAGCGCAGCGATCGCACTTCGCGGAGCGCGATGGACTTTCGAATCTCGTCAGCGGTCCAGATGGTTGAGATCGGAGTTCCCGTCGAGCCGCTTGTCGGGAACATGTAGGTCCGCGGCACGCGGCCACTGATCAAGAACGAAGCCGGCCTTGCGCGGATCGGATCCTTCTCAAGAAGAGGCAGTTCCTCAAGCACACCCGCGGCTGCAGCTTTCTTCTGCGACGCCGTCCAGGCTCGCTGATAATAATCTACGTCGAGTGCACTGGCCAGCAATGAAGTCAGTTCTTTCCGCTGCCAGTCGCGCATGCGCCCAGCGTCCCAAGACTCGCGCTCCACGTAACCGCGCACATGGCGCCGGTAACCCGGCCCGAAGCGCAACCAGTGCCAGTACGCTCCATACGCGGTCACGGCCGCATGTTGGGCCGCCACCGGAAGTCGTGCGTAGATCGGGTCGAACCTGCCCATCGTGCTCTCTCAGGCGGCTTTCGGCGACAAGGCCGTCGAAAGTTCTAATGACCGGACCAACTGAAGGACGCGATCCGCCCGCCTGCGGAACGCCAGGTCGCCGTAAATACCGAGCAGCCGGCGCGGGAGCAATTCAGCGGAGTAGTCAGCTGCGACCGCCCTGCGGCCCGCCATTCCCATCAAAGCTGTTGTGTCCGGACATCCTGCGAGCCGGACCATGTACTGGGCGATGCGGTCGGGCGCCCCGTCCTCGACGACGAAACCCGAAGTTCCGTGCGTCACGACACGGGCGGCATCTCCGGCGGCCGTCGTTATAACCGGCAGTCCGGAGGCCATGGCCTCGAGGACGGCGTTCGGCAAGCCCTCATCCTCGGAAGTGAAGACCAGGAAGTCAGCGGCATCAAGCTGATGTTGGATGTGATCGCAGGCGCCGAGGAACGTCACCGCGTTGCCGGCGACGAGGTCGAGTTCGCTGGCCATTCTCCGAGCGGCATTCATTTCCGGCCCGTCACCGGCAATCACTCCCCTGATTCGCCTGTCCGACTTGCGCGCGATCGCCAGCGCGGCCAGAAACCGATCCAGCCTCTTGCCCGAGACGAGCCGGCCCACAAAAATCGCCCTGATCTCGTTCCGCCGTGGACGCGCGGCTCGCAGCGGCTCATGTGGCGGCACCTCAATGGCATTCGGCAGAAGGTACAGACGATCTTTTCGAACCGCCCCGTGCCGCAGAACGTCTTCGTATGCTTGCTGCGAATTGGTCACCAGCGCGTGAGGCAGGCGAAACAGAATGCGGGACCACGGTCCGTATTCGCGCAGGCTGCCGGAATAACTGCCGCGAAGCGATCCGATGACCAGCGAAGAAACGGCGCGCCCGGCGCAACCTGCATATAGGTTTGCGTATCCGTGCCCGGAGTGGACCACGTGCGGTCGGAAGCGCCGTAGTTGGTGCGTAAGCGTCGAGATCCGCCGCAAGCGAAAACCGGATCGGCCGACGCATCGGGGAACGATGCCGAGTGCGGAAAATGCGTCGGCATAACATCCGCCTGCCGTCAACGTAAACAGTTCAACCTCGCACCCCGAGGACACCAACGCTTTCGCTGAGGCGAGCAGCTGCTTCTCGGCGCCGCCTCGACCCAACACTCCCGCGATCAGTGCAACCCTGAGCCGGTCAGGCATGAATCGTCCCTTCGCTGCGAGCGTCCATCACGGCTGCCGCGCCAGCCGCAAGCAGCCAGACGCACTTCCCTTGGAACTCCGAAAAGCCGAAGTAGATTGCCAGCACGGTGCTCGTAAGGAGCCCGAGTGCCAGCCAGCCCTGTCGTCTTCTGCGCCACCCGTAGTACGCGAACGAGCAAACGTACGCGGCGAATATCAGGGTTCCCGCGATTCCGTTTTCGACTAGTGTCTTGATCCAGCCCGCGTGAGCCTGGCGGGTAAAGCCCCGGAACGCGAGGTGTTCGTCGCCGAGTTCCGCAAAAGACACCGAATACCCGCCCGTGCCGACGCCCAGCGGATGTTCGAGGAAGATCCGCCAACCCGCGACGATGAGATCCCAGCGCCCGCTAGAACGCCCAGTGATGGATTTATCGCTGTCGAACGTGTACTCGATCCTGTGCAAGGCGCCCTGGCCGGACGTTGCGAACCAAACCGCCAACCCAAGGCACACCAACGCCCACACCGCGAGGTATCCCGCGCGGCGGGAGCGCTGCTTCTCAGCGCCGATCAGGAACAACGTGCAGATCAGTGCGACGAGAGTCGATCCACGACTGCCGCTCAGAAATGTCCAGCCGAACGCGACAGCCGCGAGCAGTACCAGGAACGGGCTGACTGAATTACGTGGCGGCTTCAAACTTGCCAGGCATATCGAGAACATCCCTGCGAGCGGGAAAAGCGACCAGCCATTCGGGTTCAGCCGCAGCGCCTGGGGGTCGAGATAGAACACCAGACCTCCGATGGCGACGGCAACACCGTTCAGCACTGCGACCCAGAGCCATAACGAAGTGTCGCGGCGAGCTCGCATGAAGCAGGCCAGGATCCCGAAACTCGTTGCAATGTTCAGAACGTGTTGGACTCCGTTCTCGATATCGGGTGTTACGAGAAGTCCGGCGACAAGCAGCGCCACGAAGAGCAGGAGGATGATGCTGTGTATATCACTCGCCTTGAGAACCGTAGGCAAACAAACAAAAAGCAGAACAAGGAGCAAATAGTTCAGCGCATTCCACCGGAAGAGGCCGCTGTCGATCAGGTACATGCGCGAAATACTGTCAAGGCAGGCGAGGTAAGCGACGGTGAACACGGCCACTGTTGGCCGGAAGATCCCGATAGCGGCCAGCGCGAAGGTGGCAACGACGTTCGCGAGTAATGCCGTTTTGAAGCCGGCGAACAACCCGACCGACCACAGCACCGATGTCAATATGGTCAGGCGAAGTCCCCAATAAGCAGAGGCGGGCGACGTTTTCACGCGACAAGTTTTCCTTCGGAGTATTTCCAATGCCACTGCGCTGCACAGATTTGACCAATCTGCTCGGTCCAGCGATCTAGCGTGTGCTCCTCGGCGTACGTGCGACATCGGCGCCGAAGTGATGGCCAGTCCGTCGTGTGAACGATTGCCCCATGGATGCCGTCAGCGAGGGCATCCTCGTCGTCAGGCCGAACGAGCCATCCGCGGCAGCCGTTCGTACTGATAGCGCGCGGCGCGGATCCGACATCCGCGCAGACGATCGGCAATCCGTGCGCCATTGCATCCACCCAGGCCTTGCAGATGCTCTCCGTCGAAGACGGGTGGATACAGAAATCCTGACGGACCAAATGTTCTGTAAGTTCGGTACGGTCCACCTGGCCGACGAACGTGAAGCGGCTGGCGCAATCGAGACTGGCGGCGAGTTGTTCCAAACGCCTGCGCTCGGGTCCGTCTCCGATAATCGTCACATCCGGCACCGGCTGGAGTCCCCGCCTCTCCAACCCGGCGATGGCTCGGATCAGTATCGCGACACCTTTTTCCGGAGAAAGCCGCCCGATGTAGCAAGCCCTGGGTGGATACTGCAGACTCGCTCGCGTGACGGCCGGAATTCGCCTTAACTCGTCGTTACGCAGCGCAGTCGAGAACAACCAGTGAAGGTGGGCTGCCGGCCGGCCTTCTTCATCCCCCGCAACGAGCATGACATGCCGACCGCCGGCAAGCGCACTCATCAGGCTGCGGGTCACACGGTTCATGTATGTCGTTTGCGAGTTCGTCCGCCAGGACCCGCCGTATCTGGCGATCACTCTGCGGCGGAGCGCCGTTGCGGTGAGCAAGCCAAGCAGCGGCAGGTCGCCCGGGAGGGGCACGTGGACCACGTCGGCCGCCAGCATACGCGGGACGAACTGCCTGATGTATGAAACCGCATGCGCCGCAACCCAGAGCTTTCTTCCAAAGCCTGTGGCCTGAGGGCGCGGAATCGGAATGACTTCCGTTCCGGCCGGCAGTGGAATACCACCCGCTCGAACCGCTGTCTCTACGATCATCAATTTCACTCGTTGGAAGAGTGAGCCGATGGACGCGATTTGGAGCGGAAACCCGCCGTCGCTGAACCATTCGCCGTTCTGGCGCCAGCACTCTTTGAACGACACGACACAGATTTCCATATGCGGCTACGCGAGAAGTGCTGCTGGTAACGAGACCTCGAGGATATTCCGCGATCGCAAATCGGCGACGAGCTCGAGAAAGCGCCGAAGGTGCTCTAGATCCTGCGGCCCGCCGCTATGAAGAGAGTGTGGATGGCCTGTCGCGATGAACAATCCGCCTTGCCCGGCATGTTCGGCCAGAAACGCTCGCGGCTCCGCATCGAATCCGGTCCCCATATTCATTCGCACACACTGAATACCGGCGATCGCTTCCAAACGCGCCGGGCGGTTCCATGCCTTACGCGAAACCACACCCCACACGCGTTCCCAGATCGGCCGGTATGCAACGCGGCAGAACCGGTAACCGGTCGCGGCAAGCGCGGTACACAGCCCGCTCAGGTTGGTGCGCGCCGAACCGGCTTGGCGCCTCTCGGAGATGCTGATTGACGCGCGGCGCGCATAGTCGAACGGCTGGTTGAAAGGTGGCACGAAGGTCAGGACCTCCGAGCCAACGCACTGCTCAAGCGTATCCTTACTGGTCCGCAACGTCTCCACGAGCCGAGCACGATCGAGCGCCGGCAACCACTCGTGATATTGCGAGTGGCTGGCGATTTCATGGCCTGCGGCGCGTATCGCTCGGATCTGACCCGGATCGTGGTAAGGGCGGCATCCGTTCAGGGCCGCGGCGCCAACCACGGCAAAACACGCCGGAACCTCGTAGGTTTCGTGGACGGCGAGAAGCTCTTCCGTGTTGCTGAACTCCAGGCCGCCCCAACCCTTGCGGCCTCCGGGCGAGCGCGAACGGTCCGCTCCCCACTGCGTGTCGTAATCCCAGAAGACCAGAAGCTGAGACCGCATGTATGGTTCAACCTGGCAGTCGCTTGTGACGCAGCGCACTCACCCTTGAGCCGTGCCAAGGCCGTCAAGAACGGCCTCGATCTCAGGAACGATGTGCGACCAATCGAAGCACATTGCACGATGGCGCGCGTTCGCCGACAGCTTTGATGCCAATTCGGCCGATCTCAGCAGCCGCAGAACCGCGTCTGCCATCGCCTGCGCGTCGCCGACTCTCACCAACAATCCTTCCCGCCCATCCTCGATCAGGTAGGAGAGACCGCCGGCGCTCGTGCTCACGATGCACAGCCCACTTGCCATCGCTTCGATCACGCTGACCGGCGTATTGTCGACACGTGCGGTATTCAGAAGGATATCTGAGCCGTCTAGCACCTCCGGCACACCGGCCCTGGGCACGGGGCCGCGCACAATTACAGTGCCGTCCACCCCGAGCTCGGCGATGAGCCGTTCGACCCGCTCCAACGTTCCGTCGTGCTTATCCACACCGCAAAGGGTGAGACGCAGTCCAGGAAAGCTTCTTGCGACAATCGCCGCCACCCGGACGGCGAGTTCCGGATCGTACAGACGATGAAACGCACGAAGCCACACGAGTCGCCGCTCGAGCGTGCGGCGTAGCCGAAAGCGAAAACGGCCCAGGTCGACGCCGTTCGGTATCACCCGAATCTCCCGCCCGAACCCCGCGAGCGCGGTCGCCAAGAACTGCGAGGGGCATGTCACAACGGCTGCGGAATTGAGGAGGCGCCGTACGCGCCGCGGCCACTGCCTGGCAAACGCCGGCAGATTGCCGCCGTGAAGCACGAGGACATACGGCCGCCCAAGGATTCGGAGGAGGCTGCACACCGCTTCGGCCCATATGAAGGCTGGACCGCTATACACCTCGACGCTCGCACACGCGTACTGGCCGCGGTACCGCCACGTGGTCGCGAGCATGTCCAGGATTCTTCCAGGGCGGCCAGGCCGTGCCGACGCCGTAATCACCTTCCAGCCGCGGCGCCGAAGCTCCTCGGCGAGGTCTTCCGACACGCCGCGCCGGCCGCCAAACGCTGAAAGGAACGTGCCGATAAGCAATACGGATCTTTGTTGGGTCATGACCGCGCCGGTTGGCAGCCGCTGTCCGAAGCGGCGGAGGCGATTAGAAGCCAGCCGACACTGGGATCGGCTGGCTGAATTCTCCGTCGCGAATCGATGGCCGTGAGGCACCATTCGATAGGCCAGAGTACGAGTGAAAGGAGCCGCCCGCGGCTCTCGGTAGCCCATGCCAACTGCTTCGCGGCAGCTCCAAGGCGCGATGTCGTCGGCTGCAGGACCTCCACCGCCAAGTTCTCTTGCTCGCATAGGCGACGCAAGTCGTCACCCGAGAACACATTCCACGGTTGCTTCGGCCCCGGCAGTTGTGAGAGGAACGGCGCTCGATCGAAGCGCCTCGGCCCGAGCAGCATCAGGCGGCCGCCTGGATTCAGCCAGGATCGGACTGCGGCGAAGAATGCATCTCCCTTGCCGGAAGCCGCCAGGTAATGCGCCGAGTGAACCGAGAGCACGACGTCGAACAATGCAAGCGGCCGATACTGGAGGAAGTCGGCCGAAGCGAAAACTACATTCGAACATCTCAGCCTCTGCCGCGCGTGCTCAGCCGCGCGGACCGCGACCTCGTCCCGGTCAATGCCTACGATCTCCCATCCCGGACGAAGCCGCGCGAGTTCCAGTGCCCACGCGCCAGTGCCGCAACCGGCATCCAGGACGCGAACTCCACACACGGGGAGCCGTGTGAGATGCGGCCAGGCGGCCATCCACTTCTGGCGTTCGTGGATGCTGGGAGTGCCGATAACGCTTTGGATCCCACGCCGAAAACCGACTTCGAGAGCCGCCGTGCTCTGCCCGAGCATGTGATCTCTAATTAACAGTGACGCTGTGGTCGTCTGCCCACACCGCGAGCAGCAGAAGGTCGAAGAGGCGCCCTGCAAGCCAGTTGCGGCGGTGGGCCGAAGGCGTGCTGGTGTAAGCCCTCACGGTCCCATCGACCGCCTTGGCATTGAAACCGATCTCGCTCAGTTTCGCTGATATATTCCAATCTCTCCACGCGATGGCAAGGCGAGGCCTAACCCAGTTCTCGAGCGGGAATTCAAATCCGCGCTTTGGTGACGGCTTGGCCAACACGTGGCACTTCGCCTCCGCAACAGTCCGAAGCGGCTCTTTCGTCTTTCCACGGTATCGGCGCATCGACAGCGGCAGACGCGCTGCGTACTCCAACATCGCATTGGACAGCAACGGTACGCGGACTTCGAGCCCGTGTGCCATCGCCATCCGATCAACTTTGAGCAAACAGTCGCATGGCAGGTCGACGAGCAGGTGAAAACGAGCCTGCTGCTCGCTAAACCCGCCTTGTTTGCCCGCGCCGATGATCGCGCGCACTTCCTCGACCGCGCGATTGTGGGTCTCGAGGAAAGCCGGTAGGACGTCGGAACTCAAAAGACAGCCCATCTCGTCCGTCCTCCACCGCCGCGCCCATTCGATGATCAGCCCCGGATCGTCAGCCAGCGACAGCCGCAGGTACTTGTGTGCACGCCGTACGAACGCGCCTCCTCCGCTGCCCGGCAGGCCGGTCAAGAACCGCCGAAAACCGCCGGGAAGCACTCGGGCTCGGCGCGCGATGCGCTGTTTCGATAGCCCCGAGTAGCCGAGAAAGATCTCATCGCCGCCATCGCCGCTTAGCGCCACTTTGATCTCTCGCCGCACGTCACGGCAGAGCGCGTAGGTGGGCAGAGCGGATACATCCCCGAAAGGCTCCCCGGTGCAATCGGCGAGTTCTCCGAGGAACCTGCGATCGAAAGGCAAACCCTCCCCGTTGATCTCGGTATGAAAAGTGCCGAGTTCACCGGCGATCGCGCGCGCGCGCACCGATTCGTCGAATGACTCGTGATCGAACCTCACGGTGAAGGTGCTGATGCGATCGCCCGATTCGCTCCTGGCGCGTTGGGCGAACGCCGTGACCGTGCTTGAATCGAGACCGCCGCTCAGAAAAGACCCGAGCCTGACGTCCGCGGCCAACTGGCTTCGGACAGACTTGTCTGCCGCTTCCTCGAGAGCGCGAACCGCGGTTGCGCGGCGCGTCATTCTCGAGTCCGGCTCATAATTCCACGCATAGTACCGTCGCGCAGCGATCGCGCCGTTGTTCCACAGGAGCGTCTGACCGGGTTCGAGCTGGTTGACCTGCTCGATCCAGCTATGCGGGTGAATGGCATACCCGAACTGGAAGAACTGCGCGAGCGCGGTCAGGTTCAACTTCCGGGGGGCGCACGGGTTGGCTAGCATCGCGCCGAGATCGCTCGCGAACAGCAACTCGCCGTCATCGGGTTTGTACCAGTAGTAGAGCGGCTTGATACCGGCGCGATCGCGAACCAGCAGCAGCCGGTGCTGCGGAACGTCATACAGCGCGAATGCGAACATCCCGTCCAGCTGCTCGCACATTTCTGTTCCGGCTTCCTCGTAAAGGTGCACCAGCAGTTCTGTATCACCTTTTGTCCGAAACACATGGCCGCGCTCGATGAGGCGCTTGCGGATCGAAACGAAGTTATAGATCTCGCCGTTAAAGACAACCAGAACGGTGCCGTCTTCGTTCGGCATGGGCTGTTTCGAACCGTCCAGATCAATTACGCTCAGCCGTGTGTGCAGAAGTGCGGCGCGCGTGCTCTCCCAATATCCGCACGCGTCGGGCCCACGGCGGCTGAGATTAGCCTTCATTGCCATGAGCCCAGCCTTTGATCGCGGCTGCTCGACTCCGATTGCCCCTGCAATCCCGCACATCAGCTGTTTTCCCGAAGAGCCAGGTGGTACGCGGCCTTGATTCTGCCCGCAACTCGTTGCGCGCTCATTTTCGCCCGCCAGGGAGCGAGTAAGCCGCCGCATGCCAATAGCAGCGTGTCGAGCGCGGTCCCGTAAAGCAGCGCACGCCGATCCCGGGGCGAACGGTCCTCAAGGCACCGTTCATGGATATGCCAGCGGTTTCGAGTTTCCATGTAGCCGAGCCTGAACTGATCGGGACGGCCCTGACCCTCGGTCAGATGGTCTAGCCGTGCGCGGCCCGCCACAACGAGCCGCCCCCAGCGGCGCGCCCTGAGCGAGAACTCCAGATCCTCACCCCATCCGTAGCCTTGGAACGCCTCACAGAAGCCTACGCGGCGCACCGTGTCGGTCTTCCACATCGCCGCTCCGCCGGGCAGCCAATCGCCCTCGACGATTTCTGTCGTCGGCGGCAGAAAACTCCAGGGGATAGACCAGCCCGAGCGGTCATAAGTGCCGGGGCGGAGGTGGCGGGTGATGCGCAACGCGCGCCGCAGCCGCCACAGGAACGGTGGTTCGATATGCGCGTTTGCGATGTACGCCCCAACGCCTACGATCCCATCGCCGCCCGATTCGTGAACTGCCTCCATCTCGGCGATACAGCGCTTCTCCAGAACAGTGTCGTCATCGAAGAAGGCCACCAACTCGGTCGGCACCAACTGGAGGCCGAAGTTCCTCTGTTTGGTGAGGCCGGCCAATTCCGATTTCACTCGTGCGTAAGCGAGGCTTGCAAACGGTCGCCCGGCGAACGAGCGGACGATCTCTTCCGTTTCCGCCTCAGCGCTTGAGTCCACGATGATCAGATCGTTGGGCACCCTGCCCTGCCGTGCAATCGATTCGAACAGCCGGCGGCAGCTCTGCGGCCGGCCCGCCGTGCAGACGATCACGGACACGCCTGTCAGTGGCGGCCCGGATCGGGCCGGTTCAAGGCGCACATAAGAGCCGGCCCGGAAGTGCCAACCGGCAGAGACACCTGGGATCTCGCCCACGCTTGCGCAATTCATGGTGAGGCTATCAGCCTCGTTCACGGCGGTAGTAGGAGTAGGGTTTCTCGTGACGCTCGGGCACCCAGTCATTGAGAACGGTCCCAAGGACGGCCGTGTTGTCCTCGGCAAGCCGCCGCACCGCCGCGATCGCGTCGGCACGCTTGGAACGTCCCGACCGGAGAACCAGGATGACCCCGTCGCTGATGCTTCCCAGAATCCGCGCGTCGGCGAACACAAGTGCCGGAGGAGTGTCGATCAATACCGTATCGAATTCCCGGCTGAACCTGCGAAGTAACTCAGCCATCGGCTCAGAGAAGAGCAAGTGACTGATAGAAACCGCTGAGGGCCCGCTGGGCAGCAGATAGAGATTGGGTATGTCCGTCGGTTTTGCGAGCGCCTCGAGCGGGAGCTCCTGGACTCGATCCGCCTCACGTAGGAGATCGCTGAGTCCCCAGCTGTTTGGTACATCGAACGTTCTGTGCAGCTGTGGGTTGCGCAGGTCGGCGTCGATCAGCAGGACGCGATGTTTGATCTCTGCGAGCGCCGTACCGAGGTTGCATACAACCGTGCTCTTGCCTTCACCCGGTCCCGGGCTTGTCACCACTAAAATTCGAGGCCGCTCACCGTTAGGCCGCGCGAACAAGATTGAAGCCAGTGTTCTCCGGAACGATTCCGCCATCATGGAGGGGCTTCGCCGCAGCGTGGCGAGTTCGACGGAGTTGTCTGCCGTCCGCAGTGGTATCAACCCGTTCGCGGCGTAGTTGAGCGCTGGCCAATCCGGATCCGCCTTCGCACTCGGTATGACTCCGAACTCGGGGACATTCAGGTATTGAGGACCTTCGCCAGGAGCCCTGACGTTAGCATCCACGCGGTCTCGGATGACCAGGAAACCCGCGCATAGGGCCATTGCCGCGAAAGCTCCCAGAACGAGATTCCGTACCGGCAGAGGAATATCGGGAACACCAGAAGGAGTAGCACGATCGATGACCCTGACCGTGCTGGCGCGGATCGCGGAAGTCACCCCCAGTTCATTCAACTTCTGCAGCATGCTGTCATGGAGTTGCCTGGTGAGATCCAGCTCGCGCTCTAACTGCCGCATGTTGATCTGCCGCACAGCGTGATCGGACACGACGCCACCCTGCCGCTTCAGTGTGCCCAATAGCAACTCTTCGTGCCGAGCGGCTTCCTCATAGTCACGCCGCGCGCGAATCAGCAGGCCTGCACGCTCGTCTTTGAGGACCGAGTCTAGCTGTGTGATCTGTGCCTGTAAACGTTGCACGCGGTAGTGCTCAGGTGTGAAGGATGCCCGCAGTTCGGCCATCTGCCGCTGCAGGTCCGCGAACTGCGCCTCGTGGGTCCTGACGGTGGTATCCTCCGCGAACAGGCTGAGCGACTGTTGGGGTAGCGACGAGAGTAGATTCAGACGCGAGTGCTTGGTCACGCGATCGGCCTGCGCCGCCGCGAGTTCCTGCTCGAGCCTGCGCAGTGTCTCCAGTCCGGGCAGCGAACTGCCTGAATTGGTAAACAGGCCAGCGCTTCGCGCGTACTGCTGCAATTCGCGATCACCAGCCTCCAGGCGGGTCTTGAGCTCTCTAACTTGCTGCTTCAACCAGATCTGCGCCTGTTCGCTCGATGCCGACCGGGCGCGTTCCGTCTCGTCCATGAAGTCCTGAACGAGTGCGTTCACGAAACGGGCCGAAACATTCGGATCCGTCGAAGAGCAGGTGATCGCCACAATCCGCGTTTGCCCGACCGGATCGACATGGAGCGTGCGTCGCGCCATCGAGAGCGCACGCCCGAAACTGTCCGGATGCGCCTGCATTCTGAACCCGAACTTGCGACCCCAGCTTTGAAGCGGCGTCATCTCGAGCGTATCCCCGGTCCGTGGAGGCTCTTTCAGTTTTGCCGTGACGCGATCGGCCGTTGAGCGGCTCTTCAGGATCGCAACTTGTGTGTCCACCCAGGACGAATCGACGGCCGGACTCAAAGTCGCAAAACGGATCGCGCCTGTCTGTTCGCTGGGCGGCATCACTTCGATCAGGGTCTTCGCCTCGTAGGTCGCCACTTTCGTAGCATCGAACGATAAGCCGAGCACGGCGCCGAGCACGGCCGCGATGAGGATTTTGGCTTTGCTGCGGAGGAGCAACCGCCACGACTGGTACAGCGTCGAATCGAAATCATCAGAAACATCGAACGTCGCGGCGGCGCTCCCGTAAGGGACGACACCGGCGCTTGCGGGCCGGTACGGAGCCGGCAGGCGGAGTTTCGGTCCAACCTTGTTATCGGGATGATCTTGAGGTCGCATGACGAGGCTATCGGTACACTGCGCCTAAAGTAAGGATGCTTGTGCCGGCGCTGATGGCGGACTCGAGGACGCGGGTCGCAATCCTCCTGCCCTTGTTATCCGGAACAAAAACGATGTCGTTCGGGACCAGGGCGACATCGGCCGATTTGCCCGACAGGACTTCTTTGAAATTGACTTTGATTTCCTCGCGCCCAGTCGAGCCTGCGACCGGACGCAGGATGCGAATCTCTTTCGAGGCCGCGATCCTGGTCAGTCCTCCTGCAGCGGAAATCACCTGCATGATGGTCAGGTCACTGGTGCCGGTAATCGGCAAGCCGCCCTGTCGGGAAACTTCGCCGAGCACGTAGACCATTCGCGCTTCAGACACCTGGATCACGTCATGGGCTTGAACCTCCAGGTTCTGAGACGAGTCTCCGGATGTGGCGGCTACGAGGTTCAGCTGCACTCTGCTCGCGCCATCGCCGCTCACGCTGGCGCCGGGTAGAGGGAGCTTGGCGCCTGCCTTTCGAGTGATCGTGGCCGTGGGCCCGGCATCTGGACGCAACCCTCCCGCTTCACTGATCGCTTCCAGGACGGTTTTGCGTGAACGAAGGTACACTGTGCCGGGGTGCACGACGGCTCCCAAGACCGACACTGGTTGGCTGCGAAAATCTGTGATGCTGACAGCCAACTGCGGGCGTTCGATGTAGCGGCTGAACCTGCTTCGCAGCTCTGCTTCCAGCTCATCCAGGGTCAGCCCCGCGGCGTGCACGCGTCCGATCAGTGGGACGCTGATGTCGCCATCCGGTCCGACTTTGTATTCGCGGCCGTTGACCTCCTCGCCTTGCACGACGTTGATGTTGATTTGGTCTTCGGGGCCGACTCGGTACGCAGGGTCGCGGACAGGGAGAGATGCGGCCGTCGAGGCGCCCGGGACGGTCTGCCCTGTGGCTTGCGCCTGCAATAGGCCTAGGCCTGCCAATACGAAAACGATCGAAAGTGCCATCACCGTCAACCCTCTTCCCAGACCTCGCCGGCTCTCCGGGCCGCCCGGGGCGCCAGACGAGCCTCTCTATGCGCGTCCAGGTATACGGGCCAGCGCAGCTCTGCGCACGGCGCCACTCGGTAAAGCCTCCGTTGTGCTTCCCGCAGTCGCATGGGAACTGACTCCGATCGCCGCCAAGGCCAGGCATGCAGCAGCTCGTGCGCCATAGACAGTGAATAGCCGCAATGGCCGGATAAGCCAGTACAGCGACCGCGCAAAGGCCGGCAGCTTCAGGGCGCGCTCGTCTGCTTCGTTGGGTTTTAGCCGTGCGGCCACGAACCGCAGCCAGATCCCCGCGCAATCGCGCACGCGATCGCGGACCGACACAGCGAAAGCAAGCTCATGGACATCGTCCCGTGCTGCCCCTCTAAACAGGCTGTCCCGCACCAAATCGGCGGTCACAGTCACCCGGCGATCGGCCTTCGCAAGCTCGGTGATCGCTTCGGGCATTTTCACCGGGAAAAGCGAGCACGCCACCTCGACCGAGAGAACGAGCATACGGCAACAATGGTGCTTGCGCGCGGCGGCCACCACTCTGGCCCAGTCGAGACCCGGCTGGCAATGCACTAGCAGTGCGATATCCCGTATCCACCCCAACCGTTCCCAGCAGTGCTTTGCACCGTGCACCGCCAAAACCAGGGCCGTGTGTTCCGCACCGAACGTTTTGAGGGGCGTTCCGCAGATAAGTACAGGCGTCGCAAACCGGTCCAGTTCGGTGTACTCGAGCGGAAGCCGATAGGAGGCGGGCATCAGTTCCCAGTGCAACTCGATTACGGCTTTGCCCCCCGGCCGTTCCATCGCAAGAACAGAGTGTGTTTTTGCGTACGTCTTCACATCCATCCCGGGAGGCAGCGCCGGTACGTATCCGGCGCGCTCGAGAGCAGCAACGGCCCGCTCGGAATCCCGCTTCTCGATCAGCAGGTCGAGGTCGGCGCACTGCCGCAAGCAGGGCGTTCCGCAGAGCAGGGAGGCCAGCGCCGGCCCCTTGAACGGGAGGTACGGAACCCGCTCGGCACGCAAGAGCCGATCCACATGCAGTAGGTCATCTGCGATCGCCAGGCTCCACGCCGTGGACCGCCTCAGCTGCCGGCGGACGCGTGCGAGCGTGGCTGCGGGAACAAGATCCGGTGCGACGCCCGACAACGCAGCCGCGACGGCAGGAAAAACCGCGTGCTGGTGCGCAAGCTGCGTGACCTGGTCCCAGTTCGGCGTGGCTGCCATCAGCAGAGTGCGCAGCGCCGCTTCGGCAGCCGGGCCGAATGCGGCGCGCGCACAAGCGAGGACGATCCGCTCCGGCGGGATCTGCGGTACTGCCTGTAAAGGTCCGTCTTGCACAGTCGTTCGCGCGTATCTTGACGGCTACTTCGTTCTGTTCTTCTTGTCTTTTTTGTCTTTGGATTTTGCCGCGGCAGCCGTTGGGATCGCCACGGACGAAATCAGCGGTACGGCGAGCGCGGCTCGTAGCGAAAGCGTCTTTGCCATATCGCGCCGCGACGGAACCGCGTATTCCGTTCCCAGGAGGTTAGCCTTCTGTAATCTGAGCAGCGCAGTTTGGACAACCTCCTCGTCCGCGGACGCATAATCTTCTTTGAGCCGACGGGTGATGTCGGCGACCGAGTTAGTGCCGTCGCAATACTGCCAGACCCTCGCAGCCATAGAGTTCAGGCAGTGCGCCTTGTGGTACTTCGTGTCGTACACAACCGTCTCCCCTGCCAGTGTCTCGATGGTCAGGTCTGACTTCCGTGCCGTTGGGTTCACCTCAGGCTCCTCCCTCCAATAGGTTTAGGATCTGGTGTGCGGCCTCGTGCGCTGCCCCTCGGCATGCAATGAATGCAGGAGCGACAGCGGTTTTCCCCAGCGCGGCGATCGCTGCGTCTGGCCGCGTGCGGGCACAAATTGTGTTTGCAAGCAAAAGGGCGAGTGCATTTCCTGGGCTCAAGGCGCGCGCCGTCCACGCGTGTCCTGCCCGAAAAGTCGCAAACACGACCAGGCCTGCCGGGATCCGCTCAGTGCCGGCCCGGGCGCCAAATTGTTCGTGAGTTCGCGCGTGCTTGCGACTGGTGTGAGTGGAGCGGATTTGTAGCGGCGTACAGAACGGGTCGATCCCTCCATCCTCGTCGACAACCGCGTATTCATCGGAGTAGTAGGTCGCGCCTGCGCGAAGCAGTTCCGCAACCAGCGTCGTCTTCCCCGCGCCACTCCGCCCGGGCAGCACGATTGCGCGGCCCTTCCATCCGACGACGCCTGCGTGAACGAAGATTCGGCATCGGGCTGTTTCCGCAACTTGCGTTGACAATTGGGAGCGCAGGTATTCCACTACCTCGGTTGCGCTGGAAACTCGCCTTGACCGCCGGCCACTCGAACGGATCACGAACCGCGACCGGACTGTGCGCGGCAACTCCACGACCGTGTACTGCGCTTTCGATATCGCGTCCGTGGTGACCACCGCGCCAGGCAAAACGTCCGCCAGGCGGCTAAGCAGCGTCATAGTGCTCGGACTATCGACCACCCGGATCCCGACCCGGAGGTCCTGGCACACGAGCGTGACCTGCCCGGCTGCTCGTCGGCTAACAGTCACTCCGGGCTCCGTTCACCACCGCCCAAAAGTGCCGGCCGGGCCGGAACACTAGCCGAAGATTGTCGATATGCGTCCCGCAGAAGCGCAACGTGGCGCTCCAGACGGTTCATTCCGCATTCGAGCTCCGCCAATAACTTCTCGAGCCTCGCAGCTTGTGCAGCGAGTTGCCGAACCCCCGTCTGGCCGTGGCCGGTGATGTCGTGGTGGATTGCTGCACGAACGAGATCCGGGATACTTCGGTCGCCTCCGGGGAGGCTGCACATACCGACCAACTCATCGAACTCGTCGGCCGATAAGCGCAGCAAGACTAGCTTTGAATCGCTTTCCAGGATAGGCATGCATCCTCTCGTGCGGCGACAGCGTGGCGTACCACCATCCAGGGGGATAGCCCCAATTTCCTCGCTCCGCGTTGTGATCCGCAGAATCGGCTAGGCGACACTCCTGACGCTCTGTCGCGCGCCCTCGGTACCCGAAGAGAGCCGGGCTCCCCAGATCGGCGCGACCAGTGCCGCGTCTATCTCCACGGCCACCGACCGCCGCAGGAGCGTGACTGACACAACTAAGCGGTCACCATTCTTGGCCTTGACAAAAAGGCCCTTGACACCGGCCAGCGATCCGCTCATGATCTGCACGGCGCTGCCTGCGTCAACGTACCGCCACTTCTGAGCGGGCAAGCCGGAACTGACGATTCTCTGTATCGCCGCAACCTCTTCATCGGCTACCGGCGACGGCGTGTTCCCAACGCCTAATATGCGAATGACACCGGGCGTAGTCAGGATGGGGACTCTGCGGTCGTTGAGATCAAAACGACAAAAGAGGTAGCCCGGAAACAGCGGCTCCTCAGTTTCGACAATCCGATCCGATCGCCGCTCCCGCGAGCAGCACATCGGCACGAATCCGCGATGTCCCTTGTGCTCGAGGATGAGCGCGATAGTCTTCTCGGAGCGGCGCTTCACCATCAGCGCATACCAACGCAAGTCTGAACGACAGTGAGCTAGTGCGGAACATGGATCCGTCAACGCGTCCTCCGGAGCAGATAGGCGAACAGAACATAGGGCTGCTCTCTGTTGCTCAACGGCCGGCCTGGACAGGCCGGCACTTGGTGCTCAACTCTCGCAAAGAATGCCGCGGCGCCGAACGGCTGGCGGCCTAAACTCGCAGCGGTGGTTACATCTGATCTTTGGGTTGCGTATCCGTTCCGTCGCAGAAACCACGGCAACGGTAAACCCGCAGGCTGCCGCCCATCTTGGCCGTCAGGCGGCGTGGCAGAACACGACGGCAAAAGTCAACGCGCAGGCTGCCGCCATTTCTTGATTCAGAAGGCGGATCACGCATTTGGGGGGTACTGTCTACCCCAGTTTGTACATACATATTTAAGCATCGGATTATCCACTGTCAACCGGTTTAATCGGAAACATCGGGCGACCGACGGGAAGCGCGCAAGGTAAAGCATGCCGACATTTCGGGGACTCCGAACTGCCGAATGCTGTGAATGCAGCGGGACAGGTCGGATCTCAGGATACTCGGCAACACCTACTATTTACAGGGACTTTGCCGATATTGGGGGGCGGCCCGAGGCGGACTGGGCCGCGACTGACTGGCCGTGTCTTACAACTGTGGTAGACGTGAACTTTCGCGAGAGGGGGTAGCCCAAAGTTAGCGGCCTAGTACTGCTAGTACTTTCAGGACTTGCTGCAGCCCGTCATTGGGGTAGATCCAGATACCCGATGACCTGCGACTCCGAGAGCGTGCCTGAACGCGTTGAGAGACCTCATCGACGGGCGGTGTCCCGGGCAATGCAGCTGTTTTGGACAGCCGTGATCTCAGATAGCATGGAGCAATGCAGCACCGCTCAGAGGAATGGGACAGGATGCTCGCGGGGGAGTTATACGACCCCTATGAACCTTCTTTGGTCCAGGCGCGGCAGCGCGCGCGGTGGTTATGTGCGCAGTTCAATTCTGCCGGTCCGGACGATGCCGCGGGTCGGGAGGCGGTGCTGTCGCAATTGTTCGATTCGCTCGGCCCGGGTTGCGACATAGTCCCGCCTCGATTACGGCTCGCATATTCGTGCTGGCGCCGCCGTGTTCATCAACTTCGGCTGTATCATCCTTGATTGTGCCTGGGTGACGATTGGGGACCGCGTGCTCATAGGGCCTGGGTCCACGTCTACGCTGCCACGCACCCGCTCGAGGCGCGGTTCGGGCCACGGGCAAGGAATACGCGCTCCCCGTCAGCATTGGGAGCGATGTCTGGATCGGCGGAGCTGCGATCCTATGCCCAGGCATCGCCATTGGCGCCGGCTCCACGATCGGGGCCGGGAGCGTGGTTACGCGGAGCATTCCGGCGAATGTGTTCGCAGCCGGCAATCCCTGCCGCGTGATTCGGGAGCTCGGAAGCCGGACCTGAGTTCGCTGGCGCTTAGCGGCTCGACTGCGACATCGGCTGGGTCTGCCGCTCGTGTCTCCGCGCGATCGTCCGCGCGTCTTCGGCTTTCTGAACGGCTTCGCGCGCGATCATCACCACCTGCTTGCTGCCCGGCTTGTCGCTATGCAGCTTCAGCGCGTCCTGATAAAGCTGCTCCGCCTTCTGCAAGGTGTCTGCGGCGAAGCGGTCGGCGCCCTGCGAGCGCGCAATCTGCACTGCGTTCTGTGCCTGGTACAACGCGAGCACCGCTTCGTACTGGTCCAGCGGAATCTCTTTTGCTCCGGTGGAAGCAGGTTGTTGAACATCGACTGTTCGCGCCGCGACCGCATTCCCGGTTCGCGGCAGCAATTCGTACTTCGCCTCAACCTGTTCCACTTTGCCGGCGGTGTCCGGGCGCGGTACGTTCTCCAGCACAACGACGTTGCTGGGCTGGGTCACGGCGAAATACGGCTCAGCAGTGACAATCAGCCCGAAAGTCTGGAACGAAGTCGTGGCCCTGAGCTTACTTGCTCCGGAGCCGTCGGTCAGGACCTCGCCCAGACTGACGGGCCGCCCGTCGGGCGTAATCGCCCACAAAACGTAGGTGAGGTATTCGGGCCCGAACCGGGTCGGCGCTTCCAGCTTCTCGAATTTGCAGTCGATCTCGACTACACCGCCCTTGCTCTCGACCTTGGCTTCGCCTTCGGCCTTAGGCAGGAGAACGGTTCCGTTGAAATCGATCTTCGTCGGCTCGCTGCGATGCCCGTAATTGAGAGCGCGAATGCTGCGCCTCTCCACTGTGACCTGATAGATCGGCACGGAATCCTGCCGCGCTTTGTCGCCCTTCTCCTGTTGGCTCAGAGC
>DATMXS010000059.1:0-2389 GCA_035561355.1 Bryobacteraceae bacterium | reverse complement strand
GGCGATCGCCGCTCGCGGGCCGTAGGTTGGGCGCACCAGCTCCACAACATTGATTCATCGCCGGACTACCTTCCACCGCTGCACCTTGGTCTTTTTGTCCTCGTCTGCACGCCCGATGAATACTTGGCTGTCACCGAAGCGTCGGCCTGCCCGCGCCGCAAAGCTCTTCCCCACGCGCCGCCGGAAGAAGCCGCCGGCGTGGTCCGGTCCGTCTGCAAGGGAGTCCGGAAGCGCAGCCGCCAGACGCTCTGCACGCGCCGCCTCAGTCCCGTCCTTTAGCGAAAGCCCGTTGACGATATCATTCACTCGGAATGACTCACTGCCGAACATCTCCGCGAGCGCCAACAGGAACGCCTCCCATTGAGCCGCCTCCGAATCAGCTCGGTCGAACATCGTGTCGGCGTTGGCGAGGAAGCCGGCGACGCCTGCCGATTCGAGCATCCCTCCGACTACTGTGCACCATGCCTCGAAGCTGCCGAGCGGCCTTGCCCCTTTCGGCTCTGGTCGCCCCTGGACGTACCAGTAACGCGCGATTGTGAGGAGCGCCACAATCAATTCGCCACGCTGCTCTCGGACCCAGGTTCTAACAGGCTGCTGAAAAACTCCTTTCGCGGGTAGCCTCTGAAACATTCTGATCGTCTTATGTTGCATGCGTGGAGACGATCGCCAGCAGGCCGGGATGTTCAGCTACGTTTCGCCGGAGGAGCGGGTTCCTCGCCTGCACCCGCTGCGGGCCATTCGGCAGATGACTGACCTCGCTCTCAAGGAGATGTCGCCCCGCTTCGACGAAATCTACGCCAAGGGCGGCCGGCCTTCCATCGCTCCCGAGAAGCTGCTCCGGGCGCTGCTGCTGCAGGTGCTCTATACCATCCGCAGCGAACGCATGCTGATGGAGCAGTTGGACTACAACCTCCTGTTCCGCTGGTTCGTCGGGCTGAATATGGATGACCCCGTCTGGGTTCCGACCGTGTTCACGAAGAACCGGGACCGGCTCCTGGAGGGCAACATTGCCGAGGAGTTCTTTGGGCAGATTCTCACGCAAGCCCGCCAGGACGGGTTGCTCAGCGACGAGCACTTCAGCGTGGATGGCACGCTGGTGGAAGCCTGGGCCGGGCAGAAGAGCTTTCGCAAGAAGGACGATCTCCAGCCGCCGTCGGACCCGGACAAGGGCAACCCGACGGTGGATTTTCACGGCGAAAAGCGGTCCAACGCCACGCATTGTTCGACCACAGACCCCGATTGCCGGCTGGCTCGCAAGAGCGGCGGCCACGAAGCGAAGCTGGCCTATTGCGGCAACGTTCTGATGGAGAACCGCAACGGACTGGTGATGGTGACCGAGGTTCTGCAGGCCAACGGAACCGCGGAGCGCGACGCGGCGCTGCTCATGGCGGAACGCCTCGACGGTGATTACCGCATGACGCTGGGCGCGGACCGGGGCTACGATACCCGCGACTTCGTGCGCGAACTTCGCAGGATGAACATCACTCCGCACGTGGCGCAGAATACGAGTGGGCGGTCGAGTGCGATCGACGGCCGCACGACGCGGCACGGGGGCTATGCCGTGAGCCTGCGGAAGCGTAAGCGAATCGAAGAGGTCTTCGGCTGGATGAAGACCGTGGCCGGGATGCGCAAGGTCCGGCATCGCGGGCTGGAGAAGGTGGCCTGGATGTTCACGTTCGCTGCCGCTGCATACAACATGGTCCGGCTGAGGAACCTGCGCGTTCAATCAGCCGCCGCATAGGGCGAAGTGTGCCCGCACCCCGGAAAAGGGGTGTTTTTCAGCACGGAAACGGCCGCCTGCAGGGCCTGGACGGCCTCCTGTAACCCCAAAAACATCGCAGTCAGAAGGATTCTGGGAGTTACTGTGCGTATTTCAGCAGCCTGCTAAGGTCGGCGTGGCGGAATCCCGTTCGCCGGAACGGCTGCGATAGCTTGGCATCCAGCCGGACCCAGTAGCAGCGCCGCGGCATGTCGCCGCCGACCTGAATGTTATTCCCTGTCGCGATCCACGCGCACTTCACCGGAAGGACGATCTTATCGAACGTCCGAAACTGGCGGTCGACAACCGTCGTGGCCGTTAGGGCCATGCAGAGTGAGTCCGCGTCCAGGCGATGGACGACGTTGTCGATTACAACCACGCTCGTGCCAGAGAACAGGGCCGTCGTGATCTTCTTCCGCCATTCTTCTGGATCCGTCGGCGCCGAGAACGTCTCGGCCGGACGACCGGTCGCGATACCCGCAACGACCTCGGCCAGCAAGGTCTTCCCTGTCCCTGCCTGGGGGGCGTCGAACAGCGCCAGCGGGACCGGGCCCTCGATGGCCGGCCTCACCAATGGAGTTAGCATCGACGCAAGCGCGTTCGCCCTGCTCGGCTCGTCGGCGAACGGGA
>DATMXS010000058.1:0-41366 GCA_035561355.1 Bryobacteraceae bacterium | reverse complement strand
ACTCCAGGAACCGCCGCGCCACCTCGGCCCTCTTCGAACCCCGGACCGCCGCACCGGCCTGCAGCACTGGAGTGTACAGCTCAGCCGGCAACAGCACTCCTCCGCGGTCGTGTATCAGCGACCATGCCGTCAGTGTGACCTCCGCGTTCCCGCTTTCCGCGTACTGCAATGCCTGCCGCACGTTTTCCCCGTAAACCACCTTGGACTCCACTTTGGTCCACAGCCCTGCCTTCTCAAGCGCTTCTCGCGCAGCCACTCCGTAGGGAGCATGCGCGGGGTTTGGCATGGAAACGTGAACCACCGCGTCGCTGGCGAGCTCCTTCAGCTCTTTCACTTGTTGCCCTCGAGACCACAGGCCCACGCGCCCGACGGCGTATACCCGTACGGTGGCGGCATCCAATCTGCCGCTCTGCGCCAGCGCGCGCACGTATTCCTGGTTCGCGGACAGATACACATCGTATGGCGCGCCCTGCTCAATCTGGCGCGCCAGGATGCCGCTGGAACCCAGTACGAACTCCGCGTGCGCTGCGCCGACACTGGCAAAAGCCTCCAGGAGCGGTTTCTGCAGGTTTGCCAGATCGGCAGCCGCAGCGATCAGGAGGGGTTGTCGCTGTGAGGCGTCCGGTGCGGCACGCTCCCGAGAGCCGCAGGCGGTCAAGAATATAGCTAGAAGCGCGATCTTCGCGATGGTTGACAGTACTTTGCTAAGGTTTGATAATGGTTTTGTGCTAAGGCAGTCTGGAGATCCAGGCTGCCATGAAGAGCAATTCATCTGTATGCCCTTATTCTAGGAGGCTGGGAGCGAAATGAGCAAAATCATTGGCATCGACCTGGGGACCACCTACTCGGTTGTCGCCGTCATGGAAGGCGGCCAGCCGGTCGTCATCCCCAATCAGGAAGGCGCGCGTACCACGCCCTCTGTCGTCGCCTTCACGAAGAGCGGCGAACGGCTTGTCGGTCAGGTCGCAAAACGGCAAGCGGTTACGAATCCCGAAAACACGATCTACTCCATCAAGCGCTTTATGGGCCGGAGGTTCGAGGAAGTCAGCGAGGAAATGCGCCTGGTGCCGTATAAGATCGTCGCGGGCACGCATGGTGACGCTCGTGTCGATATCAACGGCAAGCAGATCTCGCCGCCCGAGATCTCGGCAATGGTGCTCACGAAGCTGAAGGAAGCGGCCGAATCGCATCTGGGCGAGAAGATCACGCAGGCGGTCATAACCGTTCCGGCGTACTTCAATGACGCCCAGCGCCAAGCGACCAAGGACGCCGGCCGGATCGCAGGTCTCGAGGTGGCGCGCATCATCAATGAGCCCACGGCGGCCGCGCTCGCGTATGGCCTGGACAAGAAAACGAACGAGACGATCGCTGTATTCGATTTCGGCGGCGGCACGTTCGACATCTCCGTCCTCGAAGTCGGCGAAGGCGTCGTCGAGGTGAAGTCCACTAACGGCGACACGCACCTGGGCGGCGACAACATCGACCAGCGCATCATTGAGTGGATCATTGGGGAGTTTAAGGGCGAGACCGGGATCGACCTGTCTCATGACCAGATGGCGCTACAGCGGCTCAAGGAAGCGTCCGAGAAGGCGAAGATCGAGCTGTCAACCACTTTTGAGACCGAGATCAATCTCCCCTTCATCAGCGCTGACGCGAGCGGCCCAAAGCACCTCGCCATGAAACTCACGCGCTCGCGCTTCGAGCAGATGGTCCAGCCGATTCTCGACCGTACGCTCCAGCCGCTGAAACGGGCCCTTGAGGATGCCGGTCTCTCTCCCAACAAGATCGACGAGGTCGTTCTGGTCGGCGGCTCCACCCGCATCCCGAAAGTGCAGCAGATGGTGAAGGACTTCTTCGGCAAGGAGCCGCACAAAGGCGTCAACCCGGACGAAGTCGTCGCGATCGGCGCGGCGGTTCAGGGCGGCGTCCTGGGCGGCGAGGTGAAGGACGTCCTGCTGCTCGACGTCACCCCGCTCTCGCTCGGCATCGAGACGCTCGGGAACGTCATGACAGTGTTGATCCCGCGGAACACAACCATTCCGACGCGCAAGAGCGAGGTGTTCTCGACCGCATCCGACAGCCAGACCTCGGTAGAGATCAAGGTCTATCAGGGTGAACGCTCGATGGCTCCGGACAACCGGCTGCTCGGCGTATTCCAGCTAGTCGGCATTCCGCCGGCCCCGCGCGGCATTCCGCAAGTTGAGGTGACTTTTGACATCGACGCTAACGGCATCCTCAACGTCACCGCGAAGGATCGCGCCACCAACAACGAGCAGAAGATCACCATCACGTCTTCCTCCGGCCTGAGCAAGGGCGAGGTGGACAAGATGACCAAGGACGCCGAAGCGCACGCATCCGACGATCGCCGGAAGAAGGAGGAGATCGAGGCGCGCAACCAGGCGGACGCCATGGTCTACAACGTCGAGAAGATGCTCAAGGAGCACGGCTCGAAGGTATCCGAAGCCGACAGGCACGAGATCGAAACGGCGCTGGAAGAGACCAAGAAGGTGATGAAGGACGGCACCGTCGAGCAGATCAATCAGGCGCGCGAGCGGCTCACGACGGCCAGCCACAAGATGGCCGAAGCGATGTATCGCGCCACCTCCACACAGGGGGCTCCTGGCGATCAGCAGCCCGGAGCGGCAGGCCAGGCAGGCCAGGCCCCGGGCCCCGATCAGGCCAAGAAAGATAACGTCGTCGATGCCGAGTTCGTTGACGTAGACGAAAATAAGAAGTGATAACTTAGTGCTCGCGGCTCTTAGCGTGGGACCCTTCGCGGGTCTCGCGTTGCGAGCCGCGGGCGTGTAACGAGAACTGTTATGCCCGCCGCCACGCACGATTACTACAAAACTCTGGGAGTGGACCGCTCAGCCGCCCAGGAGGACATCCGCAAAGCGTACCGGCGGCTTGCGCGCAAGTACCATCCCGATCTGAACCCCGGCGACAAGTCGTCGGAAGAGCGCTTCAAGCAGGTTCAAGAGGCATACGACGTCCTGAGCGACGCCAAGAAGCGGCAGATGTATGACCAGGTGGGCTTTTACTCCGAGCACGGTCCGCAGCCCGGCGCGGCTCCCGGAGGTCCTGGCATGGACTTCGAGGGGTTCGATTTTTCAGACATCTTCTCGCGGACCGGCGCTCCGGGCGGCGGGCAGGCAGGCGCAGGGCAGGGCGGCGAAGGTAATTTCCATGACATCTTCAGCAACCTCTTTGGCCGCCGCGGCGCCCGTCAGGGCCAGCAACAGGCCGCTCCGGAGAAAGGCGCGGATCTCGAATACGCGCTGAACATCGATTTCTGGCAGTCCATCCGCGGCACGCAAATCGCTCTCACCATCAACCGGCAGGAAACCTGTCCCACCTGCGGAGGCTCGGGCTCGGCAGCCACGGGCAACGTCACCTGCCCGGAGTGCAACGGGACAGGGAACGTAACGCAAATGGCCGGCGCGATGCGCTTCAGCCTCACCTGCCCCCGTTGCGGGGGCAGCGGGCGGCTAAGGAACGTTTGCCCGACCTGCCACGGCGACGGCCGCACCGTCCGGCAGGAGAAGGTGGATGTGCGGATCCCGCCCGGCGTCCAGAACGGCAGCCGGCTGCGCGTGCCCGGCAAGGGTAATGCGGGAACGTTCGGCGCTCCGGCCGGCGACCTTTACATCACTGTCCGGGTCGAACCGCACCCGTTCTTCCGTCGAGACGGCGACAACATTGAGATCACCGTTCCCATCACCGTAACCGAGGCTGGCCTTGGGGCCAAAATTGAAGTTCCAACCATTGACGGCGGACGGGCGCTGCTGAAGGTGCCGCCCGGCACGCACAGCGGCCAGAGGTTCCGGATGCGCGAGAAGGGCGTCTTCAACCAACGCAAGGACACGCGCGGCGATCAGATCGTGGAAGTGGTCGTGCAACCACCCAAGGTCCGGGACGAGCGCACCAAGGAAATTCTGCGCGAGCTCGCGAAACTGAACCCCGAAGATCCACGTTCGGACCTCTGGAGCGAGGTGTAGCCTGTCATGGCCAAATCGAGAAAAAAGGCCGCCTTCATGATCTCGGCCGTGGCCGAGCAGTACCAGATTCATCCGCAGACGCTCCGGCTGTACGAACGTGAAGGGCTGCTCAAGCCATCCCGCAGCGAGGGCAATACCAGACTCTATACGCAGGACGATCTGGATCGCCTGGAGGTGATCCTCAAACTCACGCGCGAATTCGGAGTAAACCTCGCCGGTGTCGAGATCATTCTCAACATGCGCGAGAAGATGGAGGCCATGCAGGTCCAGATTGAAGAGTTCGTCCGGACTCTTAATGAGGAGCTCGCCCTCCGCCTCCCGCGCTCGGAACCTCGCCAGTCCAGTTCCCTCATCCCGGTCATCGACATTCCGTCCCCGGCGTCAGTCCGCCGCCGCCGCGAGTAGCGCCCCTACTTGTGCCTCCCCTCAAACGGAGGCGTCTCCGCCGCCTGTTACCATGAGTCGGTGGAGATCCAAACAACCCGCCTGCTGACCGGCTTCATCCTTTACGGCGCCCTCGGGGTCCTCGCTGCCGTCACGCTCGACGATTGGCGGTTCCGCGGCGGCGTCCTCCTCCTGATTGCTGCGATGGCGTTCAAGACCTGGCTTGCCGGGAGAATCCGCAATTGAAACGCCACGAGTTTCACTGTGAAACGCGACGGTTCAATCTGAACCGTGTCCCGGCCCGCCAGTATCCCTCTAAGTAGTTCCCCTCAGTACGTGTAACTCGTTTATTTCACGCAACTAAGTACAACTTCGCTAACGCTCGCCGAGCGTACGGGCGGACGCTTGCATATTCAGTTCGCGAAAGCGAGGAAACGCACACATGACACTGAGCCCAACCGGAACAGAACAGCCCGTCGCCGCAACCGTGATCGAGCGTACTATGCGCGACCAGATGGTGGTTGAACATCTGCCGCTCGTAAAGGCGATCGCGATTCGGGTACACGAGAATCTGCCGGTGCACGTCGATCTCGACGACCTCATTCATGCGGGCGTGCTCGGCCTCATCGACGCTATCGCGAAGTACCGGGCCGAAAAGAACGTAGCCTTCTCGAGCTACGCCAAGCACCGGATCAAGGGCGCCATCCTCGACAGCCTCCGCGAGCTCGACTGGGCTTCGCGTGACATGCGCCGGCGGCAGAAGCAGCTCGAGGCTATGACGTACGCACTTTCTGTCGAACTGCAGCGCGACCCGACGGAGGCGGAACTTGCGGCGCGAATGGGAGTCGGGGTGGACCGGTGGCGCCGGATCGCCTCCGAGATGCAGTGCGCCGGCCTCGTATCGAGTTCCACGCGCAAGCCGGATGACGAAGAGCTGCCGGTGCCCGAGTACCCCGCCGGCGCTGATACGCGGCCCGACCAGATGTGTTCGCTGGGCCAACTGCGCGAGATGCTACTCGCCGCCATGGACACGCTGCCGGATCGTTACCGGCAAGTGGTGTTCCTGTACTACACCAAAGACAAGACGATGCGCGAGATCGGTCGCGGTATGGGCATCAATGAGAGCCGCGTGTCGCAGATCCACAAATCCGCGCTCGAGAGAATGGCGGAAGTCCTCAGCGCCGCCGGCATCCATTCAAGCGACGCCTTCTGAGCACGAGCCGCGAGCTATTTGAACACTTCGGCTGAACGGTCCGCGAAATCGAGTACCAGCGACGGGTAGACGCCCAGCACGATTGTCGCTACGGCCGAAGCCCACAAAGTGGCCTGGATGCCAGCCGGTATCGGAGGCAGGTTAGCCGTGGTCTCGGTCGGCTCCTGCATGTACATCACCACCAGGATGCGCAGGTAGTAGTACACCGATACAGCACTGTTCAACAGCCCCAGGACAGTCAGCCAGACAAGATCGGCGCCGAGCGCCGCTTTGAAAATGTAGAATTTCCCAAAGAACCCAGCTGTAAGCGGGACTCCGATGAGAGAGAGCAGGAGGACCGTGAAAAGCCCCGCGACAACGGGCTGCCTCTGCCCCAAGCCGGCCAGATCCTGAATGTTGACGTATCGTTCGCCCTTCCGCGAGAAATACGCGATGACGGCGAACACGCCCACATTCATGAAGACGTATGCCGCGAGGTAGAACATTGCCGCCGCAACCCCGCCGGGCGAATGCGCAGTCACGGCCACCATCACGTAGCCTGCGTGCGCGATGGAACTGTACGCCATCAGGCGCTTCAAATTCGTCTGCGTGAGCGCCGCGAAGTTGCCCAGTACCATCGTCGCAAGCGCGGAGAGCCACACAATCGGCTCCCACCGGTTGGCAATAGAACCGAATGCAGTCATGAAAACGCGCAGGAATACTGCGAAAGCGGCTGCCTTGGGTCCTGCGGCCAGGAATGCCGTCACAGGCGCGGGTGCGCCCTGGTACACGTCCGGCGCCCAGATCTGGAACGGAGCGGCCGATACCTTGAACCCGAATCCGACGAACATCAGTGACGCGGCCGTCGTGACCAGCATCCCTGACCGCGAGTTGGCGAGCACGTCCTGGATCGCGAGCAGGTTCGTCGTTCCCGTCGCGCCAAAAATCAGCGCCACCCCGTACAGCAGAAACGCGGTCGCGAACGATCCCAGCAGGAAGTACTTCGCCGACGCCTCGTTCGCCAGCTTGTTCCGGCGCACGTATCCGGCCAGCACATAGCTCGCGATTGAAGAGATCTCCAGCCCGATGAAGATCACGATCAGCTCGTTCGCGGCCGACATGATGCATTGCCCCGCCACCGAGTACAGCAGCAGTGCGTAATATTCGCCGCCCTCCACTCCCTCGCGCCTCAGGTACGCCATCGACTGCAGGGCCACCAGGATGCCGGCAACGATGCACAGCACGCGGAAGAACGTCGCGAAGCCATCCACCACAAGCATCTCGCTGAACGCCGGGCCCGGGTAGACCTGAGCCCACACCGCCCCGCCCAGCGCCATGAAGAGTCCACCGGTCGCGAGATATCCGATGAGAGCCTTCGATCGCGAACTGGTCAGCGGCTCCAGCACCATCGCGAGCGTCGCGAAGATCACCAGAATAATCTCCGGCAGAATCCGGATGTACTCCGCAGGCGCAGGCGGCATGAAGTTAGCGGGCACGCGCAACCTCCTGCACCGGGAAGGCGGCCTTCACGTGGATTACGACGCCCACCCTGGTCCGTTCCAGAATCGCCGCGCTCGTCTTTGAAATCGGCGGCAGGAAGCTCTGGCTGAAGCTACCCATCCACACCATCAGCACGACCAGGGGGACCATTGCCGCCCACTCGCGGCCGGTCATGTCGTATACGTGCTCACGCACGCTCTCCGGCGTCTCGCCGTAGAAAACGCGCTGGTAGAGCCACAGCATGTACGCCGCTGAAAGAATCACGCCAATCGCCGCGTATACCGCCCACTTGAAACTAGCCTGTGCGGCGCCCTGCAGCACGAGGTACTCGCCGACGAAGTTGTTCAGCATCGGCAGCCCCATGCTCGCGAGCGACGTTATCATGAACGCTGTGGAGAGCCACGGCGCCACGGTCGCCACGCCGCCGTAATCCTTGATCTCCAGCGAGTGCCGGCGCTCGTAGAGGAATCCCACCAGCACAAACAGGGCGCCGGTCGAGATGCCGTGGTTCAGCATCTGGTAGACCGCGCCATCCACGCCGAACTGCGTGAACGAGAAAATGCCGAGCACGACGAAGCCCAGGTGGCTCACCGACGTATACGCCACCAGTTTCTTCATGTTCGGCTGCACCAGTGCCACCAGAGCTCCGTAGATTATGCCGATAATCGCCAGCGTCACGATCCAGGGGGCGAAGTTGCGCGATGCTGTCGGGAACATCGGCAGACAGAATCGCAGCAGCCCGTAGCAGCCCATTTTGAGCATCACGCTCGCCAGCATCAGGGAACCCGCGCTCGGCGCTTCGACGTGCGCATCCGGCAGCCACGTGTGCAGCGGGAACAGCGGCACCTTGATTGCGAACGCGAGGAAGAACGCGAGGAAGAGCAGCATTTCTTCGAAGTTCGTGAGGTCCACCTGCCCGCTCATGAACGCGCCGAGAATACCCCCGTAATCGAACGTGCCGGTACGGTTGTACAGATAGATGATCGCGGCCAGCATCATCAGCGAGCCGACGCTCGTGTAGATGAAGAACTTAACAGCCGCGTAGATGCGTCGCTCATGTCCCCACACGCCGATCAGAAAGTACATTGGTACGAGCGAGATTTCCCAGAACACATAGAACAGGAACAGGTCCAGGGCGATGAAGACGCCGATGAGCCCGAACTCCATCAGGATGAAGAAGAGATAGAACTCCTTCACCCTGCGGTCGATGGATCGCCAGGAAATCAGGATTCCGATCGGCGTCAGGAGCGTCGTCAGAATCACCAGCCACAGGCTCAGCCCGTCCACACCGATGTGGTACTGGATCTCCGGAGAGGCAATCCATGGGAGGTTGAGTTCGAACTGCATCTCGGCGTTGTTTCGATCGAAGCCCGCGATCAATCCGAGCGAGACCAGGAAGGCGACGATCGAGACGGCCAGCGCGATTGTCCGCGCCGCGTTCTCGCGGTCTCTCGGTAGGATCAGCAGCACAAGGAACCCGACTAGCGGCACCAGCAGCACGGCGTTCAGCAGCATTAGCGTCCACCTCCCGCCAGGCCGAGCGCGAGCAGCACCCCGACCGATCCCAACACCACCCAGGCCGCGTAGCTCCGGATGTTTCCCGATTGCAGTTGCCGCAGGACGCCGCCGATGCCCCGCGCCTTCCGTGCCACGCCATTCACCGAGCCGTCAATAAGAGCGGCGTCCACCGCCTGCCACAGCACCGCGCGCGAACCGGCCACCGTCGGGCGAACGATCAGCCATTCGTAGACCTTGTCGAACACAAAGGTCAGTCCGGACAGGGAGCGTGTCAGGCCGTCGAACAGCCCGGGCTTCAGCACGTACCCGACGTACGCCAGCGCGATTCCCACAAATCCAGCGCTCGATCCGATGATCACCAGCATGGGATCGTGATGCAGTTCATGTTGCCCGAACACCGGCTCAAGGAAGCCAGAAACGGGAAACAGTTTCCCGCCCGCGAGGGACAAAAACGCGAGCACCACTAATGGCGCCAGCATCACCCAAGGCGATTTGTGCGGGTGCTCATCTCCGCGGTACTGGCCGAAGAACACCATGAAAATCGAGCGGAAAATGTAGAACGCCGTGATCGCCGCAGTCACCACACCGATCCAGAACATCAGCGGGTTGTGCGCATAGGCGCCGAGCAGAATTTCGTCCTTGCTGTAGAAGCCGCTCGTGAAGGGCAGCGCCGAAATCGCAAGCGCCGCCGCCAGCATCACCCAGAACGTCAACGGTATCTTGCTGCGGAGCCCGCCCATCCGGCGCATATCCTGCTCGCCGGCGAGCGCGTGAATCACGCTGCCCGCGCCGAGGAACAGCAGAGCCTTGAAGAACGCGTGCGTCACCAGATGGAAGATGCCGGCCGAGTAAGCGCCAACGCCGACGCCCAGGAACATGAAGCCCAACTGCGAGACCGTCGAATAGGCGTACACCTTCTTGATGTCCGTCTGGGTCATGGCGATGAGAGCCGCGAAGACCGCCGTCGTCAACCCGATCCACGCAACCATCTCGAGCGCCATCGGCGCGCTGCCGTAGAGCGGCGCCATCCTCGCGATCATGTACACGCCCGCGGTCACCATGGTCGCCGCGTGGATCAACGCGGATACCGGCGTGGGGCCTTCCATCGCGTCCGGCAGCCACACGTAAAGCGGAATCTGCGCGCTCTTGCCCGTTGCGCCCAGGAGCAGCAGCAGGCCGATGATCGTCAAAGTCCCGGTGCTCTGTTCCACGCCCCACGCGGCCACACCGCGAAAGATGTCGCCGAAGTCCACGGAGTGAAAGCTGATTACGGTCAGGAACACCGCCAGCGAAAAGCCGAAATCGCCCACCCGGTTCACGATGAACGCCTTGTTCGCGGCATTCTGTGCGCTCTTTCGCAGGAAATAGAACCCGATCAACAGGTAGCTGCACAGCCCCACGCCTTCCCACCCAACGAACATCAGCAGCAGGTTCGCCGAGAGCACCAGCGTGAGCATGAAGAACATGAACAGGTTCATGTATGCGAAGAAGCGATAATAACCGCCCTCGTGGGCCATGTAGCCGGCCGAGTAGATGTGAATCAGCGAGCCGACGCCGCTCACCACCAGCAGCATCACAGCCGTCAACCGGTCCACCATGAAATCGGCGCCGATGCGCAGGTCGCCCGAGCGGATCCAGTCGAAGTACCGCTCGATGTGCGGTTCCTGCATCGGCATCAGGCCGGTCACCACCTTCAGCACCCATGCGAAGGAGAGGAGCACCGAACCGATCGCGATGGCATTGATCGCGGCCTTCGGCAAGCGCCGGCCGAAAATCCCGTTGATGAGAAAACCGATCAGCGGGAACGTGGGAATCAACCAGAGATGCTGCATCGGTTAGTTCTTCATCGAGGCGACTTCATCCACTTCGAGCGTCGCCCGGTTCCGGAAGACGGACAGGATGATCGCGAGGCCCACCGCGGCCTCGGCCGCCGCGACCACCATTACAAAAAACGTGAAGATATGGCCGTCCACCTTTTTGAGATGGTAGGAGAACGCGACGAAGCTCAGGTTCACCGCGTTGAGCATCAACTCGATCGACATGAAGACCGTGATGATGTTGCGGCGAAACAGGAAGCCGGCGCAGCCCAGGCCGAACAGGATCGCGCTCAGGATCAGGTACCACGAGAGCGGAACGCTCGACATCATCGGCGTACCCCGGGTTTCTCCCGCTGTCCGGGGAAGCGGCCCGGCAAACCGGTCCTCATCAGTCGGTCTCCTTGTAAGCCAGCACCACCGCGCCCACGATCGCGATCAGCACCAGGATGGACGTGATCTCGAAGGGCAGCAGGTAGGTCGTGAATAACGCGCGCCCGATGTCGAGCGGCGTCCCCCCGGTAAACTCTCCGAACTTCACCCGCACCGTGCCGGGGAACACACGGTACATCACGTAAGCCAATGCCGTCAGCAGCGCCGCCAGCATCGGGGCGCCCAGCACGCGCGTCAATACGGACCCGTGCGTCCAGCGCTCGCCGCCCGCGTTCAGCAGCATGATCACGAATACGAACAGCACCATGATCGCGCCGGCGTACACGATCACCTGCGCGGCTGCGATGAACTGCGCGCCGAGCAGCAGGTAAATCACCGCCAGGGCGCCCATCACTCCGATGAGTGAGAGCGCGCTCGACACGGGGTGCCGCTGCGTAACCACCAGCACGCCGCACACGACTGCGATCAGCGCGAAGATCAGGAAAATGATCGCGTCCATAATTTATCCGGCGATGGCCACCAGCAGGCCCGTAATCAGAAGGTTGGCGACCGCGACAGGGAACAGGAAGGTCCACGTGAATCGCATGAGCTGGTCGTAGCGGAAACGCGGCAGCGTGCCCCGGACCCAGATAAAGCAGAACAGCAGGAAACCGGTCTTGGCCAGGAACCAGAATAGCGGCAGCAGGAACGAATGGATCGTCGGAATCAGGAACAGGCCCGCGAGCAGCAGGAAGAAGACACCGACTCCCGGAAACGTCCGGCTGTCACGGCGGCGGGTTGCTTGCGCCCCGTGATAGAAGGCAACGATCGCCACGAGCAGGAATATGGCGCTTGGAATGAAGCGCGATCCGAAGCGCTCTGGGAACAGCGGCAGCCATCCACCCAGGAACAGCGTAGTTCCCAACGCGCTCACGGTGATCATGTTCGCGTACTCGGCCATGAAGAAGCCCGCGAACTTCATCGAGCTGTATTCCGTATGGAAGCCGGCCACGAGCTCAGTTTCGGCTTCCGGCAGGTCGAACGGAATGCGGTTCGTCTCCGCAAACACGGCGATGATGAAGATCACGAAGCTGATCACCTGTGGAAACGGCAGCCGGATCACGTTCCACGCCGGAATAAACCCGAGATAGAAATGCGATTGCGACAATACGATTTCGCGCAGGCTCAGCGTATTTGAGAGCAGCAGCGTGGACGCCACCGCCATCCCCAGCGGCAGCTCGTAACTCACCATTTGGGCGGAAGCGCGCAATCCGCCCAGCAGCGGGTACTTCGAGTTGGACGCCCACCCCGCGAGCACGATGCCGTACACCGTCAGGGACGAAATCGCCAGTATGAACAGCACGCCGATGCTCAGGTCGGCGATCTGCATGTTCGTCTTGACCCCCGCGATTTCCACCGTGGGGCCGAATGGGATCACGGAGATCGAGATCAGCGAGAGCGTGATCGCCAGGAACGGCGCCAGAAGATAGAAGAAGCGGTTGACCCCGGGCGGCAGCAGGTCTTCTTTCAATAGAAGCTTCATCGCGTCCGCTACCGGCTGAAACAGCCCGTGCGGACCCACGCGGTACGGCCCCGGCCGTACCTGGATATGCGCGATCACCTTCCGCTCCACCCATTGGATGTAGAGCAGCGTGACCAGCAGCGCACCCGCGACCATCGCGGCTTTGAGCAGCGTCAGGATGTAGAAGTTCATATCGCCAGGAGCGCGTAGCCCGCGCGTCCCTTCGCGTTCAGTTGGTTCACGTGCCAGCCACTCGTCAGCCTTCGTACAGCTTGCGGTCCTTTTCGATGACCGCGTTCAGCGTGTTTGAATACCGCCCCATCGTCCCCGATGTGTAGAGCGTGTTGCGATCCGAAACGACCAACTCCCGCCTCGAGACTACGCCCGCCGCGTCCCACGCTGGCCGAGTCTGCGCGGAACCGCCGGCCAGCGCATGCGGCGGAACATCGTAGCCGCGCACCTCGCGCTGGATCTCCACCCACACCTCGTCCGCAGTCCAGCGCCCAAGCGCCTTCAAATCCAGCTTCATCTCGCGCGCAATCAAGCCGAAGATCTCGAGGTCCGGCTTGGTTCCCAACTTCTGCATGGCGCGCTTCAGGCGCTGCACCTCGCCCGTCACGTTGGTCTTCGTGCCGGCCTTCTCATAAGCGCTCGCTGCCGGCAGAATCACGTCCGCCCGCTGTGCCGTTTCGGTCATGAATAAGTCCTGCACTACTACGAACGCCTGTTCGGACGCCAGTCGCCGGCCGCCCTTCAGCGGATTTGCGCCTACGATCCACAAGGCGTCCAGGTCCGGCGCCGCCAGCATCTCGGGCAGGGTTAATCCCGGCTGACCCGAAGCCCGGTACCCGGGCAGCAACTCAGGGACCAGCCCCATGTCCAGAGCGCCCCGCGAGTTCGAGTAATCCACCAGCGCAACGTACTTCACCGGGATCCCGAGCGAATCGCCGAACCGCACCAACTCAAGCACCGCCTCGCCCTTCACGTCCGAACCGAATACGATCACCAGTTCCGGTTCCTGCGCCAGCGCGTCGCGAAGTTGCAGTACGCCGCCCATCTCGTCCCCGGGCGTCACCGAGACGATCCGCTTCGCAATCTTGTCCTCTCGGATAGGCCCCTGCCTCACCGTGTAGACCGAAGCGTGGTGGTGCCGCCAGTTCGCCCGTATTTGGAACGCGAGAAACGGCTGCTCCATTGCCAGATCGCTCGCGACGATCAGGACCGCCTTCGCTGTGTAAAGATCGCCCGCCGTCGCCAGCCCGTCCGCCCGTCCGGCTAGCGCTTCGAACAGGGTGGGCACATCGCCGGTCCGCTGATGGTCGATGTTGTTCGTACCGAGCTGCGTGCGTGCGAGCTTCTGGAGATAGTAATTCTCTTCGTTGGTCGTGTGGTTCGAACCGATTACGCCGAACTTGCCGCCGCGATCCCGCAGTTCGCTAAACCGCGCAGCAACACGCTGCAGCGCCTGAGCCCAGGAGACTTCCTTGAACTCGCCGCCTTCCTGCACCAGCGGTGCTTGGAGACGCTCAGGATGTTCCGTGAAGTCGCCCGCATACCGGCCCTTCACGCACAGAAACTCGCCGTTGATCCCCGAGCGGTCCCGGTTGTTGCCTCGGTGTATCTTGTCGTTCCGGATACCGAGCGTGGTCTTGCAGCCGTTCGAGCAGTGCGTGCAGATGGTGCCGACATGGTTCATCTCCCAAGGCCGCGTCTGGTAGCGGTACATCCCGCTCGTCAGCGCGCCGACCGGGCAGATGTCGATACACATGCCGCATTCGTCGCACTCCAGATGATCGCCCTCGTTCGGCGCAATCTCCGAAACCGCTCCGCGGTTCACGATGCCGAGTGCGCCAACGCCCATCCCCTCGCCGCAAATCCGCACGCACCGGAAGCAGAGGATGCAGCGCGGCGCGTCGAAGAACACCACCGGCGACCACTGCTTCTCGTCCACATGATGCTTGTTCTCGAGGAAGCGGCTCTCGCCCGCGCCATAACGGAACGCCATGTCCTGCAACTCGCACTCGCCGCCCTTATCGCACACCGGGCAATCCAGCGGATGATTGGTGAGCAGGAACTCCAGCATGCTCTTGCGAGCTTCGGCGACCTTCGGCGTATCAGTGCGGATCACCTGCCCCTCGGTCACCTGGAGCGTGCAGGCGGTCATCAGCTTCGGCGCCTTCTCCACCTCGACCAGGCACATGCGGCAGGCGGCTTGGAGGGAAAGCCCTTCGTAGTAGCAGAACGCCGGGATCTCGATGCCGGCGCGACGCGCCGCTTCGATCACCAGCGTCCCCGATGGCGCTTCGATCTGCTTGCCGTCGATTGTGAACTTTACGTTGGCCATTAGACAGCGACCGTCTTGTCCTCAAACGGGCAGGGCCGCCCTTCCAGATGCGCTTCGAACTCATCGCGGAACTTCTCGACAAACGCCATGGTTGGCATTGCCGCGGCATCGCCCAGCGGGCAGAACGTGCGCCCGAGCATAGAACTCGCCAGCTCGTGCATCAGCGGAATATCCCCCGCGACGCCGCCGCCCGAGTGCACACGGGTCAACATCTTCTTGAGCCAGAGCGTACCCTCGCGGCACGGAATGCACCACCCGCAGCTTTCGTGCGCGTAGAAGCTCATGATGCGCATGGCGGCTTTCACCATGCAGGTGGTCTCATCCATCACCACCACGCCGCCTGAGCCCAGCATGCTCTTCGCCTTCGCAACGGTGTCGTAATCCATCGCGATGTCGCACTCTTCGGCTTTGAGCACTGGGCAGGATGACCCGCCGGGGATCACTGCCTTCAGCTTCCTGCCGCCGCGCATCCCGCCCGCCACCTCATTGATCATCCGCAGCAGGTTGAACCCCATTGGCAGCTCGTACACCCCCGGCTTGTTGACGTGGCCGGAGATGCAGAACAACCGCGTGCCGCCGTTCTTCGGGGTCCCGAGCGCCGCAAAGGCCTCGCCTCCGTCGCGAATAATGGCCGGCACCGCGCAGTAACTCTCGACGTTGTTCAGCACCGTCGGGCACTGGTACAAGCCCGCAACCGCCGGGAACGGCGGGCGGATCCTCGGCACTCCGCGCTTGCCCTCCAGCGATTCGAGCAGCGCCGATTCCTCCCCGCATTCGTACGCTCCCGCTCCGGTATGCGTGTATGCGTCGAAGTCGAAGCCCGTCCCTTGAATATTTTTCCCGAGCCAGCCGTGCGCGTACGCCTCGTCAATGGCAGACTGCAGAATATCGAGGAGGTAGCGGTACTCGCCACGCACGTACACGTATCCTGCGTGCGCTCCCACCGCGAGCCCGGCGATCAGCATGCCCTCGATCAACTGGTGGGGATCGTACTCGATCAGCAGGCGGTCCTTGCACGTCCCTGGCTCGCTCTCGTCCGCGTTCACCACCACGTAAGTCGGCTTGCCGGTGTTCCGCGGCACGAAGCTCCACTTCATGCCCGTCGGGAATCCCGCGCCGCCGCGCCCGCGCAGGTTGGACGTCTTCACCTCTCCGATGATCTCGTCCGGCTGCATCTTCGCGGCCTTCAGGAAAGCCCGGTAGCCGTTGTGCGCCAGGTACGTGTTGATCCGGTGCGAGTCCGGAACGCCGAACATGCGCGTCAGCACCTTCACTTCAAGCGGGCTGGGTTCGTTGTACGGCATGCTAGTGCAGCTTCCGCAAGCTCTCCACAAGGGTGTCGAACTTCTCCGGTGTCATGTCGTGCTGGAAATCGTAGTTCACCTGGAGCGCCGGCGCCCAGGAGCAGGCCCCGATGCACTCCACCTCCTCCAGCGAAAACTCGCCGTCCGCGGTCACTCCCTTGTGCCCGATGCCGAGCTTCTTCGAGGCGTGATCGAACAATTCCGCGCCGCCCACCAGCATGCAACTGATGTTCGTGCAGATCTGGATGTGATGCCGCCCGAGCTTCTTCTTGTGAAGCATCGAGTAATACGTCACCACTTCATCGATCTGGAGCGGCGTGACCCCGGTCCGGTGCGCCACCTCCTGCACCAGTTCCCGCGTGACCTCGCCGATTTCGTCCTGCGCGAAAAGCAGCATTGGGATCACCGCCGAGCGCTGCCGTCCCGGCGGATAGCTGTTCAGCAGCTTCTCGAACTTCGCTTCGAGCTCCGGTGAGAACGTCATCTATCTGTCGATATCCCCCAGCACGAAATCTGTCGATCCCAGCGCCGCGATCGCGTCCGACACCAGCCGCCCTTCCACCAGCTTGGGCAGCGATTGCAGATTTCCGAAGCTCGGACCGTGTACGAACATCCGGTACGGCATCGAGCCCCCATTGCTCACCAGGTAATAACCCAGTTCCCCGCGCGGGCCTTCGATCACCTGGTACACCTCGCCCTCGGGCACACGGAAACCTTCCGTCACAATCTTGAAGTGGTAGATGAGCGCTTCCATCTCCGTCTTCATCTGCTCGCGATCCGGCAGCACGACGTGCGGCGCCTTCGCCTTCCACGGTCCGGCGGGCATACCCTCGAGCGCCTGCTTCGCGATCCTGGTGCTCTCGCGGAACTCCGCCACGCGCACCTGGTAACGTGCGTAGACGTCGCTCTCCGTGCGCACCGGCACGCTGAAATCGAATTTTTCGTAACTCGAGTACGGCTCCGATTTGCGAATGTCCCAGTTCAGGCCGGCTGCCCTCAGCATCGGCCCGGTCACGCCGTAATCGATCAAATCCTCCAGCGGCGCGGAGCCGACGCCCTGCGTTCGCCGGAGGAAAATCGGATTATTCGAGAGCAGGTCTTCGTACTCGTCCACCCTCGCAGGGAAGCTGTCCACGAACTTCTTCACCGCGTGCTGCCATCCGCGCGGCGGATCGAGTGCCAAGCCGCCCGGCCGGAAGTAGCTCGTCATCATGCGCTGGCCGGAGAACGCCTCAAAGATGCGCAGTACATCTTCGCGCTCCCGCATGCAGTAGAGGAACACCGACATCGCGCCGATGTCCATCGCGTGCGTGCCCAGCCACACCAGGTGGCTGTTGATGCGCGTCAACTCCGCCAGCATCACGCGCATCCACTGCGCCGCCTCGGGAATCTCGAGTTGGAGCAGTTTCTCCACCGCCAGGCAGTAAGCGAAGTTGTTCATCAGCGGGCAGAGATAATCGATGCGGTCCGTCAGCGTCACTGCCTGCTGCCACGTCTTCGCTTCCGCTTCCTTCTCTATCCCCGTGTGCAGGTAGCCGATGTCGCAAGCGGCCTTCACCACCGTCTCGCCGTCCAATTCCAGGATCATCCGGAGCACCCCGTGAGTCGAAGGGTGCTGCGGTCCCATATTGAGCGTCATGCGGCGCCTACCGGTATCCGGCTGCTCTCCGGCGCGCGGGGCGGCCGCCTCCGTAGGCGAGCCTCCGGCATCAAGCGTGTCCCGGCTGTTGATGGGCTGGTCGCTCATTGGAGGCCCTCGCCTTGGTACGTGTACTTGAAGCCGGTCTTCGGGTAGTCCTTGCGAAGCGGATGCCCTTCCCAATCCTCCGGCATCATGATGCGCCGCAGATCGGGATGATTCCGGAACGTGACGCCGAACAGGTCGAAAACCTCGCGCTCGTACCAGTTTGCCGCCCGCCAGACCTCGCAGACCGAATCGATGGCGGCAGCGTCGCCGTGCAGCCTGCACTTCAGCCGCAGCCGTTCATTGCTGGGCAGCGAGTGCAGCAGGTACACCACCTCGAAGCGGGGTTCAATCGGGTACCAGTCCAGCGCCGTCACTGCAACCAGGCGGTTGAACCTCCGCTTGGCCTTCAGGTATGAGCAGACCTCGACGATCCGCTCCGGATCGATCCAAAGCGTCAGTTCGCCGCGGTCGTGCTTGCCATCCGTGACCGCCTCGCCGAAACGCTCCGCAAGCGCCGCCGCGACGGGAAACCCTTTCAGGGCGTCTGGAAGCATCAGGATCGATCCGCCGTTCCGATCGTCTCCTTCGGCGCGCCACCGCCACCGATCGCTGACCACAATTCATCGCCCTCGGATGGCGTGACCGGCGCGGGTTGCGCCTCATAGGACCAGGCAAGCGCCCCCTTCTTCCAGATGTAGAAGAACCCGGCGAGGATCAGTGCGGCGAAGATCAGCATCTCGAAAAACGCGAACAGCTTCAGTTCCCGGTAGACTACGGCCCACGGATACAGGAACACGGTCTCGATGTCGAACAGAATGAAGAGCATCGCCACCAGGTAGAACTTCACGCTGAAGCGCTCGCGCGTGGAGCCCTGCGGGATCATGCCGGACTCGTAGGGCACGTCTTTCGCCCTGTTTCGAACCCGGTGTCCCAAGATCGCTGAAGTCCCCAGCATCCCTCCCGCGATCAGCATGGCGAGTAACACCTGCACCACGATCGGGAAATAGACTTCGGTGTACGAGGTCGGCATGATGCCTGAATCAGCCTCTCTTCCCAGTGTCTTACGGTCCCCAGCCCTAAAAATCGTTAATGGGACCAAATTCGACTATAATGATCAGCCAAACGGGGTGTCAACCTGTTGTGGCCCGCCGACCCCGATGCCGGATACTACAGGAATGGAAGTCATTGTCAATGGCGAACCCCACCAGACCACAGAAGGACAGACCGTGGCCGGTCTGCTGGCCGCGCTCGGGCTCGAGTCGTCCAAGGTCGCCGTGGAGCTGGATCGCGTGATCGTCAGCCGTCCCGAATGGGCCTCTCGCGTGCTGGGCCATGGAGCGCGTCTGGAGATCGTTCATTTTGTTGGGGGCGGCTAGCCTCGAAATTGGGCATTGACACGGCATCCCCCGGGGGTACAATCCTTAATCGAGTCCCTGACTGTCCAAACGGAACATTTGTCCCATGTTCAAAACAAAAAAGACGCGCCCTGCCGCTCCTCCTCCCGAGGAAGCCTATTCTTCCAGCGACGTCGCGAAACTCGCGAACATCAGTCTGCGGCAGTTGCAGTGGTGGGATGAGCGCCACGTCGTTTCGCCCCACCATGAAGGCCACAAGCGCGTCTACTCGGCGGCCGAAGTCATTGAGATCACCGTAATTGCCGAACTTCGCCGTAAGGGCTTCTCACTTCAGAAGATCCGGCGCGTGCTCCGCTACCTGGAACGCGAGATGGGCCGCCGCCTTGCCGACCTCCTCTCAAGCGATTCGGAGTTGCACCTGCTCACTGATGGCAGGTCCATCTATCTCGAAGACAATCAGGACCGTATCATCGATATCCTCAAGAACGCCAGACAGCCGATGTTCTTGGTCTGCGTCAGCGACCAGGTCAGGCGGCTCGGCGCCGCCTTGGGCAAGAAGGGCCAGAAGAGCGAAACCACAGCCGGAGCCGTCCGCCGCGCCCGGGCGGTCTGACGTACCGGATCAGCGCGCCCGGCAGAGCGTGAGAGCGTGCGCCGCGAAGCGTTTACAACGCTTCACCTTCTTTTTGTGCCGCGTTCACCGGTTTGCTGCGTCCTATAACTGAGACCTTTCTACGCCTTGTTATACTGTGGAAAAGATCCGCTGGAGTTTACCTGAATGGCTTCACGCCGCCGATCCCTGTTTGTTTACCCTCTGATCGTGATCGTATGCTCTCTGCTCGGTGGCTTCTATGGCCCGAGCCTGGAGGGCGCCGCCGCCAGCAACTCGTCCGAAGACGAGATCAAGGCGAGCGTCAGCCAGTTCACGAAAGCTTATAGCCTTGTGGAGAAGAACTTCGCCGATCCCGTGACCGGTGATAAGGCCGTCTACAAAGGCGCGATCCCGGGGATGCTGCGGACCCTCGATCCTCACTCCAGCTTCTTTGACCCCCGCGATTTCCAGGTTCTCCGTGAGGACCAGCGCGGCGCGTACTTCGGCGTAGGAATGCAGATAGGGCCAAGCCGGACCGGCAACGGCAAGACCATTGTGATTGCCCCCTTCCCGGGTTCCCCTGCCTATAAGGCCGGCATCCGGCCGGGCGACACCATCCTTGCTGTGGACGGCACTCCGACCGACAATCTCACGCTCACCGAGATTGCCGAGAAGCTTAAGGGGCCGCGCGGTACCCACGTCAAGGTCACGATCGGTCGTGAAGGCAGCGATGCCCCACTGACTTTCGACCTGATGCGGGACGAGATCCCACGCAAGACCGTGCCTGAAGCCATGTGGCTCCGGCCCGGCATCCTGCATCTCGAGATCGACTCCTTCAACGAGAACACCAGCCGCGAGGTGGAGGACAATCTCCGCCGCATGGGAGAGAACAACATCAAGGGCCTGGTCCTCGACCTCCGTGATAACCCGGGCGGCCTCTTGAATGAAGGCGTTGCAGTCGCCGGCCGGTTCCTCCGGAAGAACCAGAAGATCGTCTCCCACCGCGGGCGCGCATCCTCGGAGAAGAACTATACTGCGACCACTGGGAACGGCGCCCACGATTACCCTATAGTCGTCCTGGTGAATCGCTACTCCGCCTCGGCGGCCGAGATCGTGGCTGGCGCCCTTCAGGACCATGACCGCGCCTGGATCCTGGGGGACAATACCTTTGGCAAGGGCCTGGTTCAGACCGTGTACCCTCTCACCGAGAACACTGGCCTGGCGCTCACAACCGCCCGGTACTACACGCCGAGCGGCCGGCTGATCCAGCGCGATTACGCCAATACGTCGTTCTACGACTACTACTTCCGGAAGAGCACGGACACCAAGAACCTGCTCGATGCCAAGTCCACCGACAGCGGACGGACTGTGTACGGGGGTAACGGCATCGCTCCGGATGAGAAGTTCGAGCCCGAGAAGCTCAACAAGTTGCAGACCCAGATCGTCCGCAAGTACATCTTCTTCAACTTCACGGCGAACTACCTCGGTGTTCACAATGCCAAGGTACAGAAAGGCTGGGAGCCGGACGCCGTCGTCCTCGCGGAGTTCCATTCCTTCCTGATCAAGAACGGCGTCGAGTTTACTGAAGCCGAGTTCGCCGAGGTTCAGGACTGGATGAAGAAACAGATCCGCCTCAACGTCTACTCCAGCGCCCTCGGCATGGAGGAGGCCCGCCGCCTCGTCATTGAGACAGATCCCGAAGTCACCAAGGCCGTTGAGGCTCTCCCCAGGGCCAAGGCCTTGCTCGAGACCGCCAAAAAAGTCATCGCGCAGCGGTACGCCCGCTAGTCTCTACTCAAAGGGGGCATGCTCCATAGCGTGTCCCCCTCCAGAGAACCGCTTTGCGCCGCCCTCCTTGCAGTACGCGCTAAAATCGTCTGTTAGCCCTAAATGCCTGAGTACGCTCCAGAACCCCAGATCACAGTCCTCGACGCCGGCGGCCAATACTGCCACCTCATCGCTCGAAAAATCCGCGATTTGGGCGTCTATGCTGATGTCCGGCCCTCCGACACCCCTGCCTCCGAGCTTCGCAACCGGAAAGGAATCATCATCTCCGGCGGTCCGGCCAGCGTCTATGAACCGGGTAGTCCTCAGGCCGATCCCGCCCTCTTCCTCGCAGGCACTCCCATCCTCGGCATCTGCTACGGTCAGCAACTGATGGCCCACCTGATGGGTGGCGTTGTCCGCAAGGGCGTCAAGGGTGAGTACGGCCTCGCTTTTCTTGACCGGCAGGCTGCCCCGCTGTTTGAAGGCCTGCCTGGTGGCCCGCACCAGGTTTGGATGAGCCACCGTGATCAGGTCGAAACGCCCCCCGCCGGCTTTACTGTCCTGGGCCGAACCGATACTTGCGCTGTCGCGGCGATCGGCGATCCCTCACGGGGCCTCTATGGCGTGCAGTTCCATCCCGAAGTGGTCCATACCGAGCACGGCCGCAAGATTCTCGAAAACTTTGTTTTTGGTGTGGCGCGCTGCGAGCAGGATTGGAACCCGAAGGATCGTATCCCGCTGATACTGGATCGTATTCGGGATTCCGCCGGGACCCGGAGCGTTTTTTTCTTTGTCAGCGGCGGCGTCGATTCCACTGTCGCCTTCACTCTCTGCCTGCGCGCCCTCGGGGCGGATCGAGTTCGCGGCATCTACGTCGATACCGGCCTCATGCGCGCCGGCGAAACCGAGTTCGTCCGCCGGACTTTCAACCGCCTCGCGCCCGGCGCGGTGGTGATCGAGCCCGCCGAACCCCGATTTCTTCGCGCTCTTACCGGTGTCCGTGATCCCGAGGAGAAGCGTAGCATCATCGGCGAGGAGTTCGTCCGCGTCCAGGAGGAGATCCTCCAAACCGGTCACTTCCTGGAGGGTGACTGGGTCCTGGGCCAGGGAACCATTTACCCCGACACAATTGAATCCGGCGGGACCGCCAATGCCGCAGTGATCAAGACGCATCACAACCGCGTACCAGGAATCCAGCGGCTGCTCGAAATGGGCCGCATCGTAGAGCCGCTTACATCTTTTTATAAAGATGAAGTCAGGGAGATCGGCGCCGAGCTCGGCTTGCCCGCTGACCTCCTCGAGCGGCACCCGTTTCCCGGCCCCGGCCTCGCGATCCGCTGCCTGTGCGCCGAAGCCGAAGAGTGTGTCGAACCGACTGAAGACGGCTGGATCATACCCGTACATTCCGTTGGCGTGCAAGGAGATGAGCGCAGTTACCGCCCAGTCCTGGCGCTCGAGGGAACCCCCGGGGACGACGGCGCCCTTCACTTGGCCGCAACAGACCGGATCAACCGCCTGTCCGGCATCAATCGAGTAGTCGCAATGGTAGCTTCACACACGCCGCTTGGCTCACTGAGGGTGTACCCGGCGGCCCTCGATGCCGGCCGCCTCGCCCGTCTGCGTCTTGCCGATGCCGCCGTTCGGCGCCTCTCGCACCAAACCGGCTTTGACCGGCGCGTGTGGCAGTTTCCCGTCGTAATAATCCCAGTTGGCACTCCGGACCGGCCCGACTCGGTCGTCCTTCGCCCCGTGGACTCCGTGGACGGCATGACCGCGCGTTCGGTGCCCATGGACGCTCCGCTTCTGGATGAACTGAAACGCGAACTCCTGCAACTGCAAGGCGTTTGCGCCGTCTTTTATGATTTGACACACAAACCCCCGGGAACCATTGAATGGGAATGATTGCCGCCCTCCCTTGCCGTTCCTTGGCGCCGGTCGTAACCTACTGAGAAGGCGGCACGCCCTTTTCTTCTAAGGCTTCGTCTACTTAGATTGGAGTGAGAGTGAGAATGTCGTCCCAACCCGCCCCAGCGCCATTCCAGGAGCCGGCCCAGCCGTCTCCGCGCCCGGTACGAGTGCCGGAGCCGCCACAGCCAGGCCGCCCACGCCGGTGGCGGATCCCTGCCCTCATCGCAGTGATTGCGCTAGGCGGGTTGCTGTATTTCGCGCTTCGCCCCGATGCCGCAACCAAAACCGGCGGCGGCGACGTCGTGCAGCCCGCCCCGGTCACAGCCGGCAGGGACGTAAAGCCCAGGATCCGCCTTTCAGGCCAGACCTCGGCCCGGAACTTCGCCCAGATCATGGTTCCGACCTTCCGGGGACCCGACTCAGGGCGCGATCTCACCTTGATGAATGCCGTAAAGCCCGGAACGTTTGTCAACAAGGGTGACATTGTGGCCGAGTTCGACGCCCAGACCTTGCTCGACCACGTCGATGACGTCAAGGATCAGGTGCAGCAAGCCGAAAACGACGTGAAAAAGCGGGAAGCAGAACAGCTGGTTGAGTGGACCTCGCTCCAGCAGAGCGTCAAGGTTGCCAAAGCTGATTGGGACAAGGCTCTTCTCGACCAGCGCGCTGCCGAAGTGAACACTGAGATCCAGCGTGAGATCGCCCGCCTCCGCGTGGAGGAGTCCGAGGCCGCTTACAAGGCGCTCATTAAGGAACTCGAGGACAAGAAGCGCTCCCATGCGGCGGATTTGATGATCCTCAAGATCACGGTCAAGCGGCAGGCGATCCATTTGAACAATCACGTCATCGACCTGCCGCGCTTCAAGGTCCGCGCTCCCATGGACGGCCTGGCCGTGATGGCCCAGACCTTCCGGGGAGGTGAGAATCGGTCAGTGCAGGTCGGCGATCAGGTTTTCCCCGGCATGCAGATCATGAAAATCGTGGATACGCGCAGCATGCAGCTCGAAGCGCTCGTAAGCCAGGCGGACAGCGATAAGTTCCGGGTCGGTCAGGCCGCCCAGATCGGCGTGGACGCGTTCCCGGATCTCAAGTTCAACGGCAAGATACACAGCATTGGCGCGCTGGCGACCCGGAGCGGAACCGGCGAGTCCTACTGGGTTCGCAGCGTCCCGGTGAAAATCGCGATCGAGGGCAACGATCCCCGTCTCATCCCCGACCTTTCTGCGTGGGCCTTCGTGGACAGCGCACAGCAGCAACTCGCGCAGCGTTAATCGAACCCGTCCTGCCCGCTCGCACCTGCCGGGCGTGATCGCCCGGCTGAACCGGAGGTTCGCGGACATGGGCGTCCGCCTCACTTTCCTGCGAACAAATCCGCTTCTGAACCGTATTGGCTTATGTGCGGCAGTCAGCCGCCCGTAGGGAGACGGTATGGCAAACGGAAACGGTAAGCGCAGAGGTCACAAGCGTCTGTTCTGGGGCTTGGGCGGCCTCTTTTTTGTCGCGGGCGCGTTGTTTGTCCTTAAAGCCTCGCTCAAGCCCGACACAAAGATCGACCCCTCGAAGCTCGCCACCGTCGAGCGCGGCGACATCGCCCGTTCTGTCGTCGCAACCGGGAAAGTCGAGCCCCTCGCCAAGGTTGAGGTCAAGTCCAAGGCAAGCGGCATCGTCAAGCAGATCTTCGTCCATTACAGCGATTGGGTAAAGAAGGGCCAGGTTCTCGTCGAACTCGACAAGGAAGAACTCCAAGCCCGGATGCGCGAGGCGAGGGCTGCACTGATGGCCGCCGAGGCCGCCGAGGAAGCGTCCGTCGCCACGTTCGAGCGCAACAAAGTCGAAGCCGAGGGTCCCGATGTGCCCTTCCTGAAGTCCGGCATGGAACGCGCTCACCAAATGAAGAAGCAGGGCCTGATCGCCCAGGCCTTGATGGAGGACGCTGAGAAGGGGTATCAGCTCGCCCTCAACAAGCAGATGACCGCGCTGCGCAATGTGTCCGTCAGCAAGGCCGAAGTGGCCCGCGCCAAGGCGCAGGTTGCCCAAGCACAGGCGAACCTCGATCGCGTCGAGGAGGACCTTCGGAACTCGACCATCGTCAGCCCGATGGACGGCGTCGTGCTCTCCCGCGATGTCGAGATCGGCGACGCCGTCAGTTCCATTCTTGTGCTCGGCTCGCAGGCCACCAAGCTGTTCACGCTTGGTGATGTGAGCGACGTCTACGTGCTCGGCAAAGTGGATGAGGCGGACATTGGAAAAGTTTACCTCAGCCAGCCGGCCCGCATCGTCGTCGAGTCGTTTAAGGACCGCAAGTTCACCGGCAAGGTCACCAAGATCTCCCCCCTCGGGGTCGAGAAGGACAACGTGACCACGTTCGAAGTGCGCGTTTCCATTCACAACCCGGGCGGCGAACTGAAGGCCAACATGAGCGCGAACGCCGAGATCATCCTCGAAGAGCGCAAGGGCGTTTTGCTCGCACCCGAGGCTGCGATCGTGTACGACAAAAAGCGCAACACGTTTGTCGAGGTGCCGGATTCCACGAACGAGAAGGGCCGCCGCCAGGTGGCCGTGAAACTCGGCATTTCCAACGGCGTCAAAGCGGAACTGGCTTCGGGTGTTCGGGACGGCGACAGGCTCATCCTCCAGTAGCAGTACACTCCTGACGGCCGGGCCGCGATCCTCCCCCGGAACGCGGCCCGGATTTTTCGGTGAGCAACCGTTCCGGAGGCAGTATGGCATTTCGAGACCTTCTTGTTGACACCCTGCGCACGCTCTGGGCTCACAAGCTCCGCACCTTCCTAACGATGTTCGGCATCGCTTGGGCATCGTGTCCATCACCCTGATGGTGGCGGCCGGCGAAGGTCTCAGGGTCGGTCAGAAGAAGGTGGCCGACAACTTTGGCCGCGACATCATGATCGTCCACTCGGGCCGGACCAGCATGCAGGCGGGTGGAACCCGCTCGGGCCGTCCGGTGCGCTGGACCGCAACGGACCATATCGCCGTTATCAGCCAGGCACCCTCGTGCCGGTATGTTTTGCCGGAAATCGGGACTGAAACTGCCATTACCTCCGCGTACAACAGCGCGACGCTGCTCGTCACTGGATCTCTCGCCGCATTTGCCGAAGTGCGCACAATCCCCATCGGCGAAGGCCGCTTTTACAACGACGAAGACAGCGCCAGCGCCAACCGTGTCGCCGTCCTGGGAAGCGATGCCAAAAAGCAGCTCTTTGGCGGACGTTCCGCCCTCGGCGAAACCATCCGCGTCGGCGACTTCCCCTACACCGTCATCGGCGTCATGCAGCACAAGGAACAGGATTCGAGCTACGACGGCCGCGACATCTCCAAAGTTTTCATCCCGTTCGGAACGATCCTGCGCGATTTCCCGAACAAGCCGCCCTCCACCCCCGATTCCGTGGATCGTCTCCTGGCCGTTCCGCGCTCTCTCCACGATCACGAGCCGTGCAAGCTCGAGGTCCGCCGCGGACTCGCCCGTCTTCACAACTTCGATCCTCGCGACGAAGAGGCGGCGCCCATCTGGGACACCATCGAGAACTCGAAGGCTTTCGAAAAGATGACGAACGGCATGAAGCTGTTCCTCGGCGCCGTCGGCATCGTTAGCCTGCTGCTCGGAGGCATCGGCGTGATGAATGTGATGCTCGTGGCCGTCCGCGAGCGAACCCGCGAAATCGGCGTCCGCAAAGCGGTCGGGGCGACTCGCGGGGCGATCCTTCGCCAATTTTTCCTGGAAACGCTCATCATCGTTTTCCTGTCCGGCGGGGCCGGCATGTGCTTCGCCTGGGGACTATGCGCCCTTGTGAACTCGTTCCCGATGCCGGAGTTCTTTGCCGGACTGATCGCCGGCTGGGATTCCGGCCTTCTCGCGTTCGCGCTCCTTGGAACCATTGCAGTGCTCTCGGCGCTGTATCCGGCGAGCCGGGCCGCGGCGATCGATCCCATCGAAGCTTTGCGCTACGAGGCCGGAGGCTAATCGATGTTCCGCGAGATCATCCTCCAGGCCTGGGACGCTCTACGGCGCAACCCTGGGCGCAGCGCGCTCACGATGCTTGGGATTGTGTGGGGCATCGTCGCCGTCACGGTCCTGATCGCCTACGGCAACAGCTTCCGCGCCGTCCTGGTGCACGCGTTCGATGCATTCGGCCGCAGCGCGGTGGTGGCGTGGCCGGGACAGACCAGCGAGCAGGCGGGCGGAGAGCGAGCCGGCAGGCGGATCCGGTTCGAACGTGAGGACCTTGAACTTGTCAGGGCGGAAGCCACGCTCGTCAAAGACGTGAGCCTCGAGACCGTACGTTTCCTCGGCGTCACTTACGGTGAGCGGCTGGCGAACGCAGCGGTTCGCGGGGTCTACCCCAGGTACGGCGAGATCCGGAACGAAATCCCCAGCGAAGGCCGCTGGCTCTCCTCAGAGGATTTTGTCGAGCGCCGCCGCGTCGTATTCCTGGGCGGCATGCTTCGGAAGCGGCTCTTCTCCGGCCGCCCTGCCGTTGGCGAGACGGTTCTGATTCAGGGCGTGCGCTTCACCGTGGTCGGCACCATGGATCGCAAGCTCCAGATGAGCAATTACTTCAACAGCGACGACGAGTCCTGCTGGATCCCTTACACCACCGCAGCCAACATATGGGACGCGCGGTACGCCAACGTGTTCGTCTTTTCGTCGATATCGCCACAGTTCGAGCCCGCGGCCATGAAGCAGGTCCGGGAAGCCATCGGCAAGCGCCAGCGTTTCTCGCCCGCTGACCTTCGTGCCATTCAGATGTTCGGTCGCCAGGAATTCCGCCCCGTTATCGACGGCATCACCATTGGGCTCCAGGGCCTGCTGCTATTCATCGGCACGCTTACGCTGGGCATTGGCGGAGTGGGCGTCATGAATATCATGCTGGTCTCGGTGGACGAACGGATCCGGGAGATCGGCCTTCGCCGCGCCCTCGGAGCGAAGCGTTGGCACATCCGAGTGCAGTTCCTCGCAGAGGCCTTGACCATTACCTTGATCGGCGGGTTGCTTGGGCTGATCGTGTCCTGGGCAGTGACGAGCTACTCCTGGAACCTGCCCCTCCTCGGCCCGCTGTTCGAGGACGACTCGGGCAAGGGAGACATCAAGCTTGTCCTCTCCTGGACGACGCTTGCCGCCGCGAGCGGCATCCTCATCCTCGTCGGAGTCCTCAGCGGCCTCGCCCCCGCCGCCCGTGCGGCCCGCCTGGACCCCTCCGAAGCGCTACGGTACGAATAGCAGAGGTCAGCCTAGTTCGCGGCAACGAACGAGTAGCTTCCCGATCCGACTGCGAACACCGTTGAGCCGTCCTCCTGCCGGAGAAAGCGGACGCCCTTCGCTTTGGCAGCCGGCACTCCGGATTCCGTCACCAGCGCGGCACCTTTGGCCGGCACGTAGATGGTCGCGCCAGTGTTCGCGGGCACGGTTACATCCAGCATCATGCGGGTCCCCTCCCGCCGCCAGTGGCTGCGGATATCCCCGTACATCGACTTGTGTGACGCCTTGACGAAGTCCAGGCCCTCGACTGTGTAGGGCCGGATGATCGCGTGCTTAAAGCCGGGCTTCTCCGGATCCGTGCGGATGCCGCCGAGGTACTCGTACATCCAGACCCCGAGATCACCGATCTGCATCACATGGTTGCCCGAGTTCATAGCCGGGTCTGCCGTGTTGCCGTTCCAAAGTTCCCAGATCGTGGTGGCGCCCTGCTCGATCATATAGCCCCAGCCGGGATATGTCTTCTGCGTGGCCACCTTGAATGCGATGTCCGCGCGGCCGTTGTCTGAGAGCGCGCGCATCAGCCACTGTGCGCCCACGAGTCCCACGCCTACGTGGTTATTGCTCTCCTTTTCGATCTTCGCGATCAAGCGATGGAACACGGCCTTGCGGTTCGCCTCAGGCACCAGGCCAAACGCGAGCGGCAGGACACTCGAGGTCTGCGTGCCGTTGTCGAACTGCGCCAACTCGGGCTTGAAAAATCTCTTGAGGAATGCATCTTTCATCCGGGCGGCGCGGGCGCTGTACTCGGCCGCATCCTCTTTGTTGCCGAGCATCACCGCGAACCGCGTCATCACCCGGAGCATCTCGTAGTAATACGCGGTCGAGATCAGGACGCCGTCGGTCCTGCGCGCGGGGTCCTTCGAATGGATCAACTCCGGCGATTCGGGCGGCACGCACCAGTCGCCGTAAGTGTCCTTCGTCATCAGGTCGTCTTTGATGTAGCGGCGCATGTGCTCCACCCAGCGCTTCATTGCGGGGTAGTCGCGCTCGATTACGCGGGCGTCGCCGTATTGCTGGTGCAGCATCGAAGGGATGTTGATGAACGCGCTCGGCCAGGTGATGTTCTCGGTGTACATGACCCAGTACGCCGGTGATACGTCCGGGATGCTGCCGGTGTCCTTCTGGGAATCGACCAGGTCTGTCATCCACTTGGAGTAAAACGCGGCCACATCGAACAGGTACGATTCGCTTCGGCTCACCACGGAGCGGTCGCCAAGCCAGCCCTGGCGCTCATCGCGTTGCGGGCAGTCGGTCGGAATGCTGCGGTAATTGCTGTGGACGCCCCAGAAGATGTTCTTGTGAAGCTGGTTGAGCAGCGGGTGGGAACTAGAGAAATCTGCGGTCTGCTCCATTGCGTCGTGGACGACGCGGCCCTCCAGCGTTGTAAGGTCCGGTTCGCCGGGATAGCCGGTCACTTCGACGTACCGGAAGCCGTGATAGGTGAAGCGTGGCTCCCAGCTTTCGGCGCCGCTGCCTGCCAAGGTGTAAGTGTCGGCCGCACGGGCGGAACGAAGATTCGCAACGTAGAGCGTGCCATCCGGACGCAGCGTTTCGGCGTGCCGCAATTGCACCTGCGCGCCTTTCGGGCCGGTGACGTGGAGCCGGCACCAGCCCACCATGTTCTGGCCCATGTCGAAGACGTACACGCCGGGCTTCGGCTGGGTGATTTTCAAGGGCTTCAGCGTTTCGGTGACGCGCAGCGGCTCCGCCATCTGGGCGACTAGAGTGCCCGCGGGCGCCGTAACGGGCCGCGCGGTTTCCCAGGCTGAATCGTCGAAGCCGGCACGGGCCCAGCCTGGCATGTCGAGGCGCGCGTCGTGCTCCTCGCCGTCGAACTCGTTGTTCGCGCGGATCGGGCCGCGGGTCGTCAGCTTCCACGTATCGTCGGTCACGACGCGCGCGGTGCTCCCGTCCTCGTACTCGATCTCAATCTGGGCAATTGCCTTCGGGCGACCGAACGTACGCATGCGTATGGGCACGTAGTCGCGGGGAGCGTGGTACCGGCCATTGCCGAGCCAGAGCCCGACTGCGTTGCGGCCGGCTGCAATCTGCCCTGTCACGTCGAACGTGACGTAGAAGACACGCTTGTCGTACTCGGTGAGCCCCGGCGAGAGAACGTGATCGCCGACCTTTGCGCCGTTCAAGTACATCTCAAACAGACCCAGGCCGGAGACGTACGCAGTCGCACGCCGCACCTTGCGGGCGCCTCGAATTCCTTGCGCAGCATCCGCGCGGGCAGTGCACGTTCCTCGCTGAACCCCACTTCACCCCAGGGCCCGATGCCGTAGGGGCCGAGGACCTTAGCCGCAGTCCAGGCTGCGTTCTCGATATTGGACTCCGCTGCCTGCCACGCGGGGCCGGTCGTGAAGATCAGCGGATCTCCGCTCTCGAAGTCCACGCGGAGCGCCGCGATGAGTCCGGCTGCATTCTTGCTCTGAGAAGCGGCCGAAACCGCGATGCGGTTCACGCCCGCGTGCAGCATTCCGGTCACGTCATAGGTTTCCGGCCAGCGCACGGTGGAACCCTTCCCCACAGGCTTTCCGTTGAGCGCCAACTCGTAAGATTGATCGGCCGCGATGACGAACGTCGCGCCCTTGACCGCCCGGCCATTCGGTACGGTCACCTCCGCCCGAAAATGGTGCGCGCCGGACGCGTCCGCGGGCGACCAGATCCACTGGGCCTGCCGTAGGTTTTGAAACGGGCTGGTGGGATTGCGGTACGGCTCGGCTTCATCGCGCCCGATCCACTTCGCTTTCCAGTCTTCCGGCTTCAGCCCGGCCGACCACAATGCCGGCTGGCTCCATCCGGAAGGTTTGCCGCTCTGATCCCACACTTGCACCTTCCACCAGGCGCGCGCGCCTGAAGCCAGCGGCCTCCCGCCGTACACGACGTGAATCGACTGGCCCGATGCGATTTTGCCGCTATCCCAGTAATCGCCCTTGCCGGCCATCAGCATCTGCTCGTTGGAGGCAACCAGGATTCGATAGGCGCTCTGTCTGACGCCGCGGGCCTTTGGTGAAGATGCCTCAAGGACCCAGCTCAGGCGCGGCTGCGGAATATCGATACCGAGCGGGTTCGCGCGGTACTCGCACTTGAGCGCGGCGGCGCGGACCGGCTGGGCAAGGACGCTAGGTGTGACCCCTGGCAACATCAGCGGGGCGGCGAAAAGAGAGACAAGGGCAATTCTATGAAGGACGTTTTCCATGGCGGCATTCCGGTCGGAGCGCCAAACGGCACGGCCGGTCTCGCGGTCAGTGTACTTGATCCAGCACTCGCCTGAGGCGCCATGCATGCAACCAGGTCGGCCGGCAGCGCGTCTTCTAAAACAAGCTGGCGGGTTTCAACTCTTCTCGCTCCCTGACCTCTTGAGCACCCACGTGCACCTGCCGGCGCCTCAACCCGGGAGCATCTGTGAACTCACGCAAATCTCGCGACATCCTACTCGCGGCCGGACTCGCAGTTCTGCCGATTGCCTCCTTCTACATGGCCCGCTCGGTGACTGTGGGGCTTCGGCGCGCTCCGGAGCGGTCAGTTGCTGAACGCCGGCTGACCGCGGCACCGCGTGCTAATGCCACCTTTGTTGCGCCCGCGGTGGCGAGCGCAGCGGAGCCCGTCGAGCAGAACAATCGTCCTAGTCCCATGATTCCAGCCGTTTCTGGACGGGAGCTGCCTGAGCCTGCCCAGCCGCGGTTACGGATACCCGCAGTGAGGACAGACGAGGCCGCTGTTGCCCAGCGCCCCCGTACAGAGGCACTCAGGCCGGAGACGCCGGGCAGAGGCGAGGCACCCGCAACGGAACCGGCCCGCAGTGAACAAACAATCACAGCGGAACGCTCCGGGGATTGCCCGCCGTGCCCGGAAGCGCAACCCTGCCCACAAGTTCAGGGCACGCAAGCAACTCGGACCGTGAAGCCGGCGGCAAGTTTCATCCTGATGCCTGCGCCTCCGTCCACTTTCCGCTCCGCGGTAAATAAGGTGCCGGGCCTTCGTAGACTGCAGCGCGCCAGGTACAAAGCGGGTGACGCCTTTACTCCCGCCCGCCCGATCTCGGCCGACCCGCCTGAGGTCCCGGCTACGCTCGAGGACCAGACCACGGCGGTAGTGATCGCGCAGGTCGGGGAATCCGGGCAGGTGCGCAAAGCGCGACGCCGCAAAGGTGACGAACTGCTTGGAGCCATCGCTGCCGCGGCGGTTCGGAATTGGCAATTCGAGCCGGCAACGCTGTCCGGGGAACCGGTTGAGAGCGATGTCGTCGTGCACTTTACGTACAATTCCGCGAGCGCGGGGCGAGGCCGAGCCGAGTAGGAGGCATGGTGAACCAAAGAGCTTCTTCCGCCGCGGCCTCAGCGGTGGATTATGTATCGTGTCCGAGCGCGGAACCGCTTGTAGTGATGCGGCGCGACGCAGCTTGCGGCATCCACGCCGAAGCGATCGCGGGCCTGAATGCATTGCCACGGCGCGGAGCGGAAGTCGGAGGCATTCTGATCGGGTCGCTCACGCCTGACGGCGCCACCATCGAATCATTCGTCCCGGTCGAGTCCGAGCACCGGTACGGGCCCTCCTATCTGCTTTCCGAAAGCGATTGTGAGAGGCTGGCCAAGGCTGTTTCGGACGATTACCGCGGTCTGGAGGTCGTCGGCTATTACCGCAGTGACACCAGGCCTGACTTTGAGCCCGACTCCCACGACGCCGAACTGATCGGTCGTTTGTTCCCGAACCGGAGCGCCCTTTTTCTGCTGGTCCGGCCAGCGAGGTCGGGCGCCAGCAGGGCAGCCTTATACATGCGGGGAGACAATGGTCTCGAAGCGCTTGGAGACGCGTCGTGTTTCCCTTTCACAGAGACGGCTCCCATACCGTTCCCGAGCGAAAGTGCCAACACGGAGCCGGTCGCGGAATCTGAAGCCAGAACGGAACCGGAGCCGCACTGGGAACCGGAGGCAACCGCCGATACCCAGATCACCGAGATTGAGCGGACTGGAGGCGAATGCGTCACTCCGAACGAGGCCCCGCCGGAGTTCGCAGACTGGTTCGCGTCCGCCGAGGCGGTGGGGGACGAAACCGCCGAACCCCTACCGGCGGAGCGGATCCTCCCAATCTGGGTCTGGGTGCTGCTGGTCGCCGGGATTGCGGGACTCGGCGCGCTGCTCGGATATCTCTCGGTCACCCCGCCGTAATTCCCTGCGGCGCTTCATCGATGCGGCCACCTGACGCGCCTTCGACGCTTCACCGCGCTACACTAAACGCGTCATGCGCTACCTGGGTTTTGCGGCGCTCCTTGCGTCCGCTCTGTTCGCCGCCGATGCCGATCTCATTCTGCACAACGGCAAGGTCGTGACTGTCGATCCGAAGTTCTCGATTCGGGAGGCGGTCGCGGTCAAAGGCAGCCGGATTACGGCGGTCGGTTCGAGCAAGGACGTGTTGGCGGCCGAGCGTGGCCCGCAAACCAGACTCCTTGATCTGAAAGGCGGGACGGTGCTGCCGGGCCTGATCGACGCGCACATGCACCCGCTCGAGGCCGGGTTGAGCGAACTGCGCCGGCCCCTGCCCAAACTCGATTCGATCGCCGCCGTTCAGCGATACATCCGCGAACGGGCTGGCGCAACGCCTAAGGGCGAATGGATCGTCGTGCCGCGCACTTTTCCCACCCGGCTCGCCGAACTGAAGATGCCGACTCGGCGCGACCTCGACGTCGCTACGGAACATCCGGTTATGTTCGACGCGAGTTATGTGGTGATCGTCAACTCGTACGCCCTCCGGATGTGCGGCATCGACCGAAACACGCCGAACCCGACGCGCGGTGAGATCGTCCACGATGCGAACGGCGAACCGAACGGGATACTGAAGAACGCGCAGTCGCTCCTCAAGGGGGTGCGCAAGGACGAGCCCTTTTCCGAGGCGGAGAAATTGAAAGCGCTCGGCGAAATCCTGGGCCGGTATCGCGCGGCCGGCCTGACAACGATCGGCGACGGCTCGGTGGATGACGTGGAGCTATATCGCAAGCTGCGGTCGGAAAACCGCCTCCGTGTTCGCACGGTCCTGACGTGGTGGATGAATATTGCGCGCCCGGTAGGCGAAATGGTGGCGGAGATCCGCTCCGCGCCGTTCACGACGAATACAGGCGACGAGTGGATCAAGTACGGCGCGTTCAAGGTGAACTTCGACGGCGGCATGACGATTGGCACCGCTTACCAGCGGCACCCGTATGGCCCGTTCGGCAACCAGCTTTACGGGAAGACTGACCCGGACGACCGCGGCCAACTCTTCGCCCCGCTCGAGAAGTACGTGCAGGTGTTCCGCGCGGCTCGCGAGAAAGGGTGGGCGGTTTCGGCGCACACTCAAGGCGGCGGCGCGATTGACCTGTTCCTGGACGCCATGGAAGCGCTGAACCGAGTACAACCGATTGCACCGTCGCGCTCGCACTGGATTCATGCGAGTTTCCAAAGCCCGGAAGCGATCCGCCGGGCGGCCCGGCTCGGGATTATTGCGGACGTTCAGCCTGCCTGGCTCTACCTCGACGGCCCCGCCCTCGAAAAGGTCTTTGGGACAGAGGGCATGCGCTATTTCTTTCCGCTCCGCAGTTACATCGACGCTGGCGTGAAGATCGCCGGTGGGAGCGACCACATGATCGGCTGGGACAAGAACGCGGCGGTGAACCCGTACAACCCGTTCCTGAGTCTCTGGACGGCCGTGACGCGCAAGACGGTCCGCGGCGCCGTAGTGCACCCGGAGCAACGGATCACGCGCGAGGAAGCGCTGAAGATGTCCACGATCTGGGCGGCGTACCGGATGTTCAGCGAGCGCGACCTGGGATCTATCGAGCCCGGTAAGCTAGCCGACATGGTCGTGATTGACCGCGATTACCTCCGCTGCCCGGAGGACGACATCGCGAAAATCGAGCCGGTCCACGTGATTGTGGGCGGCGAGATGCAATAAGGCAGCAACACGCTGTCGCTGCTACCGGGTTGTCGCCCCGGCGTGCGCATTGTGGGTTTCGAGCACTGTGAGGAACGCCTGCGCCGTGCGGTCCAGATTCTCCAGCGACCCGCCTCCCCGCAGCGGCGCGCACATCTCGTAGGCCACGGCGCCGCTGTACCCGGCCTTCTCCAGGCCGCGAAAGAATGCGTCGTAGTCCACTTCGCCTTCCCCGGGCGCCACCGCACGCAACAGCGCCGTGTCGCGCCGCTCGAAATTGACGACCTGCGGATCGTAGCGGAAGCGGGGCTGCACCTGGTAATCCGCGACCGTAGTGAACGCGATGCGCGCTCCCATTTCCACCACGGCGTCCTCCAGTGCCTCCCCGGTGATGCCCTGTAGCCACGGCGCCCAGGCATCGAAAGCCGCCTTCAGGTTCGGCTCTCCGGCCTCGTCGAGCAGCCATGCAAGCTGGCGGTGGTGGCAGGCGATGTCGTGGTGGTTCTGAACCAGCAGCGTCACGCCGAATTCCGCAGCGCGCTGTGCCGCCATGCGCAGCCCTTTCACGACTTCGGCGTACTGTGTATCGTAGGCGACGCCATCGCGCTCGTACCCGGTGAAGATGCGCACTTTGGTGGTGCCCAGGTCGGCAGCGAGTCTGGCCAGCTCACCGATGTAAGCCGCGTTCATCTCCGCCGAAGGAATGCCTGGACGGTCGATTCCGGCCGTGAAATCGGAGTAGCCCATGAGCGCGGACAGCTCAAGTCCTGAGCCCGCCATGCGATCGCGAAGGCGCCTGCGCGCGTCGCCATTGTAGTCCAGCGGCGAAACGTGCGGACGCTTGGCCACCAGCGCCACGGCGCGAAACCCCAGCCCGCAGGCCCTATCCAGAAATTCCTCCACCGAAAGCACAGCCTGGCCGGGCCACGCCCCCGCATAACTCACGGAATGAAGCACCGGCACGTATCGTGTATCCATCAGCGTCATGCTACACCAGTATGATCAGATCCGCGCATCAAAGCCCGAACGCGGGCAACGGCGTCCAGCGCAGTGCTTTAGACTGGCTTCAAATGCGCCTCGTTCTCCTTGTGCTCGCAGCCGGTCTCGCTTTCACGCAGACTCAGCCTGCTACCGTCTATCACAATGGCAAGGTCATCACCCTTTCGGGAAAGCGTCCGGTCGCCGAGGCGTTCGCCGTCCGTGACAATCGGTTCATCGCGGTTGGCTCGAACGCCGAGGTCCTGAAAGCCGCAGGGCGCGATTCCCGAAAAGTGGACCTGCGCGGCCGGACCGTTGTTCCCGGCCTGATCGAGAGCCATACACACCCGATCATGGCCGCGCTGTCTGAGATCGACGGCCCGGTGCCCGTCATGCACTCGATTGCAGACATCCAGGCGTACATTCGCCAGACCACTGCGCGGCTGCCCCAGGACCGGATCGTTTTCGTACCGAAGGTGTACCCGTCGCGGCTCAAGGAGCGGCGCTACCCGAATCGATACGAGATCGATGAGGCGTCGGCCGGAAGGCCGGCGATGTGCGACAACGGCTACGCAAGCGTCCTCAATTCGGTGCTGTTGGAGCGGGCCGGGATCACCCGCGATACGCCGCAACCTGACAACGGGAAAATCGTCAAAGACGAGCGCGGCGAGCCTACTGGTCTTGTCCTGGGCGCTCCGCAGTTGCTCAGCCGTTTCCGCCAGAATCGCCCGCGCACGCACGCAGACATGGTGTGGGCAATCCGTGAGATGCAGAAGGCTTACAATCGCGCGGGCATCACCAGCACGGCCGACCGCTCGCAGGGGCCCGATGGCTTCCGCGCCTACCAGGAAGTCCGCCGCCGTGGTGAGATGACCGTGCGGACCAGCGTGACCTTCTACATTGCGGCCAAGGGTACGCCGAAGGATGTGGCCGAAGAGATCCGCCGCATCCCGTTCGTTACCGGCTGGGGCGACGACTGGCTTCGAGTCGGCCCGCTGAAGACCACAGTGGACGGCGGCATTCTGATTGGCACCGCCTATCTCCGCGAACCGTGGGGCATGAACACCCAGGTGTACGGCTACACGGACCCGGACTACCGCGGGGTCCTGTCGGTCACCAAAGAGAACCTGTTTGAAATGGTGCGTGTAGGGCACGAGCTCGGCTGGCAATTGACCGCCCACACAACCGGGGGCGGCGCGGTGGACCTCCTGCTCGATGCGTACGAAGCCGCCGATGGCGTCAGCCCCGTGCAGGGCCGCCGTCACAACGTAATGCACGGCAACTTCGTCAATGCGCGCGCCATCGAGAGAGCGAAGAAACTCGGTGTCATCTTCGACAGCCAGATTGCGTGGCTGCACTGCGACGGCGATTCGCTGAAGCACGTGTTCGGGCCGGAACGCATCAAGGAGTTTCTGCCGCTGCGTTCATTGATCGACGCCGGAATCGTCGTGGCCGGCGGCTCGGACCATATGATCAAGTTCGATTCGCGCGACGCAATCAATCCGTACCATCCCTTCTACGGGATGTGGATGTCAATCACCCGGAAGACGGTGGATGGCGCGGTGCTTGGTCCAGAGCAGCGCGTCACGCGTGACGAGGCACTGCGGATGTGGACCCTGAACGGCGCGTTCGACTCATTCGACGAAAAGATCAAAGGGTCGATCGAGGCCGGCAAACTGGCCGACTTCGTCATCATCTCAAAGAATTACCTCACCTGTCCGGAAGACGAGATCAAGGACATTGAGGCGCTGATGACGGTTGTGGACGGCAAAGTGGTGTACGAGCGGAAATGAAAACCCTGATTGCAATCGCGGCAGTGGCGCTTGCCTGCGCAGCGGCGGATACGCCCAAACTCGTTCCGATCGGGCCGGCGTCGAGCGAAGTGGATGACGCGGCAACCGGGATCAAGGTACGGGTCTCGATCGGCCGATTCCTGATGTCGCCTGCCGAGGTGACACAGAGTGAATTCGAAGGCGTGATGGGCTACAACCCATCTGTGCACAAAGGTGCGGACCTGCCCGTCGAAAGCGTGACCTGGTGGGAAGCGATCCGCTATGCAAATCTGCGGAGTGCCAGGGAAGGCTTGGAGCCGTGCTACGACCTGGTGAGCGGCGCCGGCGATCTGTCGCGCAACGGGTACCGCCTCCCGACCGACGCAGAGTGGACGCTGGCCGCAGGGAAGGCTCCCGATACCGCGCGGATTCGCGACGTTGCGAACCTCGGATCGGCCGACACGAAAGACACCGCCCTGCTTGCGAAAGCACTGAGCGAAAGCAGCACCAGGCCGGTAGGCAGCTATGCGGCCAACGAGTTCGGACTGCACGACATGCTCGGGAACGTCTGGGAATGGTGTACGGACTGGTTCAACCCGGTTGCTACGCCTCAGCGCACGGCGAATCCGGCCGGGCCGCTGCGCGGGCTCGCACGCGTTGTCCGCGGAGGATCGTTCATCAGCACGACCTCTCAATGGTCGCGCGGCTACCGCTTCCAAATGGAACCGGAGCGCAAGAGCCGCTTCACCGGTTTCCGCGTGTGCCGGACCGCGCCGGAGGGGAGTGCGGAGCCGGAACGCACCGCGACTTGGTTCGAACCCTACAACCGTGTGCCGCCCGGATTCGAGCACGCGACCGGCGATCTCACTCCCCTGCCCACCCGTACCGCCATCGAGCGAAAGTGGCGCGCGCTGTTGTTTGGCGCCGCTCCGGAGCAACCCCAGGCGCCTGCGGTGAAGTTGATCGAAACCGTCCGCGAGCAGAACTACACCGGCAAGCTGATGTATCTCCAGGTGGAGCCGGACTGGTGGGAGAAGATCTTCGTCATGATGCCGGAACCCGCGCCGCGACGCCCGCTCCCGGTAGTCATCGTGCCCTATTACGACGTGGACGTTCCCGCCGGAAGAAACATGGGGGGTACGACCTTTACGCCGGGAGGCGTCCGCGCGTTCGCGTATCTCGCGGCACAGCGCGGATTCATCGCTGTGGCGATCCGCTGGTGGGGCCAGAGCTACGGTGAGGGCGTCGCCGAAGCCGTCGCCAACGTCAAACGCAGACACCCGAATATGACCGGCATGGGGAAGTGGGTCCAGGATTCGCGCCGGCTGGTTGACTGGCTATCCACGCTGCCCGAAGTGGACCGCAGCCGCATCGGGATGATCGGGCACTCGCTGGGTGCGAAGATGACGCTCTACGCAATGGCGATGGACGACCGGATCAATGCAGGCGTGTTTTCCGAGGGCGGCATCGGGCTGGGGTTCTCCAACTACGACGACTACTGGTATCTCGGCGAGGCCACGCGCTCGCTCGAAAAAGGCACCGACCACCACGAGTTGCTCGCGCTGATTGCACCGCGCCCCTTTCTTCTGATCGGCGGAGATGACGCGGACAGTGATAAGAGCTGGTACTACGTCAACGCCGTGCGCCCGATCTATGAGCGGAACGGGACACCACAGCAGATCGGCTACTTCAACCACCGCTCCGGCCACTCGCCGACGCCCGAAGCGGTGCGCCTCGCAATGGATTGGCTGGAACGGTTCCTGGGCGGGTCACGGTAGCCGGAAATTTGCGTCGCTCTTTGGATCTGAGTGGGCGCGGCGTCGCGATAGCTTATATTGAGGGTTACGAAATCATAGGCGGCAAAACTTCTGATGATCGGAATTTCCAGGGTATTTCTATCCACGCTGGCGTTGGCCGTTGTTGGTTCGGCTGCGCCGCGCCAAACCGACATCCTCGTTTACGGATGTACTTCCGGCGGCATCACCGCCGCTGTGCAGGCGAAGCGCATGGGGAAGTCGGTCATGATGGTGTGCCCGGAGCGGCACCTGGGTGGGCTGACCGCAGGCGGGTTGGGCTTTACGGACTCCGGCGACAAGGCTGTGATCGGCGGGCTCTCCCGCGAGTTCTACCATCGCGTCTGGCAGCACTACCAGACGCCTGAGGCATGGCGCTGGCAGAGGAGAGAGGAATACGGCAACAAGGGCCAGGGGACTCCGGCGCTCGATACCACCGGCCGGACCATGTGGATCTTCGAGCCCCACGTTGCTGAGAACGTGTTCGAGGCCTGGGTCAAGGAAACGGGGATCCCGATTATCCGTAACGCCTGGCTGGACCGTGCGAAGGGCGTCAGGAAAGAGGGCGACCGGATCGTCTCGATTACGACCCTCGACGGGAATACCTATTCGGCGAAGATGTTCATCGACGCCACCTACGAGGGCGATCTCATGGCCGCCGCCGGCATCGATTTCCATGTCGGCCGCGAAGCCAAGGCTGCATATGGGGAGCAGTGGGCCGGGGTCCAGACCGGCGTGCTGCACCACCGTCATCACTTCGGGGCAGTCAAGACCCGGATCTCGCCGTATGTGATCCCGGCCGATCCCAAGAGCGGCATCCTCCCGCGGATCAGCGCCGAGCCGCCCGGCGAATACGGGCAGGGTGATAAGAAGCTCCAGGCCTACTGTTTCCGCATGTGCCTCACCCAGGTTCCTGCGAACCGCGTGGAGTTCCCCAAGCCCGCGTCCTACGACCCGAAGCAGTACGAGCTGCTCCTGCGTATCTTCGCAGCCGGATGGCGCGAGACATTCGACAAATTTGATCCAATCCCGAACGCCAAGACCGACACCAATAACCACGGTCCGTTCAGCACGGATAACATAGGCCGGAACTGGGATTACCCCGAGGCGAGCTACGATCGCCGGCGGGAAATCATCCAGGAGCACGTGGACTATCAGCAGGGCTGGCTGCATTTCATCGCCAACGATACGAGGGTCCCGGAAGACGTTCGGACTGAAATGGCGAAGTGGGGATTGGCGAAGGACGAGTTCAAGGACAACGGGAACTGGCCGCACCAGATCTACGTCCGCGAGGCGCGGCGCATGATCGGCAAGTACGTGATGACCGAAAACGAGCTGACCAAGAAGCGGCCCACGCCCGAATCGGTCGGCATGGGCTC
>DATMXS010000057.1:0-6122 GCA_035561355.1 Bryobacteraceae bacterium | reverse complement strand
CCGCCTCCTCGAAGTCTATGGGTAGGCCAAGCTCCTGCTGGATCTGCAGGAAGAGGTTGACGGACGCCATCGAATCCCATGCGGCCAAGCGGTCTGTGGTCGCGGACTGAATCTCCGCATCCGTCAGTGTGGGGAAGACGTTGCGGAATATATCAAGTAGTTGTCGATCGAGCATACGTGAGTTCCGGAGCCATTTCGATTGTGTGGTAAGTCGGCGGAAGATGGGCTAGGGCGCGCTCCCGCGCTAATTCGACGCGGCCAGACGGCCGTTCCGCGGAAAGAGCGTCCAGGAAATCGCGGAACGGGCCGTTGCGCTCGGTCTCGCGAAACTCACATTGGAGGCGCTCCACTCCTGGGAGTTCGAGCAGGAACCGAAGCGTGGCGTGTTCGATGCGCCGGGAAAAGGCGCGGCAGCTCAGGACCCAGGCTTCGACGCGGATGCCTCGTCCTTCCCATCTGCCCAGCACCGTGCCGACTTGGCCCAGCGGTCCGAACTTATCGGCGTACCGTACCGACAACGCGACCGCTCGGTCCCGCCCCACAGCGTCGTGCCACTCGGCCTGTGAGTAATGCCGACCATTCATGTTGAACTGATTGGTCTTGTTCAACAGTTCGAGGCTGCGGCCCGACACGTCCGCGGCGGCGTCATCGAACCAGATTCGAGCTCCGAGGCCGCGCAGGAACGTCTCAGGATCCGCCGCGCGCGCTTCCGAGGCCGCCTGCTGCGCAGTGCGAATGCTGGCAGACCGAAGTCGATCCTCGATGCTGACTGTCCGCTTGCCGAAGAGTCCGCGTAACCGCCGGATCAAGCCGAGCACGGCCGCGGGACTGGCGCGATCGAATCGCAGGCACTCGACACCCGGGACGCCCGCGCGCACTTCCTCCAGTTCGTGGGGAGAATCGTCCACGAAGATCACCGAATCGGCGGCAACGTTCCAGATCTGAAGAATGCGGCCCACGGCCTCTGATTTTGCGCCCCACCCGGCCTCGACGGGGAAGATCCGCTCGGGATCCACCAGTAGCCCGGGCTGGCTGAGCGCGGCTTTGGCGAGGGCTGGATCATTCTTAGTCGCCACGCCCACCAGGACTCCGGAAGAGGCGAGCGAAGCGAGCGCCCGCTGATAGAGGCTGTGCACTTGGGCGCGGCGGTCGAGCGTCCAGGCAATTCCGTCAAGCCCGTCCTCACCCAGCACGCCTCGCCACAACGTGTTGTCCAGGTCGGTGATGATGCCCTTCTTGCGGGGTTCCGGGAATGCCAGTTTCCAGACCAGTCCGGCCAGCGCCGACGCGCAAGCCGTCGCGAGCGGGTGGCCGGCGGCGAAATCGAGGGAGAGGTCGCGTCGGGCCGCGGGCGGCACAGTGTCATCCAGGGCGTCGGGAGCGGCCACCGTGACCTGTGTGTTCGTCACAACCCAATCGAGGAATTCGGCCATGGCGAGGCGCAGACCGGAGCCGAGCAGGCCCAGTTCCTCCGGCGCCGTCGAATCCAAGGGGAACAGCGAGAGCACCGGAGGGACCAGGATGGTTCGCTTTCGGGCTGCCGTTTCCGAAAGTGGCCGGCGGATCGCAGCGAGGAATGTGCGGGCTTCTTCGACGATGTCCACCGTCCAGCCGCCGGAGGCCCTGGCACCGAGCCGGGGATCGAGATCCGGCCAGTCCAGTACGCCCAGAACGGCTTCGGCTGAGGACGCGGCAGCCCTGTCCAGGTTGCCCCTCCAGCTTCCGAAAGTTCCGGTCTCAACGGTCCAGCGCGCGTCCGGGCTCGCCTTCCGAGCGGTCGCAGCCACAAACGTCTGAAGCTGCAGAGGCTCGAAGCCGGTCACCAGGAAAACGCGGCGCTCGAGCCCATCCCGCTGGGGTTCAGACGTGATGCGTAGCGCCTCTGCGAGGGTCATGCCGAAGGAAACGATGATACCAGATCGACGCGGACAGGCCGCATGCGGCTATAATCGGTCCACAGTGGTTGCTGGCGACCTGAAATCTTGTGGTAAATCGCTGCTGAAGTCTGTATTCACGCAGCGTCGTCCGCGAGGTCCTGGTCGCGACCGGGTCCTGCTGACCTTCGATGACGGCCCGCGGTTGGACATCACACCGCGTGTGCTCGACCTCCTGGACGAGTACGGGGCGCGAGCCGTGTTCTTCGTTGTCGGAGAACGAATTGCGACGGCGCCCACGCTGCTGCCGGAGATCGTTCGCCGGGGCCACGTGTTGGGTAATCATTCGTACCTGCACAAGATCGGGCTCGGCTACCGGGACCGGATCGCTGACATGCGGTGTTGCGGATCTCAAGTAAAAAGGCTCACCGGCTACCGCCCGTCGCTCTATCGCCCGCCCCAGGGCAAACTCGACCGGGCGACGCTGATCGCGGCGTTGCGTGATCGGATGAAGGTTATGCTCTGGTCTACCGATACGGAAGATTGGCATTTCAGGGACAATGAGACGGCTCGCGCCACGGGTGTCAAGGTTGGCCGTAGGCTGGCTGCGCTGCCTCGGATCTCGGAGATTGTGCTCTGCCACGACGACAACCCGTACACCCCGGTCATGCTTGCCGAGCTCCTAGCGGTCCTCCGGGCGCGCGGTTGCACGCTTTCCCCTTCGTCAAAAGTTGACATTGAAAAATCGCATCCGCTATCCTAGAAAGGATTTGGCGAGTGCGTTTTCTGTCTCCGTGTGTGTGCGCTCCGAATAAGGCGCTGCCGGAGGCCGGCCCCGAGGCTTTCCAGGGTTTTCCCCGAAGAGAGCATGGGCTAGTCTAAAGCAGATAACCCGCAAAACTGAAGCGGTACAACAGGATCGGTATCCCAGCGGTATTGGGGCCGGTTCACGTCCTCCGTGGCGGAGCATGGCCTGGAGGATGGCCCACCGTGCCAGCCAACGTTTTGGAAGACTCATCGCCACAGAGAGGAATATTCGTGCCGACGTTTAACCAACTCGTGCGAAAAGGGCGGAAGCCGACCCGGTACCAGACGGCCAGCCCGGCCTTGCAGGCTTGCCCGCAGAAGCGGGGCGTCTGCACGCGTGTTTACACTACGACCCCGAAGAAGCCGAATTCGGCTCTCCGCAAGGTGGCGCGCGTGCGCCTGACCAATGGCGTCGAGGTGACCACGTACATTCCGGGCGTAGGACACAACCTTCAGGAACACTCGATCGTGTTGATTCGCGGCGGCCGCGTGAAGGATCTTCCGGGTGTCCGGTATCACATCATCCGCGGCACGCTTGACGCAGCCGGGGTGGCCAACCGCAAACAGGGCCGTTCGAAGTACGGCGCGAAGCGCCCGAAGTCTTAGGGAAGACATGAGCCGGAGAAGAAGATCTGAACCGCGCGAAGTAGCACCGGATCCGGTGTACAACTCGACCATGGTCGAGAAGTTCGTGAACAGCATGATGTGGCAGGGCAAGAAGTCCACCGCCCAAGGCATTTTTTATGGCGCGATGGATCTGCTGCGCGATCGCAGCGGCGATGACCCGCTCAAGCTGTTCAAGAAGGCCGTTGAGAACGCGAAGCCGATGGTTGAAGTGAAGACCCGGCGCGTCGGCGGCGCCAACTATCAAGTGCCGATCGAGGTCCCGCAGAACCGGCGGACGAGCCTGGCGCTGCGCTGGATCATCGGCTACGCCCGCACGCGGCCCGAAAAGGGCATGTCTGAGAAGTTGGCCAATGAGTTAAGCGACGCGGCCAACATGCGCGGCGGCGCGATTAAGAAGAAGGACGACGTCCACCGGATGGCCGAGGCCAACAAGGCCTTCGCTCACTACCGGTGGTAGAGCGGCCTGCAAGCCTGTAAGCCGGGTCCCGTGGCGCTAACGCCACGGGACAAATCCAACGACTTCGGGCTGCAAACCACTCGCAATAAGGAATTTTATGTCACGTACGGTGCCACTCGAGAGAATGCGGAACATCGGCATCATGGCTCACATCGATGCCGGCAAGACAACTACAACTGAACGCATTCTGTATTACACGGGCCGCACCTACAAGCTGGGCGAAGTTCATGAGGGCACGGCCGTCATGGACTGGATGGAGCAGGAGCAGGAACGCGGTATCACGATCACGTCGGCAGCGACGACGTGTTCATGGCGCGATTTCCAGATCAACATCATCGATACGCCCGGCCACGTAGATTTCACAGCCGAGGTCGAGCGTTCGCTGAGAGTGCTCGACGGTGCGGTTGCGGTTTTTGACGCTGTAGCAGGCGTCCAGCCACAGTCCGAGACCGTTTGGCGGCAAGCTGACAAATACAGCGTCCCGCGCATCTGCTTCATCAATAAGATGGACCGTGTCGGCGCGGACTTCTTCCGCTCGATGGATACGATTGTGGCCCGGCTAAAGTGCCGGCCGATCGCTATCCAGATCCCAGTGGGAGCCGAAGAGCACTTCGAAGGCGTTATCGACCTGATCGAGATGCGTGCCCGCCTCTGGCGCGACGAAACGCTGGGCGCTGCGTACGACGACGTCGAGATTCCCGAGAACCTCAAGTCCCTGGCGCAGGAATACCGCGACAAGCTGGTCGAGGCCGTCTCGGAATCGGACGATCAGCTCTTTGAGAAGTTCGTGCACGGCGATGCCGTCTCCGATGAAGAGTTGAAGGCGGGGATCCGGCGCGCGACCATCGCCCTGAAGATCTTCCCTGTAATCTGCGGCTCTTCTTTTAAGAACAAGGGCGTTCAGAAGCTGCTCGATGCGGTGGTGGACTATCTGCCCTCCCCCATCGAGGTCCCGCCCGTACAGGGCGCTGCGGTGGGTGATCCCGAAAAACTGCTGGAGCGCAAGAGCGATGACCGGGAGCCGTTTGCGGCGCTCATTTTTAAGATCATGACGGATCCGTTTACGGGTCAGCTCGCGTTTCTCCGGGTCTACTCCGGTCGGCTGGCGACCGGTGACACGATCTACAACGTAGCGAAGGGCAGAAACGAGCGTCTCGGCCGGCTCGTCAAGATGCATGCGAACAAACGTGAGGACGTCACAGAGGTCTTCGCGGGCGACATCTGCGCGGCGGTCGGGTTAAAAACGGTGTCGACCGGCGATACGATCTGTGACCAAAACGCGCCGATCGTTCTGGAATCGATCGAGTTTCCGAACCCGGTCATCCAGCTTGCCATCGAGCCGAAAACCAAGGCTGACCAGGAGAAACTGGGCGTTGCAATCGGCAAGCTCGTGCAGGAAGATCCGACGCTCCGGATCTCGACCGACCCCGACACCGGCCAGACAATCCTCGCCGGGATGGGCGAACTGCACCTGGAGATTATCGTAGACCGGATGCAGCGCGAGTTCGGCGTGGGCGCTAATGTCGGAAAGCCGCAGGTGGCTTACCGTGAGACGATCCGGACGAAATCGGACGCCGAAGGGCGGTTCATCCGTCAAACCGGTGGCCATGGCCAGTACGGGCACGTGAAGATTAAGGTCGAGCCGGCGCCCGGCGAGGGCTATGTGTTCGAGAACGAGGTCGTCGGCGGCAGGATACCGAGAGAATTCATCACGGCGGTCGAACGCGGCGTCGGCGAAGCGCTCGAAGGCGGAGTGCTCGCGGGCTTCCCGATGTCGGACGTCCGGGTCCGGCTGTACGACGGCAGCTACCACGACGTGGACTCCTCGGAAATGGCCTTCAAGATCGCCGGTTCCATGGCGCTGAAGACGGCAGTGCAGAAGGCCAAGCCGGTGCTGCTCGAGCCAATTATGAGCGTCGAAGTGGTGGTGCCCGAGGAGTACATGGGCGACGTCATCGGTGACCTCAATTCACGGCGCGGCCGCATCGAGGGAATGGAATTGCGCGGCACATCGCAGATTATCAAGTCGCTCGTGCCGCTCTCGGAAATGTTCGGTTACGCCACCGAGCTGCGTTCGCGGACTCAGGGGCGCGGCAGTTTCACGATGCACTTCGGCCGGTACGAGGAAGTTCCGGCGAGCCTGGCGGAGGAAATCGTCAGCAGGGTGCAAGGCAAGGTAACGAGGTAGTACAGCTCAATCGCTTCAGGAGATTCCCAGCATGGCGAAGGAAAAATACGAACGCAAAAAGCCGCACATCAACATCGGCACGATCGGGCACATTGACCACGGCAAGACGACGTTGACGGCGGCCATCACAAAGGTTCTGGCGAAGCACAATCCGAAGGTGAAGTACACT
>DATMXS010000056.1:0-14480 GCA_035561355.1 Bryobacteraceae bacterium | reverse complement strand
GAGCGTCATCCGGCAGTTTGACGGCTGCGAGAAGGGCAAGCTCTTCAAACAGCGGCATCATCTCTACTTCGCTCTCACGAACCGTACAGCCGCGGGGTAGAAGCAACCTGAACGCGAGACTCGGGAGACCGGCGGGCGTACTCGAGTGTTCCGCGAACTCCTCGCGAATTCTCCGGCGCGAGATTCGCCGGCCGTAACGGATTCCGGAGTGTGCGGCGCCCTTCATATGGTCTGATGCATCCCAGCGTAGCCATTTCTACTTCTTGATGCTGATCGACATGCCGTTGGGCCTAGAGCATGCGGCATAGTGCGCGTGCCATGATTGAGGCTTCGTGGGACTGCCAATCTTGGCCTTGGTACATCTCACTCCGAAGCGCCGATGCCTGAACTCCCTGAAGTCGAAACCGTGATGCGGACTGTGGCGCCGCGCCTGATCGGACGGACGATCCTGGATGCGCGTTTCTCGTCGCGGTTCGTGATGCGGGACGATCCAGTGCTCGCCGGCGAGGCCGTTCGCGGGCGGCAGGTCCAGGCGCTGCGGCGGCACGGGAAGTTCCTGGTGATCGCGCTGAGCGGCGGCGTGGAGGTGAGCCTGCACCTCGGTATGACCGGCAAGCTGTTGTGGGACGGAACGCCCGGGCCGTACACGCGCGCGGTGTTTGAAACCGATCGCGGGCTGCTGCTGTTCGACGACATCCGCCAGTTCGGGCGCATCGAACTTGATAGCCGGCGAGCGGCCCGTCTGGGCCCAGACGCGCTGGCGATTACAGAAGAGGAGTTTGTCCGCCGCCTCGCATCGCGCCGCGGGCGCATTAAGCCGCTGCTGCTGAACCAGGCCTTCGTCGGCGGAATGGGGAACATCTATACGGACGAGGCGCTCTTCCGGGCCCGCATCCACCCGCTTGCGCACGCCGAACGGCTGAGCCCGGCGCGGGCACGCCGGCTATATCAGGCCATGCGGGAGGTCCTGGGGGAATCAGTTGCCCGCGGCGGCTCGTCGATCTCGGACTACGTGGATGCGGAGGGCCGGGCCGGTGCATTTCAGCTCCTGCATCGCGTGTACGGCAAGGAAGGCGAGCCGTGTCCGACATGCGGTGGTCCCATCCGCCGCATCGTGGTGGGCCAGCGGGGAACGCATTACTGCCCGCGCTGCCAGCGCGTGTAGAGGCGGTTACGGGAGCTGCCGGACGATCATGTCGGCGATCGCGGCGGCGGCTTTCATCTCTGCGACGGCGTGTACACGTACCATGTGCGCGCCCAGGAGCACGCAAACGGCGACGGCGCCTGCGGTGGCGAACTCGGTCTCGAGCGGCGTCTCCTGGGCCAGGAACAGCTTGCGGGATGGGCCGACCATAATGGGCAGGTCCAGCCGCGCTATCGTATCCAGGCCGGCAATCAACTCGGCGTTCTGCTCGCCGCGTTTCCCGAACCCCAGGCCGGGATCGACGACGATGCGTTTCCGATCCACGCCGGTGCGGGTCGCGCGTGACGCTGCGGCTTCGAGATCGCCCGTTACGTTATGAACCACGTCCTTGAGCGGGGGTAGCTTCGTCCAGGTCTCGGGAGTGCCCCGCATGTGATTCAGGATGAGGCCGGCATCGTATTTCGTTACGACCTTGGCGAGCAGGGGATCAAACGTAAGCGAACTCGGATCATTGATGATCTCGGCGCCCAGGTCGAGAGCGTTTTCAGCGACGGTGCTCTTGTAGGTGTCCACCGAGATTGGGATCCCGAGTTTCCCGCGCAAGCGCTTGAGCACGGGGATCAGGCGGCGCTTCTCCTCGGCTTCGGAGATGCGCGCCGAGCCGGGACGTGTGGACTCCGCTCCGATGTCGATGAGGTCGGCTCCCTGCTCCTCGATTTCCAGTGCGCGGGCGTAGGCCCGGTCAGGGTCGGCGAACTTGCCGCCGTCGGAGAACGAATCCGGTGTGAGATTCAGGACGCCAACGATGAGCGTGTGGTCCCCGAGTTGAATCTCGCGTTCTTTGAGCTTCCAAACAAGACGTTTGCGTGGCATTTACGGTATTTATCCGAATTCGAAACCGGCGATAGCGAAGACGTATTGATCGTTGTGAGGAATAGGCGCGGCGCCGGGCCGGACCATCCTCACCAGCGAACGCAGGCGCGTGAAACCGTGCTCTGCCGCCAGGCAGGCGGCCTCCCGGTTGCCCGGCAGCAAATCCCAAAAGATTCTCTCGCTCGAGTGGCGGGACAGGAACCACCGGAGCAGGCGCCGGGCGGCGGCAGGATCCGTCGCTACGCAAGGCCCGAAATACGCAGCGCGACTTCCTGTGCGGCCCATAGCGTAACCGTTCTCGACGGCCGCGCTTTCTTCGGCCAGGCGCGCGAGCAATGTGGCGCGATCCGCCCCGAAGGCGAGCCGGTCGAGATCAGGATGGTAGCCCGGGCGAAGATCCACTGCTGGTGGCGCAGGCGATGGAGGCCGTTCCCAACGCTCGACTGCAGATTCGTCCTCGAATCCGAGCGAGCGATATAACTTCACGCCCATATCCGTCCCGTCGAGCTTAAGGACTGCGGCGCCGCGGCGCTCCGCATGTGAGATCGCGTGCTCCATGAGGCAGCGGGCCAGACCGCGGCCGCGATGCTCAGGCGCGGTGAGGACCATACCGATCCAGGCCAAATCCCGCCCGTAGCACATGACGGCGGCGGTGGCGGCGAGCGTGCCATCCACGTCGATGCCGAAGCAGCCCTCGGGTTCGGTGTCGAGAAACACCGCCCAATCGCGGGCAGTCTGGTTCCAGCCCGCGGCTTCCTTCAGCCGCATGGCTGCGGAGATGTCGGACTGAGTGAGAACGCGAATCTGCATCAGAGCGTCACACGACGCCAATTGCGCCCTACCTGCACGAGCAGTTCATCGGAAGCGATCTTGAGGATCAACTCCGTCACTCTGACTCCGTTGACCTCCACGGCGCCAGCCTTGAGCTTGCGGACGGCTTCCGTGACCGACGGCGCCAGCCCGACTTTAGCCAACATCTTGTCTACGCGGATGCCATCCGGCACGCGGACGCCATCGGGCAGGGGCACCATCTCGACCTCGGCCGGCACTTCTTTACGGCGGACGACGCGATTGAACTCTTCGGCGGCGTGGTCCGCATCGGCGCGCGAGTGAAAGTCGGCGACGATCAGCCGCGCCAGCTCGATCTTCGCTTCCATCGGGTGCTTCTCGCCTCGGAGGATGCGGTCGCGCAGAGCGTCGATATCGGTGGCGCTCAGATCGGTCAGGAGCTCGTAATACCGGTACATGAGCGCGTCGCTCACGGACATGAGCTTGGCGAACATAACCTCCGGCGGTTCGGTGATCCCGACGTAGTTCCCGAGCGACTTGGACATCTTGTTCACGCCGTCCAGGCCTTCGAGCAGCGGCGTGGTGGCGATGATCTGAGGCGGCTGCCCGTAATCGCGCTGGATCTCCCGGCCCACCAGGAGGTTGAACTTCTGGTCCGTGCCGCCGAGTTCGACGTCGGCGTTCAACGCGACAGAGTCGTAAGCCTGGGCGAGCGGGTAGAGCAGTTCGTGAACGGAGATGGGCGTACCGTCCTGGAGGCGCTTCGAAAAGTCATCGCGCTCCAGCAGGCGGGCTACTGTGTACTTCGCGCAGAGCCGGATCAGGTCCTCGAAGCGAAGCACGTCCAGCCAGTCGCCATTGAACCGGACCTCAGTCTTCTCGGGATCCAGGATTTTGAAAACCTGTTTCCGGTACGTCTCGGCGTTTCGTTCGATGTCCTCGCGGGTCAGGGGAGGCCGAGTAATGTTGCGGCCGGTCGGGTCGCCGATCTTCCCGGTGCCGTCACCGATGAGGAAGATGACTGTATGTCCTAAGTCCTGGAAATGCTTGAGCTTGCGAATGAGGACCGTGTGGCCGAGGTGGAGATCCGGGGCGGTGGGATCGAAACCGGCTTTGACACGTAGCGGGCGGTTGTTTTTCTCGGCCTCGACAAGCCGCTCGCGGAGATCTTCTTCGCGGATGATTTCGGTAAAGCCCTTACGCAGATAAGCGAGTTGGTCATCGACAGACAATCGAGGCACGAAATTCATTGTAGAAGGTGAAGGCACGCGGAGGCCAGAAAAGGGGGATACACAGCTTACGGTGCGCGGCCTGCGAGCGGCTACGGCTTGGCCCCTGTGGCTGCCGGCGTGGTCGCCTTGGGCGGCGGGGGCGTTTTGCGAATTTCTTCGAAATACTGCTGGACGTAGCGCTGGTAGGCCAGCGGGACTTCGTCGCGGCTGATCTCGCTGCCTGCCTCGCTGTGTGAGGCACCCTGCTGCGAGTATGCGGTCTTGAGTTGCTGGGTGCTGGACGTGACCTCCACCATCATCTCGCCGGTGAGGTTCTGGGAGCGCTTGCCGATGATCTCGCTGATCTTGCCCATGGCGGCAAGCTGTTCGGCTTCTTTGAGTTCCTTGCTGCCGTCGTCCTTGCCGATGCCGCTACGCCCGTCTTTATTGGCCGCCTGCTGCGAACTCTGGCCGCCCTGTTTGCCCTTGCCGCCATCCGCGGCTTGCTCGGCCCCCTCGCCATCCTGCATCTCGCCCTGGCCCTGACTGCCCGGCATGCCTTTCGAATTCGACGACTGCTCGCCTTTCTGGCCCTGCGAGTCGCCGTCCTGAGCGCGGTCCTGCTGGCCCTGCGCGGAGGCCATTTGCTGGCCTTCGTTCGATTTCGGCTGCGCCTTCATCCTCGACATCAGGTTCTGAAGCGCATCCCGAAACTTGCTGAGCAGGCTGTTCTCATCCCGTGGTTTGGCATTCTGCTGCCGGCCGTCATTCGAGGCCTGACTGGAGGCGCCGCTTTGCTGCGAATCTCCGGTCTCACGGCCCTCATCGCCCGCTTGGGGCACACTGAGACCTTCCGCGGCCTCCTCGCCGTTCTCCTGCTGTTGGCCCGTCTGACGCTGCTGGCCGGCAGTACCGTTCTCCGCGAGCTGCTGCCCCTCTTCAGATTGGGTCTCGGGAGCGTCCTGGTTTGTGCCTTCGTCCTGTTGCTTCTGGCCGCTCTTTTGCGCGTCCGGTTCCAGTGAGAGGCCAAACTGCTTCAGGAGATCCTCTGTCCGCTTGTCGGGTTTCTTGGTCTTCGCGATCTGCGGCGGCTTCGATGCGAAGTGGAAAACGTCGAAGACCATGCGGGGCAGGGGTGGCTTTAGATCCAGGTTGTGGGAGATTCCATACCGGACCGCGAACAGGCCCGTGGCTGCAACTCCAAGAGCAGCCATCGCATACAGAGACCGCGGCGCTGAAAACGGCACGGCCTTTTCGAGATCGGCGTCGGCCGCCAATGCGTCGGCACGGGCGAGGATTGCATCCTCAAAACCGGCCGAACGCGGCCGGCGAGACAGGTGGCGGTAGAAATACGCTGTTGAGATGGTGTCGTTAAGATCCAGGCGGGAGTCGATCGCCTGCGCGACGGCGTACGGCGCGGGAGCCTGCCGGCGAAGGCGCCAAATGCCTGCGCCGATCCCAAGCGCAGCCGCGGCCCCGATCCATTCCCAGGAGAGCAGATCCGTGCCGGCCAAGAGAACGATGATAAGACCGACGAGTCCGGCAGAGGCCGCCAGCACCACTTGTCGCAGAAGAAGGTTGGAGATCCACCGGCGTCGTGCGCGCCTGACCAGCCCGTCCACTGCTGCCAAGTCCGTCACCGCTTTCCGAGAGGCCCGACGGCGCCGCTCTTCCCCATTATCCCCTGTCAATCAGACGTCCGCCAAACCCCGTTGGATGCGTGGTATTTGCAGTCAGCAGCAAAGGACGCCGCAGTTCTTTTCCGAGCCCCTCAATTGTGCTCAGGCGATGGACGTGCTTCGGGATCTTCGGCAGCAGCCAATCGAACCAGATCCTGAGGATCCAGAAGGTGCTTCGGCTGGAACTCGATCTCGCTCCAATACACTCCCGGCTCAAACTGAAGTCCGAGGAAGTACCCGGTCTCGCGGAACACGCAGTACTTCACCCGCGCGGTCCATTCGGCGTGTTCGCACGTGAGCCGCACCACTGTGTTTGCAGGCACGGCCTGGTCCACCTGGACACAGCCGCCCGAAGGCGATATGTCCTCCAGGTTGGCGCAGGCGGTTAGTAACGACCCGTTCGCGTCCGTCCATTCGACCTGCATGAGGTCGGCGCAAAGAAGGCGCGGCTCAGTCCGCCGCTCCGGGAACGGTTCTGCCATGTTCTCATCATCGACCGTTTCGGGCGGACACTTTAGGCTGACAGCAATAAGCCTGACGCGAAGCTACTCCGCGCCGGACTTTATGAGCTGCTCCGCCTGTTTCAATGCCTCACGCGTAACCCTTTCGCCCGAAAGCATTCGGCCGATTTCCTGCATGCGCTCCTCGGGGGTTAACTCCCCGACCGCGGCTGCCGTACGGCCGTCCCTTTCCTTCTTCTCCACCCTGAAGTGATGGTCGGCGAAGCCGGCGATCTGGGGCAGGTGCGTGACGCAGAGGAGCTGGTTCGCCGCTGCAAGCTGCTTGAGCCGGCGTCCGACCGTCTCGGCTGCGCGCCCGCCGATCCCGGCGTCCACCTCGTCGAACACCAGGGTTCGGACGACGCCCCGGCGGGGGACCGCAGCGCCGGCAATACACGTCTTTAGCGCCAGAGCGATCCGGGAAATTTCGCCGCCCGATGCCACCTTCTCGATGGGCCGCGCTTCCTCGCCGGCATTTGGGGATACCAGGAAGCGGACGGCATCCGCACCCTGCTCCGACCACGGCGCAGGGCTCATCTCGATCTGAAACGCCGTGCCGCCCATGGCCAGCGCGGCGAGCTCCGCTTCAACGCGTTTTTCAAGCTTGCGGGCGGCCTGGGTCCGCCGTTCGGTCAAAATGCGGGCCGCGCATTCGTACTCCGCCGCCAGCGCTTGTCGTTCGCGCTCCAGCTCCGCCTTCCGTGCGTCCGCGGTCTCGACCGCCGCAATGCGCTCACGTACGTCTTCGAGGAACGCGAGCATATCATCGCAACTCGCGCCGTACTTTCGTTTCAGGCGGTCGAGCGCGGAGAGGCGGGTCTCCACTTCTTCAAGCCGGGCGGGGTCCGCCTCGAGGTCGGCCACATAATCGCGCACTGCGTAGGAGGCCTCCTCGACGGCAACCGCGGCAGGTCCGAGAGCCTCCCGGGCCGGTTCGAGCCGCGGGTCGATGCGGCACAGTTCGTCGAGCCTGCGCAAAGAAACCCTAAGTTGCGTGACGGCCGATTCCGGCGAATCATAGAGCGCGGAATAAGCCGCGTTTGCGGCCTCCTGGAGACGGGCGCAGTTTTGGAGGACGCGGCGCTCCTGCTCGAGCGCGGCATCCTCGCCGCGTTTCGGCGAGACGGACTCGATCTCCTTGCGCTGGAAGGTCCAGAGGTCGAGCATCCGTAGTTTTTCCTGCTCGCCGCGCTCGAGTTCCTCCGCTTCGCGATCCACTGCGCGCCACCGCGAGTAAACGCGAGCAACTTCGTCGCGCGCTTCCTGGCCTCCTGCGAATGCGTCCAGAAGATCAAGCTGCGCCTCGGCAGAGAACAGAAGCTGCTGGTCGTGCTGGCCGTGAATGTCGCCCAGCCACGGCGCGAGCTCGCGCAGCAGGGCGGCTGTGACGGGGCGGCTGCCGACGAAGGCGCGCGATTTCCCCTCGGCGGAGATCTCACGTTCCAGCAGTAGCTCACCGTCCTCCACTTCGATGCCCGCCTGTTCCAACGCCAAGTTGAAGCGCCGGTCACGCGGAGCCTCGAACAGGCCGGAGATGCGGGCCCGCGGAGCCCCGGTGCGGATGGCGTCGGCGGAGGTGCGGCCACCAAACAAAAGCGCCAGCGCGTCCACGATGATGGATTTCCCGCTGCCGGTCTCGCCGGTCAGCAGGTTGAGCCCCGGGTGGAAGCGTACCCTTACCCGCTCCACCACCGCGTAATTCTCGACGACCAACTCCAGCAGCATCGAGGAGATTATACCGGTCCGTGCACGTCGCTTCGGGGGGACGCTACACGCGCCGTATCGTTACGCCCGCCTCAGCGAACAGAACCTCGACGATCCCGAAGTGCTTATCGTAATAATCGCTCGAGTATTGCGCCATGCGGCTTGCAGAGATCACCACCTGCTTGATGCCGGCCTGCACAATGGCTCGCGCGCAATCCATGCAGGGCATGATCTCGACATAAATCGTGCACGCCTCGGTAGCGGTTCCGGCGCGTGCGGCGTTGCAGATCGCGTTGCGTTCGGCGTGCTCGATCCAGAGGTATTTCTCCGGGCGTTCGAAGCGCTCGGGGACGTCGTCGCGAATGCCGCGCGGGAACGAGTTGTATCCGGTCGAACGGATTTCGTGCGCAGGCCCGACAATAATGCAACCCAGCTGCGTGTTGGGGTCCTTGCTGCGCGATCCCACGACGTTGCAGATCTGGAGGTAGTACTCGTCCCAGCCCGGGACGGTGCGGGGCGGCATGCTGGGTCAGATCCTCCGTTTGGTCGAAACACCGAGTGTAACGCGAAGTGCGCGGAATGCGATGGCGTAAGAGCAGTCGTGCGGTACACTGGCGAGTGACGGGCGCTTAGCTCAGCTGGTTAGAGCGCGTGCCTTACAAGCACGAGGTCACTGGTTCGATCCCAGTAGCGCCCACCACCCACCGTCCTCTCTAACGCATCCGTCCGCCGCTCTCCCGAGTCGCGCCTCGCGTTAGAATCTGCTGATGAAGATTCTGGTCCTCAACTGCGGCAGCGCCTCGGTCAAGTATCGTTTGATCGAGACCAGCGCGGCTCTGATGGCTGCCAATGAGGACCGAGTGCTCGCAGGGGGAGCCGTCGAGGACACCACCTGCTACGAGCGCGCCGTCAAGACCGCCATCGACCTAATTGGTAATCATTCGGAGATCGACGCCGTGGGTCACAGGATCGTCCACGGCGGCCGCTTCAGCAGCGCGGTCGTGATGGACGATTCGGTCGTGCGCGAGATCGAAGACGTCAGCGCCCTCGCGCCGCTCCACAACCCCGTCCATCTCTGCGGCTACCGCGCTTCACGTGCCATTTTGCCCAACTGCCCGCACGTGGCGGTCTTCGACACCGCATTCCACCAAACCATTCCGAGGCACGCTTACCTGTATGCGATTCCTTACGACCTCTACACGCGGCACAACGTGCGGCGCTTTGGTTTCCACGGCACTTCGCACAGGTACGTCTCTCTCCGTTACGCACAACTCCAGGGCCGTGGTCCTGAGGCTTTCAGGCTGATCACGTGCCATTTGGGCAACGGGTGCTCCGTGTGCGCCGTGGACCGGGGGAGATCGGTGGATACGTCCATGGGCTTTACGCCGCTCGAGGGCTTGGTAATGGGGAGCCGGGCCGGTGATCTCGATGCCGGCGCGCTGTTGTACCTCATGGAAAAGGAGGGTCTGAACATTGAGGAAACGAACCGGTTCCTCAACCGGGAGTGCGGCCTGCGCGGGGTTTCGGGCATCAGCAACGACATGCGGGAACTGCTGGCGTGCGTTGAACGGGGCGATGAGCTTGCGCGCCTCGCGGTGGAAATATTCTGCTATCGCGTGAAGAAGTATATCGGCGCCTGTTTCGCCGCCATGAACGGCGCCGACGCCATCGTCTTTACTGCCGGGATAGGGGAACATGCGGCGGCGGTTCGAGAGCGCATATGCGAATCGATGGGAGCACTCGGCGTTCGGATTGACTGCGAAAAGAACCTGGCCGCGACGGGGATGGAGATGGACATTTCCGCCGCAGGCAGTGCGACCCGAGTGTGGGTGATCCCAACCCGCGAGGAATTGCTGATCGCGCGGGAAACCCTGGGCGCAGTGCTCAGCGCATCGCCGATTGAAGCGCAGTGATCACGGCAACGCCGTAGATGTCCTCGACCGAGCAGCCGCGCGACAGGTCGTTGCCCGCCTTGGCCATTCCCTGAAGAAAGGGACCGATCGCCATTCCGCCACCTAGCCGCTCCACCATCTTGTACGCGATATTAGCGGAGGCGAGGTCGGGAAAGATGAGCGTGTTGGCCCGACCGGCTACAGGCGAGCCAGGCGCTTTAGCCCACGCCACGTCAGGAACAAGCGCGGCGTCCGCCTGCATCTCTCCATCCACCCGCAGTTCCGGCGCCCGCGCACGGATGACCTTGAGCGCCTCAATCACCTTATCCGCCGCCTTATGCTTCGTGCTGCCCATCGTGGAGAACGAGAGCAACGCCACTATGGGTTCCGTGTCGAGCAGGATGCGGGTGGTTTCGGCTGTGGCGATCGCGATTTCGGCAAGCTGCACGGCGTTGGGCTCGATAACGATGGCGCAGTCGGCAAGGGCGAGCAGACCGTTGTGGCCAAAGCTGCGGTCGTGCACCGCCATTATGAACACACTCGAAACCGTGCGAACGGTCGTCCCCGTGCCAATGCAGTGCAGCGCTGCGCGCACCGCTTCGGCAGTCGACGTGGCGGCTCCGCCCACGCTGCCGTCCGCGTCTCCGGCCGCGACCATGAGCTTGGCGAAGTGTAGCGGCTGTTTCGGGATCTGGCGCGCTTCGATCTCGGTGACGCCGCGCGCCCGGCGCCGTTCATGGTAGATGGAGGCGTAGGTGGCCAGCCGCGGAGAAGTCGCAGGGTCGATGAATGTAACACCCGCGAGTCCGGCCGCGGGCCTGGGTCCCACAAGAATGGGCTCGAGCAATCGCTCCCCCGCCAGCCGCGCCGCCGCCTGCTGCACTCGCGGATCGCCGCCCTCGAAAAACACGATCCGCTTCTTGACCCCGAGTGCACGCAGCCGCGCCACTTGTGCCGCCATGAACTCGGCGGCGGATTGAGGGATGGACATGAAGTCCTCTATTCTACCTGTGATTCCCTGCCGTTACTGCGTTAAGCGTCCACCGTAAGCCATCATGAGACTGGACGGAAACAGGGGATGCGGAGCCGCCGGGGCCTCGACGCGCACGATCAAATCCACGCGCGGGACGATGGTCAAGAGAGACACGCGGTCTACGCCGATTATGGCCAGGCCCGGCGGTGCTCCCAATCGGCGCCGCCAGGCTTATCTCCGTCCGATCACTCGTACCGAAGCGCCACTGTCGGGCTGATCCGCGTTGCCCGGCGTGCCGGCAGAAAGCCCGCCAGCAACGCCGCCACAATGAGTGCGGCGACCGCGCCCGCGACCACCGTCCCATCGAACGACTTGACGCCGAACAGCAGGCTTTCCGCAAAGCGCGACAGCGCGAGCGCCGCGGGAACACCGAGTGCCAGGCCGATTGCCAGAATGATCAGAAGCTGCCGCATCACCATCCCGCGGATGCTCCCGGTGGCGGCGCCGAGCGCAATCCGGATGCCGATTTCGCGCGTCCGCCGCGTGACGCTGTAGGCCATCACTCCATATAGCCCGAGCATGGCGAGTAGGGTTGCGAGTATCGAGAACACCGCCGAGAGCTGAAGGATCAGGCGGTCCATCCGGATATTGCGGCTCACCTGCTCTTCGAACGTCCGAAGTTCCTCGAGCGGAAGATCCGGGTCGATCCCGTGCAGCGTCTTCCGGACCTGGGCCATCACCGCCTCAGGCGCAAGCGCCGTCCGCACATAGAAGGACATCGAGCCGATCTCGTCGCTTTGACGCCATGGAACAAAATACAGCCGCGGCGGTTTCTGCTTCACGCCGGAATAATGCGAATCCTTCACAACGCCGACGATCTCGAGATCGAGTTTCACGTCCGGGCCGCCCCCCATGCCGAAGCGGCGGCCGATCGGGTTCTGCTTTCCGAAGAAATGCCGCGCGAACTGCTCATTGACGATTGCAGCTTTCGGCCCGGCGAGTGTATCGCGGTCCGTGAACTCGCGGCCATTGAGCAGTGGGACCCCCATCTTTCCGAAGAAGCCGGACCCGACCATATTGAACATCGAGTGTGTCTCCGCCTTCGGATCGCGCGAGTAGCCCTCGACGGTGACGTTGTTCCCCCAGTTGCTGCCTGAAATGAGCGGGACCAGCGTAGCGGAGACATTCCGGACCCCCGGAATGGCGGCAAGTTCGGCCTCTGCACGCTCGAAGATGGCGCGGCTTTGGACCGGCTTGTAGCCGTTCAGTTCGGGGGAGATCCGGAATGTGATGACGTTCCGGGTATCCATCCCGAGGTCCACACGAGTAAGGTTCACGAGACTCTTCATGAACAGCCCCGTTGGGATGAGGAGCAGCGCCGAGACGGTGACCTGACCGCAGACCAGCGCATTCCGAATGCGCGCCGAGCGCAGCGTACCCGAACTCCGGCCGGACTGGTCCTTCAGCACACCGGAGACGCTGCTGCGCGCGGCTTCCCAGGCCGGATAGAGCCCGCACAGCAGTCCGCACACCGCCGAAACTGCCAAGGCGAACGACAGCACCGGCCACTGCAGGTTGGCCGTCAGGTCCTCCGGCATGTTTCCCCCGCCGGTAAGGGCGAAGATCAGGAACTTGATGGTCCAGTACGCGAACAGGAGTCCCGCCGCGCCGCCGGCGAGCGAAAGCAGCATCGCTTCTGTCAGCACCTGGCGCATCAGGCGCATGCGGCTGGCCCCCAGAGCTGTCCGGATCGCCAGTTCCTGCCGCCGCTGCGCCGAGCGCGCGAGCAACACGTTGGCGGTGTTCGCAATCGCGATCAGAAGTACCAGCCCGGTCGAAGCGAGCAGGATCAAGATCGGTGTCTTGGTCTCCTCTCGCGAACTGCTGTGCCCTTGCCGGCCCTCAATGAGCGTGAGTTTCGAAGCGCGGAATTGCGCGAGTTTCCGGGCGTCCCACATTTGGCCCGCGGCTTGGGCCTGCTCCTCCACAAGTCCCCGATACGTCGCGTTCAGCGCCGCCGCTGCCTGCGGACGGCTGACGCCCGGCTTCAGGCGCGCAAACAGGTATAGCCAGTAATCGTTCCACTGGTCGGTCCCGTCCCACCCGGGCGTCATGGCCGGCTTGAAAGAGAGTGGCACAAACACATCCGGTTGGCTGCCGAAAGTGTTGCCAGTAAAACCGCGCGGCGTGATGCCGACGATGGTGAACACCCGGCCGTTGATCCGCAGCGGCTGGTTCAAGACCTCGGGCTGCCCGCCGAGCCGGCTCTGCCAGTACGCGTGCGAGAGCACCACCACAGGCCGGCCGGCGCCGTGTACGTCGTCCTCTCGGGAGATGAGCCGGCCGATACGCGGCTTCACAGCCAGCGTTTCGAAGTACGCCCCGGACACGACCATCGCGGAGCCGTCCACGGTCTGGTTCCGGTACGAGAGATTGGCTTGCAGATGCCGGAAACCGGCGACTGCCGTGACACCCTGCGGCTGTCTTTCGAGCCCGCGGAACACCTTGTAGCTGAAGATGGCTTCCATGCCGCCGGAATCGTTCGAAGACTGGCGCCCCCCTTTGAAGTCCGGAGGCGAGTTGAGGACGACGAGTTCTTCCGGGTTCTCTGTCGGGAGCGACCGAAGGACGATCTGGTGCAGGAAGGAGAAGATTGCCGTATTGGCGCCGATCCCAAGCGCCAGCGAGAGGACAATCACCAAGGTCAGCAAGGGCGCGCGGCCCAGAATCCGAAGGGCGAAGCGGAGGTCAGCCATGGGTGTGCTCAACATTAATACGCGCTAGACGCCCAGCCGTTCGCACTGTTTGCGAAAGAAAACAAGCGGGATGCCCGAATTGGCCGAGATTCGGCGATTATGGCATAATGAACAACGACACACGCCGTAAGCCACCCTAGCTCAGCTGGTAGAGCGGCTGATTCGTAATCAGCAGGTCGCCGGTTCAATCCCGGCGGGTGGCTCCACTTTTCACTAACTTACAAGCACCGCTGATCAAAATCGTTGTTCAATATTGTTCAATTCGCGGGGCTAGCACGGGCGGTTCCCAGCAGCGGAAAACAACTGGGGCTCAGCGTTTCACGCTGCTCCACGGCCTCGGCGAGGTCCTCGGGGATTTCAGGCCGGCGGCGGTCGCCAATATCGGCGACATCGGTTTGTTGGTCCTCGACAACACCGAGCAGCGGAACGTAAGCCCGGAGTTGATCAACTACCTGCTCTTCGCAGCGACGGGAGCTCTTGGTACCGGCAGCCACGGGCGGGCTCCTACGCATCTCGGCCAGCGGCATCTACAAGATCAGAACGGCTCCGAGTCCTCGATTTTTGTGGAGCATCCGGACTCGGATCCGATCCTGTGCCGCGTTCGCTGTGGCCGCCGCTCTGCATACTCGTGAGTTTGGCCGTGGTGGCATCTTCCGACGCTCACGTCCGGCACGAGCATCCCTGCGCCGCGACGCTCGCTATCGGCGAGAGCACAATCGGATTCTCCGATCTCCGCTTGTCAGCTGGCAGCAGGTGGCTTGATCGATTTCCGACCGAGTTCAGCACTGTTCGGGGACGCGCTGAGACACACTGGGTCGTTGGTCCCGCTAAAAGCAGCTTCTCGGCGCTCCACATCGGGGAGACTGTTGCGGCTTGGACGTCTGAACGTCGCCGTCCTCGGCGGCAGTCCTCAAGAGGGTCGCATCCCCATCGCTCGTTCAAGGACTGCGCGTTAGGCA
>DATMXS010000055.1:0-4589 GCA_035561355.1 Bryobacteraceae bacterium | reverse complement strand
CCAGTTCGTTCACCTTTGATTTGCCGGACGGCAGGACACGTCCGCGTGGACGATGGCGTGGGTCGAAGCGGATTGCCAGCACCAGTTGAAGTCTCTCCAGGTGCGCCAGGGCGTGCCTCAGGACTCGGATCGCTCGCGCCGGTGAGCCCTGCTCCCGGACGGCATCAACGGCGCTGGCGAGGATGATCTGGGCCGCGAGGAGGGAGGCATCATGCAGCATCATGGAGTGCCTCCTCACTCCGAAAGGATATGTTTCTGGAAGGCCCGAGAGTGCGCGTGCAAGTACTTTGGATCCGCCTTTGCGAGCCCGTGACTGTGCGCAGCCTTTGGGAACGCGCATCGCCACGCGCAACGATGGCTCGGATGCGGCGATGTGTGTTTCGTGCTCCTCATTCCAAAACCCCGTTTGCTACTGTTGGAACGCCGCTGTGGCCTCACGCGCAGACTGGAGGACCCGAACCACCGTCCCCTGCCCGAGACCCATCTGAGAGGCAATTTGCGCGAGGAACGCACCAGCGTTGCGCCGCCTGATGACCTCCTCGCGATCAAACACCTTGCGGGCGGCCCACGCTCTTCCCTCGTGCGCGTGCGGATGGCATGCCGGCGGTCACGCGCTCCCTCCGGCGGCGAAGCGGCTGGGCTTCTACTTTAAGAGGTTCGGGTGGCACTCGTTCCGGCGGCAAAACTTGACGTTGATTCAGGAAGCCGGCGCTACGCCGCTTGAGGCGGCGGCGCAAGCCGGTCACACGCGCACGTCGATGACGCAGGAGTATACGGTGATCGGAATCGACCGCCGTGAGGACGCGGTGGTGAAGGTGCAGAAGCGGCTGTTCGGCGACAGCCTTCAGGCGGCGCAAGTGGCGTAATTGCGGGAATTGTGCGGGAGGTCGGAAGTGGCTCAAGCAATCGAACCACTCAAACAAGGGGTTGTTGGTCGGGCCGCCGAGATTTGAACTCGGGACCTCTTGCACCCCAAGCAAGCGCGCTAGCCAGGCTGCGCCACGGCCCGAAGTCATTTAGTATAGCGCATCCGCCGGCGGGCAAACCGCATCTCGCTTGATTCTCCTGATGGATGAGCAACGGTTTGACTTCGTGCCCGGAAGGCGGGCTGAACTGACGCCGAGTGGCCGGGCCGTCTCGGCCGGAATACGGAAAATCCTTAATACAAAACCACGAGTTGCCCGCATGTTGTGGCAAGCACTTATGATAGACTCCGCGCCCAGGAGGTAGTCTTGAAATTGCTTCAGAGGCTATTCGCATGCCTGCTACTGATGTGTTTCGCAGCAGCGGCTCAATCCATTACAGGCTCCATTACTGGTGTTGTGACCGACTCGACCGGCGCCGTCATCGGCAACGCCGACGTCAGCGTGCTCAACACCGGAACCAACGTTCGTTCGGCTGCCAAAACAGATTCGAGCGGCAATTACACCATCCCGCTGCTGCCGCGCGGCGAATACAAGCTCGAAGTCGCTGCAACGGGCTTCAAGCACTTCGTTCAATCCGGCATCATCCTTCAGGTCCAGCAGACTGCGCGCGTTGACGTGCAGATGTCCATCGGCGAACTCGCGGAGTCCGTCGAGGTCACCGCGGACGCCGGCAGGCTAGAAACCGAAAACGCCACGCTCGCCAAGGTGGTAGACAACCGCGCCATCACCAACCTGCCGCTGAACACCCGAAATGTCTACAACCTTGTGTTCCTCACGCCCGGCGTCAGCGGCACCGTGGGCAATAGCTACGGCGACATGCGCTATTCCGTGAACGGCGCACGCCAGCGCACCATGGACACCATGATCGATGGTGTCTCCGCCGCGCATCCCACCGTAAACGGGTTCGCCGGAATCTCCGTATTCCCATCCGTCGATGCCATTGAGGAATTCAAACTGCTCGGCGCCGATTACCCGGCGGAGTTCGGCCGCAGCCTCGGCAGCGTGCTCAACGTTGTCTTCAAATCCGGCACCAACCAGTGGCACGGCAGCGCATACGAGTTCCTGCGCAATTCGGCGCTGGACGCGAACAACTGGTTCGATAACCGCCGCGGCCAGGAACTGCTCAGCTTCAAGCGCTCCCAGTTCGGCGGAGTCGTCAACGGCCCCATCCGCAAGGACAAGACCTTCTTTATGGTCTCCTTCGAGGCTCTCCGCGAGCGCAGTGCGGATTCGACGGTCACCTCCGTCCCGACCGAACTCGAGCGCGCCGGCGATTTCTCGGACACGCGCAACGCGAGCGGGAAGATGATCGTGATGTACAACCCGTTCACCACGCGCGCCAATCCCAGCGGCTCCGGCTTCATCCGCGATCCTTTCGCCGGGAACAAGATTCCCTCGACAATGTTCGATCCCGTCGCGGTGAACGTCGCCAAGTACTACCCGCTGCCCAACGCCGCGCCCAGCGGCCTCACAAATAACCAGAGCAACTTCGCCACCAGCGGCTCGAAGCCTCTTGATACGACGCAATCCGATTACCGCGTCGATCACGTGATCTCGCCGACCCAGCGCCTCTTCGGACGCTACTCCACGCGGCTCAATGACAACAAGGACACCATCTTCTTCCCAGAAGATATCGCGGTGGCCGAAGGCCGCATCAATGAGGAGGACCACGTTCACGGCGCCGTGGCCGATTACACCAACACGCTCTCGCCGAACATGATCTTCAATACACGGTTCGGCCTCGCACGGACTCTGTACGTCTACGCCAACCAGAGCCTCGGCTTCGTTCCCTCGAGCCTGGGCCTGCCCACGTATATCGACGCTGCCGTAGACCGCTTTATGTTCCCCTCGTTCAGCGTGAGCGATTACTCGAGCCTGGGCGGCGGTGATCACCGCAACAACGCGTTCATGACCTATACCGGTGTCGCCAGCCTCACACAGACACGGGGCAAGCACACCATCAAGACCGGCGTGGACCTCCGCATGTTGCGCGTCAACGTCAACGAGGGCCGCAGCGCCAGCAGCTATAGCTTCGGCCGCACGATGACCCAGGGCCCCAACCCGAGCCAGTCCAGCAGTTCCGCCGGGAACGGCTTCGCCTCGCTTCTGCTCGGCACCGGAAACAGTGGGAGTCTCCAGGCCAATTACAAGAACGTGGCCACCCAGAGCTTCTATGTCGCCGGTTACGTGCAGGACGACTGGCGCGTTACCCCGACCTTGAGCCTCAGTCTCGGGCTGCGCTGGGACATCGATGTGCCGCGCACCGAGCGCTTCAATCGCACCAACTTCTTCGATCCGCTCGCCGCCACGCCCGTTTCGAATGTCATCCCGGGTGTCACCGGCGGCCTCGTGTTCGTCGGCGTGGATGGCCGCCCGCGTACGCAATTCGATGCGGACAAAAACAATTGGGCGCCGCGCTTCGGCTTGAGCTGGCAGTTCGCTCCCAAGACCGTCCTGCGCCTCGGCTACGCCCACGTCTTCGGCCCCTCGCAGCAGGCGGCTGCGGGCACCATCGGCACCCTCGGCTTCCGCGTTGATAACACCTGGGTCGCCTCGGTGGACGGCATCACTCCGAATCACTTGTTGAACAATCCTTACCCGTCCGGGGTGACCTCCGCCCTAGGCGCCGGGCGCGGCGTTCTGACCCAGATCGGCAGCAGCATCGAAGCCACAACGCGCGACATCGTCTCGCCGATGACGCGCCAGATCAACGTGAACATCCAGCGAGAGCTGCGGTTCGGGACACTGCTCGAAATAGCCTACGTCGGCACGCGCGGGTTCAACCTGCACCGGAACGACGAGGGCGGGCTCAGCCTGAATCAACTTGATCCGAAGTACATGGAACTGGGTTCCAAGCTGAACGAACAGGTCGCCAATCCGTTCTACGGGACTGCGTACGCCACGGGAGTTCTGGCCGGTGCGAAAACCAGCCGGGCACAGCTCCTGCGTCCATACCCGCAGTTCACGAACGTCATTCCCATTTACTCGGTTGGCGCATCGTCGTTCTATCATTCGCTTCAGGTGTCCGGGAACAAGCGTTTCTCGCACGGCCTTCAGATGCAGTTGGCCTACACATGGGCGAAGAACATAGACGATGGAATGAGCCACCAGAACAGCTACGATATCCGGGCGGATCGCGCCCTCTCCGATATCGACGTGGCGCACCGCGCAACCATCATGGGCGTCTACGAACTCCCGTTCGGCCGCGGCCGCCGCTTCGGTTCGGGCTGGTCGAAGGTTCTCGACCTCGCGATCGGCCAGTGGCAGGCCAACGGCATCGTCACGCTATCCACCGGAACGCCGCTCGGAATCTCAGCCTCGAACAGCGCCGGCATCTTCAACATGGCGATTCGCGCCAACAGCAACGGCACAAGCGGGTTGAAGACCGGCCCGGTTCAGGACCGGCTGACCGGTTATTTCGACAAGACCGTTTACAGCCAACCGGCCGCCTTCACCTTCGGCAACATGGGTCCGCGGCTGCCGGATATCCGCAACGACGGAATGTACAACTGGGATCTTTCGCTCTTCAAGGATTTCCAGATCATCGAGCGCATGAAAGTTCAGTTCCGTGCCGAGGCGCTCAACGCTTTCAACACTCCGCGGTTCTCCGGCCCAAACACGAGCGTTACGTCCAGCAGTTTCGGCGTCATCTCATCCCAGGCC
>DATMXS010000054.1:0-16572 GCA_035561355.1 Bryobacteraceae bacterium | reverse complement strand
GGGCAGCAACTTAGCCGCGGGAACGCCATTACGGGTAATGGTGATTGCCTCGCCTCTTGCGACACGATCCAGCAGCGCCGAGAAATGGGCTCTTGCCTCGAACGCGCCTATGGTTTCCATATAGACCAACTTAGCCGAGCGAGCCGGGCGATCACCCCTGTGCTTCTCAGTTAGTTCCCTGGTTTCATGACGAAGTCATCCAGCAGCAGATACCTCTCGCGGTGCTGCTCGGCTTCTGCTTTCGACTCCACATCCAGGCGCATCACCTTTGGGCCCGTATCGCCATTGAGCGCCGGCCATTGCGGCAGGCCGGGTCCGTTCGGGTTGCCGGTCTTGACGAAGTTGGCGAAGTACTCCTGCATTAGCCTGGAGACTTTGTAGTCGTCCGCGGTCCAGGCGTAAACCTTGTTGCCCGCGAGATTGCCCATGGCGTACTCGATTTCGGCCGAGTGCACTGCTCCGCGCGCCGGAGGCATCGCGGGCGGTTTGGCTTCCGACTTCACGACCCCGCCGGCGAGGCCCGGCGTGGCGTTGCCCATTGCGGGGACCATGGGCGGACGCGGGCGGGCGAACATGTAGCGGTACACGGGCTTGCCGCCGGTTTTCACGCACAGGTCGATCCACTTCCAGGTGCTGAACCCGATAAAGCGATCCCCCGCCAGGTCCGTGGCCGCCTGGATGACTTCTTCGTTGTTGGTTGCCGGATAGGCTTTCAGGACCGCATCGGCGCGTTCCTTGTAGAGCCGCTCTACGGCTTTCCGGTAATTCTCGGGCGTCGGCTCCTGGCGTCCCAGGAGTGCCCACCCGGTCATCTCCTCGGAGTTCCAGCCTGCCAGCAGCGGCACGCGCGCCTGCTTGCCGGTTGCGAAGGCCTCGACGGGCGCGACCGGGAAGAAGTAGCCGTCCAATGCGAGCGAGAAGCGTCCCACAGCGGCTTTGGCGGTCGCCTGGTGCACTTTCTCCGTCGGGAGCGCCCGCAGTTCAGCTAGTGAGGCGGCTCCGATGCTGGTGGCGAATCTCAGCCCTCCCTCCTCGGCCTTGGCAAGCGGCATGGGCGAGAGCGTTCCCAGCACCGACCCGCTCTCTCCGATCGCACCAGCAATCAGGTCCTTCGAAAGCGGCGACGCCATCAGCGCGCTCACCGATAGCGATCCGGCCGATTCGCCGGCGATAGTCACCTTCTTCGGATCTCCGCCGAACGCCGCGATGTTCTTCTGCACCCAGCGCAGCGCGGCGGCCTGATCGAGCAGGCCGTAGTTGCCCGATGCGTGGTGCGGAGATTCCTTCGTGAGCTCGGGGTGCGCAAAGAATCCGAATAGGCCGAGACGATAGTTCACGGTCAACGACACAATGCCTTTGCGGGCCATGCTCTCGCCGTCGTAGCGCGATTCCGAGCCGTCGCCGGCTACGAAGCCGCCCCCGAAGAAGTACACCAGCACCGGCAGCTTCTCTTTGGCCGATTTGGCGGGCGTCCACACGTTCAGGTACAGGCAGTCCTCACTCATGCCGTTCGAGCGGAAGCCCATGTCACCGAAGATCGCGTGCTGCATGCAGCGCGGTCCGAACTGAACTGTCTGGCGAACGCCGTCCCAGTCCTTCACGGGCTGGGGATCTTTCCACCTCAGATCGCCCACGGGCGGTTGCCCAAACGGGATCCCTTTGAACATCCGGATGCCGGACGCGGGATCCGCGATCCCTTCGACAAAGCCGTTCGCCGTTTTGACGCGGTCGGCGGCGAGAGTGCTGGAGGAAAACATGGCCCCGAGTCCGGCAAGGGCGAGTAGAGAACAGCGGTGAGTAAGGTTCATAACCGTGCTTTGACCGATGACAGGTATATCACACCCGCGCACCCGGACCCTGGCCTGTTTCGCGGGAGTCAGTTCTTCCCTTGCACTTTGCCGCCCGCCGTGGGATAGAATCGTCACGCGGAGGAGTAACCAGATGCGTCTCCTTGCAGTTGCCTTTCTAGCGGCCGCGGCCTTCGGCCAAACTCAATACGACCTTCTTCTCCGGGGCGGGCACGTGATCGACGCCAGGAACGGGCTCAGCGCGGTGCGCGACGTGGCCGTTGCCGAGGGAAAAGTGGCGGTGGTGGCCGCGTCCATCGATCCGCGGTCGGCGAAGAAGGTGGTGGATGTCTCGGGCCTCTACGTCACACCGGGGATCGTCGATATCCACGTCCACGTGTTTACGGGCACGGGCGAGCGCGGGTCGTACGCCGGCGACAACAGCGTCTACCCGGACGGCTTCACGTTCCGCAGCGGCGTCACGACCGTGGTGGATGCGGGCGGCGCGGGCTGGCGCACCTTCGACGACTTCAAGGACCGCATCATCGACCGCTCCAAGACGCGCGTGCTCGCGTTTTTGAACATCGTGGGCAACGGCATGCGCGGGGGGCGTTACGAGCAGGACCTGAACGACATGAACGCGGCGGCGACCGGCCGCGCGGCTCTCGCACACAAGGGCCTGATCGTCGGGATCAAGACGGCCCACTACGCCGGGCCCGAGTGGGCGCCGGTGGACCGCGCTGTGGAGGCGGGGAACACTGCGGGCATGCCCGTGATGGTGGATTTCGGCGCGGATTACAAGGAGCGGCCGCTCCGTGTGCTGCTGGCCGATAAGCTCCGCCCCGGCGATATTTATACGCACGTGTATTCCGGGTTGCGGGGCGAGCTGGACCCTTCGGGCCAGCCGAATCCCGGGCTGATCGAGGGCCGCAAGCGGGGCGTTATCTTCGATGTCGGCCACGGAGGCGGCAGCTTTTTGTGGCGTATTGCGGTTCCCCTGATGAAGGCGGGCTTCGTGCCGGATTCGATCTCGACGGACCTTCATATCGGCAGCATGAACGGCGGGATGAAGGACATTCTGAACGTCATGAGCAAGTTCCTGATCATGGGAATGCCGCTCGACGACGTGGTGATGCGGTCCACCTGGAATCCGGCGAAGATCATCCACCGGGAGGATTTGGGCCATCTTTCGCCCGGCGCCCCGGCGGATATCGCAGTGCTGCGCCTCGAGAAGGGCTCCTTCGGATTCACCGACACCGGTGGTAAGCGGATGCGTGGCGATCGCAAACTTGTGTGCGAACTGACGGTCCGTGAAGGCAAGATCGTCTACGATCTCAACGCCATTTCGGCCGAGGATTGGGACAAGGCAAACTGACGCGTTCGGCGCGGAGTCGCCCTGGGGAGGCGCATGCCCCTGGATCTGTCGCGCGAAGTCGTGCTTCGCTGGGACCACCAGGACCCGGCTATCGCGCCGCTCTTGAAGGAGGGCGGCATCGATGCCGTGGTGGCAGAGAAGCCGGATCCGGCGTTTCGCCAGGCGTGCCAAGCCGTAGGCATGCGCGTGCTGCCTTCGACCGAACTCACGGTCGCGGGCCTTGAAGGTTTCCGTTCGGCTAAAGGCGCGGCGGCATTCGCCGAAGGGCTGTGGCCTGGAGTGCAGCGCACGCCTGTGCCGCCGGACGCGGACGTCCTTGCCAGCGCCAGCCGCCTTCCGTGGGTGGATGCCAACGGCTTCCGAGTGGCATGGCTACGCGCTCTGTGTCCGGAAAAGCCGGCAGCGCTCGGATACGTGGCGGACGCATCCTCCGGACTCGCCCGGGACCGCCTGGTTCCCTTTGATTCCCTCGAACTCGCCCTGGTCGAGGCGCGGGCATATGGCGGCAATTACGTGCTCTCGGTGGACCAGCGCTATCGGACCGCGCTCCTTGAAGGCCGTAGCCCTGCGCTGGCTGATTGGAAGCGGCTGGGACGAACCGCGTTCTGGCTGAAAAAGCACAGCGAGTTGTTCGGCCTTCCGGCGCTGCCGCAGATCACGATGCTTGTCGATGATGGCGAGTCCGCCGCGGAACTCGCAAATTTGATGTTCCGCCAGAACGCCTCGCCTGCGGTCGAGCCGGTTGGGAAGCCGCCTGCGCCGGACCCGTCACGCCGGCTCGCAGTGGTCGCCGCCAGCATATCTGTTCCGAGCCCCGACATCGCGCAGCGCATCCTGGCTCATGCCGGAGCCGGGGCGACAGTCGTGACGGACCGCGGTGAGGGGCCGCCGTGGTGGCGAGCGCCCGGCCTGCAACTTGCACGCGAGGAAAAGGATCGCGAGACGTACACCCTGGGGCGGGGAAGAGTGGTCGCTTACAAGGACGCCATCTCCGACCCGAGCGAATTCGCCCTCGACGTCATCGACCTCATCACGCATCCGCGGCGGGCCGTGCGGATGTGGAACGCGCAGGCGGCGATCGCGACCGCAACCGCCGGTCCGCCCTCAGGCCCTTTCGCTGCGCGTGCAGTCTTACTCGTCGTCAACTATGGCCGGCCTCTCGATTACGAGGTGATGTGCCATGTCCAGGGCTCTTACAGCAGCGCCGTGTTGCTCCGGCCGGAGTCGGATTCGGTGCGGCTGGGGACGGCGAGGCGAGGGTCCGCAACGGAGGTGATTCTCCCGGAACTGCGGAGGCTCGGGGTCGTGTTGCTCGACGGACTAAAATAGACACAGAGGGGACAGCTCATGACGCTGGGACGGCGTGAGTTCATCGGCACTGCGCTGGCATCGCTTTCGGCCCGGGCTTTCGGACGCGAGTCCAAGCCTTACTTCGGACTCCATTCGTTTATCGAAGCGAACCCGAAAGCCGTGTTCATCCGCCGTACGCATGTGGCCGACAAGATGGACGGGCCGGCCAAGCTGCGTGAGGGGCTCGAGCTCGCGCGCGAGATCTTCCTGCCGCTCGATAAGCCCGGTGTTCCGGTCACCCACCGCATCATCCTGAAGCCGAACTTCACCAGCGTCCGGGACCGCAGCCGCCCTGCCCACGCGAACATGGGGACGGGCACCGACCCCCAGTTCTATGAAGGCCTCGTGCTCGGCATGAAAGAAGTGGGGTTGCGGAATTTTCACTGGATCGAGGCGAACAATTATCCCGCCTGGAACCTCCGCGGCTTCGTGGACATCAACGAGCGGCTCGGCGTCCGGATGAACGAGCCCGAAGTCCGCCCGCGGCAGCTCCTGAATGGCGAGGGTGTCACCTGGAGCACGGTCCCGGACGGCGTCGTGTTCAAGCGCATCCCGCATTTCGCGCCGGTAAACGAGCCGGATACGTGGCTCCTGAACATCGCGAAATGGAAGGCGCACGGCATGTGCCTGACGCAATCCGTGAAGAACGAGCAGGGGCTGATCCCGCTGCCCTACGTGCGGTTCTGCCACGGGTGGGGCATGGTGACCGGCGTGCCCGATTACATGAAGCCGGACATACACCCGCGCGTGGAAACAGTCGTGAATTCGTTTTTCGAGCGGCACGGGAAGATGGGCTACGCGCGTTGGGATAGTAAGGCCGGCTTGAGTCCCATCCGGCAGGAGATCTGGGCGCATAAGACCTGCGACCATCAGAGCGTGCTGCGAACGGGGCTGTCCATTATCGAAGGCATCTACGGCCGGGACGGCGACGGCTTTGGGACAGGCAATGACCGGCTCGCGAATATCGTGCTGTTCGGAAACGATAAGTTCCGGCTGGACGTGATCGGGCTTTACCTGGCGGGCCACGAGCCCGGTAACATCGCGCTATATCGAATTGCTAAAGAGCGGGGCCTCTCGGATACGTTCAACCCCTGGGAGATTCCCGTGTTCGAATGGCAGGACGGCCGCGCCGTGCCTCGCAAACTCGCCGATTTACCTCGCACGCCGCTGCCGACGTACTATTTACAAAAGCCCGGCGAGCCCCTGTATCATCTCGTGAACGAGCCCTTCGACTACGATCGCCATAAGGTCTAGCAATACTTTAGGCGGGACTTGCGGCATTGGTTGATCGTCATCGCCGCCTTGGATTCGCCTCCCCTGCTACCCCGCTTATTTCCTCGCCCACCCACTATCGCGTGAAGAAACCATTGACACCGGATATCTTCAGGTTCAAAATTCTCGCAACGGGTGAGGGGGTCTTTCGTGCCCTGCCGGGTTGGTAAGTCAGCGGGGTGCCTCGCCCGGACTGTGTGAGGGGAGGTTAGCGATGCGTATCTCTCGCGGCGTCCGCGATGCGCGGATAGCCATTCTCGGGTACATAAAACCCCTAACAACCGTTTCGCTGCTGGCATTGGTTTGCCTGCTCGCGGTGTCCGCCGCCGGTCAAACTATCACCGGCTCGATTACCGGAACGGTGACGGACCCTTCGGGGGCTGTTGTCACCAATGCAAAGGTCACGGCCATCAACGCAGCCACTGGCGTCACGTCCGAGGCTGTTACCAATGAAGCCGGCGTTTACCGCTTGCAGTTTCTTCGGGTCGGCAACTACAATCTGGCCGTAGAAACGACCGGGTTCAAGAAGTTCTCCGGCGGTCCCTTCGGGCTGGAAGTCAACCAGGTGGCCCGCGTGGACGTAAAGCTCGAAATCGGCAACACCTCCGAAACGGTTGAAGTCACTTCCGTCGCGCCGATTCTTCAGACGGAGACGACCGCGACCGGCGACACGATCACATCGCAGAAGCTCTCCTCGCTTCCGCTGAACGGCCGCAACTTCGCGACAATGACATTGCTCATCCCGGGGGCGATCAGCACCAGCCCAGGCGCGATGAACACGTCGGGACGCTTCCAGGGGTCCGGCTCGCGCCCACAGGTGAACGGGAACCGCGAACAGACAAACAATTTCCTGCTTGATGGCGTCGATGTGAACGACTCGATCGACAACCGTATCGGGTATCAGCCGAATGTGGACGCGCTCGAGGAAGTGCGTGTGCTTACGGGCAATGGTGGCGGTGAGTTTGGGAATGTCGGCGGCGCCAGCGTGATCATGACGCTGAAGGGCGGTTCGAACGAGTTCCATGGCAACGTGTTCGAGTTCTTCCGGAACGAGAAACTCGATGCCAACGGCTTCTTCCGCAATCGGAACGCGAACACTGCACGCCGTAACGGTTTCCACCGGAACATCTTTGGCGGAACGTTCGGCGGGCCTATAGTGCGGAACAAAGCGTTCTTCTTCGTCGATTACGAAGGCACCGAGCAGCGCACGTCCGGCCCCGCGTCGGCGAGCGTCGCCCCGGCGACATGGCGGAATGGCGACCTGTCCCAATTCCTCGGGCAGAACCAGATCATCCGCGACCCGGACACGGGGGAGCCCTTCTCCGGCAACATCATTCCCGCGGCCAGAATCGGCCCGGTCGCTCGGGCACTGTTCTCGAACACCGAGCTTTACCCGCTACCCAACCAGGCGGGCACCGGCGCGCTCGGGGTTACCGGCAATTACGGCGCATCCACCCGCAGCAAGCTGCGCAATCATCAGGCGGATGCGAAGGTGGATTGGAGGCTTTCGGACAAGGACAACCTGATGGGCCGATGGTCGATTGGCCGTTACGAAAGCGGCACTTCGCAGCAGCCATTGGCAGTTCAGATACCCGGCATCACTGAGGGACCAACCACCAGCGCCGTCGTGAACTGGACGCGGAGCTTCTCGCCGAGGCTGGTGAACGATGCGCGCATTTCCTTTAGCCGCATCGTCATCGACGATAGCGTGTCCGATTGGTCCGGCCTGCTCGGCACGAATGGCAACCAGACGCTCGGCATCTCCGGAGGGCAGCCCATCGCGGGACTGAGCCAGATTGCATTCGGCACAGGCCTGACTGAGCCGGGAAGCACCGGCAACGTCAGTTCCACTGCGGACAATAAGTTTCAAGGGCAGACGTTTCTGACTTACACGACCGGCGGCCACCTGCTGAAATTTGGCGGCCAGTTGGTCCGTATGCAACAGAATCGTTTCTATGCCGGCAATAACGGCGTTCTCGGTGTGTTCCGGTTCAACGGCACCTACACCGGCGGCAACGCCTTCGCCGACTTCCTGCTGAACAAGATGGCAGGCAAGGGCCGGGGCGATGTCGCGGGCAAGTGGGGACACCGGCACTGGCGCAACGCACTGTTCTTTCAGGACGACTGGAAGGTGAAGCCGAGCCTCACGCTGAACCTCGGAGTCCGGTGGGAGTACATCAGCCCGATCTATGAAGTCGCCGATCGTCAGGTGAACATCAATACTTTCACCGGACAACTCCTATATGCGGATGCTGACACGGAGTTCGGGCGCGCGCTCTACGACCCGTACTGGAAATCGTTCATGCCGAACATCGGGTTCGCTTGGACACCTCCGGGCTTCAACAACCGGTTCGTGATACGCGCCGGTTACAGGTTCTCAACGTTCCTGGAGGGGACGGGCGCCAACCTGCGGCTGCCCTTGAACCCGCCCTTCTTCGCCGAAAGCGACGTCACCTTCGATTCGCGCAGCCCGGGTGACATCCGGGTAGGGTTCTCCGACCTCGCAGTGGTCCGGCCGACGCTGGACAGCCCGCGCACCGCCGCTGCGCCGCAACTTCAGGGCCGCGCCTGGGATCTGAACCTGCGGCCGCAGTTCACGAACCAGTTCAACTTCACGGCCGAGTATATGCTGTCGCCCAGCACGTCGGTTACAGGGGCTTATGTGGGGCAGCGCGGTACCCACCTGGTCGTGCCACATGAGGCTAACCAGCCGCTGCCAGGCACCGGTCCCTTCAATACCTGGGCGCCGCTGAACGACCGCCGGCCGCTGGCGCGCCTGCTCCCGAATGTCAGCAACATCGCGCTCACCGAGTCCAGCGGGACTATGTGGTACAACTCGTTCCAGTTGAGTGCGCGGCAGCGCACATCGCACGGCTTTGAGTTCCTCACGGCGTACACGTTCTCGAAAACGCTTTCTGACAATCTGGGCTACTACGGTTGCGGCGGCGTCAACTCTGACGGCGCATATTGGCAGAATGCCTACGACCGCCGGGCCAATTACGGTCCAGCCTGCTTCGACGCGCGCCACAACTTTACGGTTGGCGGGTTGTACGAAGTGCCGGTGGGAAGAGGCAAAGCAATCGCTCCCTCGAGCCGGGTGCTCGATCTGATCGCCGGCGGTTGGAACATAAACTATTTCCTTTCGGCCCACTCCGGTTTCCCGGTGACGATCAACGCCCCGGCGCACCAGAACAATACCGGGCAGTCGGTCCGCGGCAACGTTCGCGCCAATTACTACCGTCCGCTACCGGATCGGTCTCGGACGGTGGATCGTTGGTTCGGCCCGGTCGATACGCTGTTCTGCACTGCAAACGGCGTGGATAACGGCACCTGCTCATACGGGCTGCCCGCTCTGGGACAGTTCGGCAGCGCGGGTGTCGGCACGGAACGCATGCCGGGCTTCTTCAATCTGGATTTCTCGATTGGAAAGAAGTTTCACGTCACGGAGAGGCAATACTTCGACTTCCGGGCGGAGGCATTCAACGCTTTGAACTTTGTGAGTTGGGGGGCGCCCGCTCGGGATATCACCAATCCGGGCCAGTTCGGGCAGATCACCGGACAGATCGGGAATCCGCGGAACATCCAACTCGGGTTGAAGTATTACTTCTGAGCATCCGAACGGTTTTGGCCCGAGCGGGTGTTCAGATCGGTTGAAGTATGCGTTCTGAGGCTGTACCCCCAGGTGCGACCACGCCGGGCGAGCGTAACCCCGCAAACGCTCGCCGGCGCGGCGCACCGTTGTGACTATGCCGACCCGATCTGTGCGATACGCGCTGCAAACCGCTGCCATTCTTGTGCTGGCATTATCGGGAGCCGCCGCGCTCCGGCCTGACGCGCCAGGCTCGATCGTGTTCGAGGATGTCGCCGCGCGCGCCGGGTTGCGCTTCGTCCTTCGTAACTCCGCGACCCCCGAGAAACACCAGATCGAAACCATGGTCGCCGGCGTGGCAGCCTTCGATTACAACAACGACGGCCGTCCCGATCTATTCTTCACCAACGGGGCGCCCCAGCCCGGACTCGTGAAGAACTCGCCCGAATGGCACAACCGCCTGTTTCGCAATGAGGGCGATTGGAAGTTCACGGATGTCACCGCTTCGGCCGGCCTCCAGGGCGAGGGCTTTGCTACCGGAGTAGCCGCTGCCGATTTCGATAACGACGGCTTCACCGACCTGTTTGTATGCGCCGTGAACCGCACTGCGCTGTACCGCAACCGTGGCGACGGCACATTCGAGGAGGTCACGCGCAAAGCCGGCGTTCAGGCACGCCAGCCCTGGCCGATCGCGGCGGGCTGGTTCGACTATGACAACGACGGCCGGCTCGACTTGTTCGTCGTCAACTACGTCGTCTGGGATCCGGCCAAGGAGCCTTTCTGCGGAGACACGCAGCGTAATCTCCGCGCATACTGCCATCCGAAGTATTACGTCTCGCTTCCGAACACGCTCCTCCACAACAACGGTGACGGCACGTTCACGGACGTCTCGCGCGAGAGCGGCCTCCTGACGCATGCCGGGAAAGGCATGGCGGTCAACTTCTCCGATTACAACCGCGACGGCCGTATCGACGTGTTCGTCACCAATGACACCGTGCCCAACTTCCTCTTCCGCAACGAAGGGAATGGGCGTTTCCGCGAGGTCGCTTTGGAATCCGGCGTGGCGTTTAGCGAGGACGGCCGTGCGCTCTCGAACATGGGGTCGGATTTCCGCGACGCGGACAACGACGGCCGCGAGGACATCTTCATCGGCGCTTTGATGAACGAGACGTTTCCGTTCTATCGTGGGCTCGACGACGGCCTGTTCCAGGACGTGACGAATATCAGCGGCATCGGCAAATCCGTCTATCCGTTCAGCGGCTGGTCAGTGGGCATCTATGACTTCGATAATGATGGCTGGAAGGATCTTTTCGCCGCCTGCGGGGACGTGAACGATAACGCCGAGCAGTTCTCGAGCCGCGCGTCCCGCCAGCAGAACATCGTCTTCCGCAATCTCGGCGCCACGCGCTTTGCGGCCGCGCCGTTCGGCGAAGCCGGACTTCACCGCGGATCCGCGTTCGCCGATTTCGACGGAGATGGCCGCATCGACGTTGCCGTCAGCCGGATCGGAGAGCCGGCGGCGCTCTATCGGAACACCTCGCCCGCCGCCAACCACTGGCTTACTCTCCGGCTGCGGGGCGCACAGAGCAACCGCGACGCGATCGGCGCGCGTGTGCGCCTGGTCGATGCTGAGGGTCGCGAACAGTTTAACCACGTCACAACGTCCGTGGGCTACGCCTCCTCCAGCCCGGCCGCAGTACACTTCGGTCTAGGCCGCAGCGCGTCCGTGAAGCTCATCGACATTACCTGGCCATCCGGCCTTCGCCAAACGCTCGAAGATCCTGGCGTGGACCGCCTGATCGAAGTGGCGGAGCTCCCGCGTTAGGGCGCCCAACCGAGCGAGAAGCGAAGCCAGTGAACCCCAAAACAACCGTAGGCCGTTCCTTCTTGCTCCCCGCTCCTCGCTTCTAGCTCCTGCCCCCCGCTATACGTCGCAGATTTCCACCGCTTCCTGCAGGCTCTGGAACGGGTCGCGCTTCGGCACGAACTCATGCGCAACGAAGCCTGTGAAGTTGAGGTCCGCAATCGCCCGTGCGATCGCGCCGTAGTTCAGCTCCTGCGTGGAATCGATCTCGTTCCGGCCCGGGTTGCCGCCGGTGTGAATGTGGCCGATGTGCTGAATGTTCTCGCGCATGATCCGGATGATGTCGCCCTCCATGATCTGCATATGGTAGATGTCATACAGCAGCTTCACGCGCGGTGAGCCCACCCGCTTGCAGACCTCGGCGCCCCATGCCGTCTTGTCGGCCTGATAATCCTTGTGGTTCACCTTGCTGTTCAGCAGTTCCAGGCAGACCGTCACGCCCTTCTCTTCCGCGAATGCCTTGATGCGGTTCAACCCGGTGACGCAGTTCTCCAAACCTTCGGCGTCGGCCAGTCCGCGCCTGTTCCCGGAGAAGGTGATGATATTCGGTACACCCGCAGCCGCCGCCTTCGTGATGCCGTCCCGGAGTTGCTGTTCGATCTTCTCGTGGTTCTCCGTGCGGTTGAGCCCGTCGGGGATCGTGCCGCCGCCCGGCATCATCATCGAACACGCCAGATTGTACTTCTGCAACGTCGGCCAGTCCGCCGGACCCACCAGGTCAACACCCTTGATCCCGAGTTTGACGCAGTTCTGGCAGAGCTGATCGAGCGTCCACCATTTATCGAAGCACCACTTCGAAACGGCCTGTTTGATGCGCCCGCGCCGCGCTGCGGCGGGAGCATTCGAAGCCTGCTGCGCGGCGGCGACCCCAATGGAGCCAGCCGCACCAATGAACATTCGGCGATTCATGGGAACCATCCTACACCGGTCTCGAAAAACCTTTCACCGCCCCAGGCGCAGAGGCGCAAAAAACAGGGAAAGGCGACCAAATCAAGCGGTGACTAATCACGCTCACACAGCCTACAAACGCCTCTCCCGCCTCTCTCTTGTTTTTCTCTGCGTCTCGGCGTCTCTGCGGTGAAGGGTTGTCTGCCGTTCACACGTATTGAAAAAATCGTGTAAGTCCCTCCGCCTGCTTACGTTACACGCAGTTCGGTTGCCTGTCAGACCCCCGTTTTTCGGGTGCCCGCAGGTATAATCCGGACGCGTAGGGACTTATGGAATCTCTAACCTTTCCGACACTCGAACTAGCCTGGGCAGCCGCGGCCGGAGCCGTTCCTCTGCCTGACGGCTTGCTGCCGCCGGCCTCGCAGTGGTTCGTCAAGATCGAAGATCTTCGCGAAGAAACGTCCGCGGCCGTACGGCTCATGCAAAGGCGCGCCTTGCGCACAGTCCGCACGGCGGTTATTTCCCCCGCCGACTGCCCGATGCCGGAACTCGCCGATGCGCCCTCCGCACTGGCGCCGGGATCGGCGATGGTTGTCATGGTTCACGGCGAGGCCACCGGGCGCGCAGGCACGCAAGTCGCATTCGACTATCAGTGGGTCCGCGAGATCACTACCGGAGCCTTCAAAAGTGACCTCGGGCTAAATGTCGATGGCGGTCTCGATGCCGCGGTGGAAGTCGCCTTCACCGGCGAGTTTCTTCTCGTCCTGGCGCGAGAGGCCAGCGGAGGGCTTCGCTTGCGAATGACCCGGAACTCGCCGGCGACCCTATCGGCCTCGGCCGGCATCCGGATCGGCGCTCAACTCCATACGCCGCTGCCGGAGCGCCCGGGCGACCTCGTCCGCGCCGTTCTCGGCGTTCATGACACGCACTGGTTCGAAGCGCTCACGGCCCAATATGGAGAGTGGCTCGCTGCCAGGCTGCGCATCCCTATGGAGGCTCTCGAGGGCACGGTGGCAGTGTGGCGCGCGCTCGACCCTGCTTTTGCCGGCTCGCTCTGGCAGGCCTTCAGGGATGGGGCATCGCTCGAATCCGTTCGCGACTGGATACCCCGGATCGCGGCGTTCGAAAGCGCGGATCAGTTTCAAGAAGCGATTGAGCCGGTCGACTCCGCCCCCTTCCGCGGCACGGCTGCCCACCGGTGTGTCGATGCTGCCGCCGGCTCGCTGCTCGAAGCTCTTACCAATCCCGAAGCTTGGGCCAAACTCCAGGCGGCAGCGCGTCAGGCTGCAGCTCTTTGCACCGACGACGCCCTCGCACGCGCGCTCCACCGCCTTCGTGTCTACGCGAGCTACGAATTCGCCGAAAAGAAACTCGCTCGCGCCGCGCGCTACCCGCAAGCTTCGGTCGACCCCTGGCTGCGTGAGCGCATCGGTGTGGCTGTCCGGGAGCGGGGTGGCATCGACGCGTTCCGCTCCGTTACGGCCTTCGTCCAGCGCGTGTATGAGCAAGTGCGAACCGCGCTCGAAAAGAAGCTCTCCGCCGCGCTGAGCTGGCGCTTCGAGCGTTACTGGAAAGACGAGGCGCTCATCGACGTCGGCTTCGACACTCCCGAAGCCGCCCTGGAGCCGTTTGGGATGGCGCTCGCGGGCGACCTGGGCGGCATCCTCGAAAGCGCAGCCACCATTCACGATGCGGTCCTTACGCACGGTATCGGTGGGCAGTCGCGAATCGAACTGCGACTGCCTCTGTTCGACAAAGGCGAATGGGCCGCCACCTGGCAATCGCTCGCCTCCGCGCACATCGAAGCCGGCGAGAACGGCCGCATTACGGTGTACTCGGTGACCGCCGCCGACAAGATCGAAAAGGGCCGCACACAGCAAAGCGCGCTGGTGCTAACAGGAGCGCTGGCCGGCAGCAGCGGCTCGAACGAGCTACGGGCCGCCTACACCGACCTTCGCCGCTTCCCGCGCGAACAGGCGCGCATCCAACTTGAGCCGCTGATTAACGCATACGGCTTCCCTGGGAGTGCGCTCGCCTGGATCGCTGCGGCAGGCGCTGGGGAGATTGAAGCCGCCTTCACCCTCGAAGCGCCGCCCGATGCCGCGACAGCCTGGCTCCGCGCCCCGCGCGATAAGGATCCCGCTTTCTTTCCGGTGTGGGCTGCCGTGTCCATCGCTCTCCAGCAAACGCTCCGCCGCTGGCTGCCCTACGCGTGGTTCTCGGATATCAGGCGCTATGACAACCTGAACGCCGCCTGGCCGCTCATGGTGTACCAGTGTACCCGCCCGTATCCGTCCAAGCCGCCCGCGGAATTCACTTACGACATTATGGAAGCCGGCCGGCTGCGAATCGCACGCCAGAGCACCGGGCGCGCCCTGAAAGTCGAGATGAAGCGTGCAGGGGAGATCCTGGCCGCCGCCGGCAAACGCCGCACTGCGAAGTTCTATCTCGAGATGCGGCCCGAGGCCGTGCTGTCCAGCGTCGAGAAGCAGCCGCTGAACTTTAACAGTTTGATTCAAGCTGATACGACGTTCGTCAACGCCGTGATCGACTTGGGCCGGCGCAGCTGGGAACTCTCCGCCACACTCGATACGGACCCTGTGCAATCCGTCCGCGAACTCGCCGGCTTCGCGGCGGATTTCACCCGTCAGTTCCACCGCAGGCTGCGGCGGCTGTACGCCGGTGAGAGCTTTCCCGCCTTTGGCACCCTGCTCCTGGTGGAAGCAGCACGTGCGCTCGGAAGCGCCGTCGGTGGCGTATCCGCGCCTGCGGGCACCCTGCGGCTTCGCGCTGGCGACGCCGAGCAGGTCTTCCGGACGGATCCGCCAATCACTCCGGCCGAGTCGGCCCAGGCTGCGTGATTCAAACGAGCGCCCTAAAGTGGCACGGGCCGCCGCCCGATGTATGTTCGTGAGACTCGAGGTTGTACTTCTGTTCCTCTCCGGATGCGCCGCGCAGGTTGTTCCCCAGGCGGCTGAGGATGCCAGGGCAGCGATGGAGGCCTCCATCGCGAAGCAGCGCGCCGCAATCGAGGTCCAGCGCGAGGCCATCGCCCGCCACGCCGCGGCCCTGCCTGTGATCACCATAACCGGCCCGACGGCTGCGGTAATGCCCGCAGCGGAGCCACTATGCGATCCCATACAGTCGCGGCACATCACGCCGATGGTGCAGCGTGCGGCGAGCGTGACCGGGCTTGCTCCAGATCTGCTTTCGGCTGTGATCGCCACTGAGTCTGCGGGCCGGCCCTGTGCCGTTTCGCCGAAGGGTGCGCAAGGGCTCATGCAGTTGATGCCGGAGACCGCCGCCATGCTCGGAGTGAAGGATCCGTTCGAGCCCGTTCAGAATATTGATGGCGGCGCGCGGTACCTCAGCGACTTGCTTGAGCGGTATGGCGGCGACCTGCCGCTCGCCCTCGCAGCCTACAATGCCGGCCCCGGCCGGGTGGATGCGGTCCGGGGCCTGCCGCCGTTCCGGGAGACGGTACGGTACGTGGATGCGGTTCTCGCGCGACTGGAGTCCGCTAGGTCACGGCGACCGGCGCCAGAGTGATCGGCTTCAACCCGCCCATGAGCTTGTGGACCACCAGGAGCGCCGTCAGGTGGAAGAACCCCATGGCCAGGAATGCCGGAGTGTAGCCGAAATGCTGGATGATGATACCTGGAACCAGGCTGGCAAACACTGCCGAACCAAGCCCGCCGACGCACCCGCCGATGCCCACTACCGAGCCCACTACCCGTTTCGGGAAAACGTCCGAAGTGGTCGTGAACAGGTTGGCCGACCAGCCTTGGTGACACGCAGTCGCAACGCTCACGAGCGCCACGGCCAGCCACACGTTGTCGGCGAAAACGGCGAGGGAGGAGATCGGCATGAGTGCCGCGCACATCGCCATCGCGGCCTTGCGCGCGCGCCCCGCGTCCCATCCCTGCCGGATCAGGTAACCCGGGACCCAGCCGAAGAAAACGCTGCCGACGTCGGCAATGCCGTAGACCAGCAGGATCGGCCAGCGAATCTGGTCGAGCGTGAGCTTATGCACGTCGGTCAGGTACAGCGGAAGCCACCACAAGTAGAACCACCAGACCGGGTCCGTCAGGAACTTGGCAATCGAGAATCCCCAAGTCTGCTTGAGCGAGGCCGCCGCTTTCCAACTCAACTTCGGCTCGTTGTCCTCCGCCGGCGCGTCGCTGCGAATATGCTCCAACTCCGCCTTGTTCACAGACTTGTGCGCCTCCGGGGTGCGGTACAGCAGGAGCCACACGATCATGAGGAGGAGTCCGGCTGATGCGGTGATGATGAAGCAGGCCCGCCAGCCGTACTGAATTGTGAGATACGCGATCAGGAACGGGCCGAACATTGAGGCGACGTTCGTCCCGGCATTGAAGATGCCGGTCGCGAATGCCCGCTCGCGCTTCGGGAACCACTCTGCGACCGACTTAATCGCCGCCGGGAA
>DATMXS010000053.1:0-10604 GCA_035561355.1 Bryobacteraceae bacterium | reverse complement strand
TGTCAACATGTCGCTCCAGAACCCCGAGGGTGACGAGCCGCGCAAGTACGTACTGATGGATTTCGAAGAGGCGCGGAAGTGGACCGTAACGGGCGGTATCGGCGCTGAAATCGCAAAGATCGGCGGCTGCGCCACATGTTTGGACGCGCCTGCCGGCGACACCGGATTCAGCCCGCGCGTCTCGTTCGGCCTAACCCGCAGAAACTTCCTGGGAACGGGACACATCATCTCCTTTCAAAGCCGTGCATCGACGCTCCAGAAGCGCGGCGTGCTGAGCTACAACGCCCCGCAGTTCCGCGGCGATCCCGACATCAATTTGCTGTTCAGCGGCGTCTACGACGACTCTCGCGACGTCCGGACATACTCGGCGCGCCGGCGTGAGGCCTCGGTGCAGGTCGGTCAGCGGTGGTCACGCGCCAGCACGATGCTGTACCGCATCACGTACCGCCGCGTAAGCATCAGCGACCTCAAGATCTCCGACCCGGTGCTGATCCCGCAGTTCCTGCAACCGGTGCGGCTCGGCATCGTAGCGGGCACCTACATCCAGGATCGGCGGGACGATCCTACCGATTCGCATCGCGGCGTTTACAACACGCTCGACGTTGGATGGGCAACCCGCCTGCTGGCGTCACAGGCGGACTTCACGCGGGTTCTCGGCCACAACGCGACGTATCACCCGATGGGGCTGGGCAGCCGCTATGTACTGGCGCGATCGCTCACGTTCGGATTTCTCAAACGGCTCGGGGAAACGCACGAAATTCCATTGCCCGAGCGGTTCTTCGGGGGCGGCCCGACATCGCATCGGGGCTTCCCGTCCAACCAGGCGGGCCCGCGGGATCTTCAAACCGGCTTTCCCCTCGGCGGGAACACGGTGTTGGTGAACCAGTTCGAGATGCGGTATCCGCTGATCGGCGAGAACATCCGCGGGACGCTGTTCCTGGATTCGGGGAACGTCTATTCGGATTTGAAAAAGCTGTCACTGCGCGTGACGCAAAAGGGACTCGACGACTTCAACTACATGGTGCACGCGGTGGGGTTCGGCTTGCGGTACCGCACCCCGGTCGGCCCTATACGCATCGACCTCGCATACAGTATCAACCCGCCCCGGTTCTTCGGCTGCCATGGAACGCGGGAGCAACTGCTCACGGGTTGCCCCGAGAAGCGCCAGCAGCAGATCAGCCATTTCCAGTTCCATTTCTCGCTTGGGCAGGCATTCTGATGAAGATCTTCCTGTGCGCGATGCTTGCGGCGATGTCGTTCGAGATCATCGATCGTGTGGCAGTCACGGTAGAGGACAGGGTCATCACTGAAAGCGAACTGCGCAAAGAGATTCGCGTCATGGCTTTCCTGGACGGAGCGCAGCCGGACCTGAGTGGCGCGAACAGGCGCAAGGCCGCGGAGCGGTTGGTGGAGCAGTACCTTATGCGCCGCGAAATGCGGTTCACCCGATATCCGGAACCGGAACCGGAGGAGATCGCGGCCCAGATGGAGCAGGTGCGCGCGCGATTCAAAAGCGAAGGCGACTACCGCGCCGCGCTCGACCGCGCCGGGATCACTGAAGCGGACGTCCGTGAAGCCATCACGCGCGCCCTTGCGGTAGTTCACTTCATCGATTTGCGCTTCCGGCCCGAGGTCCAGGCGCTCGAGCCGGAGTTGATGGAGTATTTTCAGAAAGAGTGTCTGCCGGCGTGGAAGAAGACTCACAGCGGGCCGGACCCGACTTTCGACGAGCTGCGCTCGGAGTGTGAAGAGGCCATGGTGTCGCAGCGGGTGGACCAGCGCGTGGAAGATTGGCTCAAGGAGGTCCGGGGGCGCTCCCGGATACACTTCGAGGAGGATGCGTTCAAATGAGGCGGTTGGTTCGCATCGCACTCTGGGCATTCGCGGCGCTGGCCGGGCTGCTCGTCCTCGCCATGATCGCGGCCATCATCACGGTCCGGACTGATTGGTTCCGCGACAAGGTGCATGACCGGATCGTCTATGAAATTGAGAAGGCAACAGGAACGCGAGTGGAACTCGGGGCGTTCGCGTTTCAGTGGCGAACCCTGACCGCCGAGGTCAGTAACCTGGTTCTGCACGGGAAGGAAGGCGCGAACGAGGCCCCGCTGTTCCGCACGGACAGGGCGCAGGTCACGCTCCGGATCCTCTCCCTTATCCGGACGAAGGTGGACCTGTACTCCGCCGTAGTGGAGCGTCCGCAGGCGAACATCATCGTGTACCCGGACGGCAGCACGAATCTTCCAACGCCAAAGCGTGTCAGCGAGCGCAGCAAGGGCACTGTTCAAACCGTCCTCGACCTCGCAATCAAGCATTTCAGCCTGACCAATGGAACCGTGCAGTTCGGGCTGCGCCGGATGCCGCTCCATGTGCTCGGTGAGAATCTGCGCGCGGAAATCGTGTACGACACCTCGGCAGCCTCGATTCCTGCGCCAAGATATCGGGGCGACGTCTCGTTTCGCCAGTTGGGCGTCAAGCCCGGCGAGAGGGATAGGCTGCCTTTCGATGTGAACGCTAAGTTCGCACTTGCTCGCGACGTGGTGGAGATCACGAGCCTGCACGTCGGGCTGCACGGTTCTACTCTGGACGTGAGCGGGCGCGTGGAGAGCTTCAACGCGCCTCGCGCGGAAGTCCAGTATGCGGCCCACCTGCTGATGGCGGATCTCTCGCCCGTGCTCGGCAGCCGGATCGTTCCCACCGCTGGAGCAGTGGACGTGGGCGGCGTTGCTACCTTTTCGGGCACAGACGCTTACAGGCTGGCAGGCGAGTTGAAAGGGTCCGGCCTGGTGATCGAGCCGCGCCGCGGGCTCCGCTTCTCTAACATCCGCGTCGATTCGGACCTCGTGATGACTCCGGACAAGATCGAGTTGACCGGTCTCACGGTGCGCGGGTTGGGCGGGAGGATGGACGGGCGTTTCGAACTCGCTCACTTTCGCGACTTGCGGCTGGACGGCGACGTTCGCGGTTTCTCGATTCATGAGATCACACATTTCCCCGGAGTGCCGCATGCGGATTGGAACGGCTCCGTTTCCGGACCGGTGAGGCTGTCGGCAGCGATTCGAAAAGACAAACCGACCGACGTGACCGTGAGCGGTCAATTTGCGATCACACCGGTTCCCGGGCCGAGACCGGTCGAAGGCCGGGTGGACCTGCGGTACGACCGCCGCAAGGGTGTGGAGTTCGGGGATTCCTACGTGGCGACAGGCGCAAGCAGGGTTCAATTCAGCGGAACCCTCGGCAGCACACTGGGGGTCTCGCTCGAATCGGCGAACCTGAAGGACTTCGAGCCGGCGATTGCGCTGGTGCGCGGCAAACCATACGAGCTCCCGGTAATGCTCCACCCAAACGGGACGGCGAAGTTCGCCGGAACGGTGACCGGTCCGCTGTCGAGCCCCGTGATTCAGGGGCGGGGCGCGCTGACGAACTTCGCATATGAGGGGTACACAGCGGAGTCGCTCACGTCGGATATCGCCGTATCGAACTCGGGTGTCAGAGCGCAGAATATCGACATCCGCAAGGGCGCGATGCATGCGGCCGGTTGGGTACAGGTGGGCCTGAAGGACTGGAAGCCGGAAGACGCAGAGCCGCTCTCGGGAGTGCTCACGCTGCAGGCGCCGGAACTCGAGATGCTCGCAGCCGAGTTGAAACAGTCGATCCCCATCACGGGAGGGCCGGTTTCGGCCGATGTCACGCTTGCCGGAACAATCGGCGCACCGCAGGCCAGCGGACGAGTGAGCGCGTCCAGGCTGGTCGCGTACGGCGAGCCCCTGAGATCCGTTCAGGCGCAGTTCCGTTTTTCGGAGGGCCTGCTGGAGGTAACGCAGGCGGCGATGCAGGTGGCCGGCAGCCGCATCCGGTTCTCGGGTTCGTACGCCTACTCGCAGACGAACTTCCGGCACGGCAGGCTCCGGTTCGATGTGCTGGGCCGCGGCCTACGACTCTCTACCAGTCGCACCGTGCAGGCGCGCAGCCAGGGACTTGGCGGGCTTGTGGACACGCAGCTTGCGGCCGACGTCAGCATCGATGCGGCTGGGCTGCACATCAACACTGTAAACGGGTGGGCCGCCCTGAGCGGGCTGATCTTCGAGAAACAGGAACTGGGCTCGGTGCTGTTTGCAGCCGACACGATTGGAGCCAAGACTGTCATCACCGTGAACGGGCAGGTGGCGGGCGCGGAAGTCGCCGGCCGCACGGAGTGGGCGTTTGCGGGCGATTACCCCGTGAGCGGCCACCTGCAGTTCACCAGCCTGAACTTCGCCACGCTTCTCGAACGATTCCGGAATATGCCGGCGACACAGGGCCTGCCCTTCGATGGCATCGTATCCGGCAGGATTGAGTTTGCCGGGGACACGCGCAAACCCGAGACGTTCAAAGGAACGGCGGAACTGCGGGAACTCCAGGTCCGGCCGGACCGGGCCTCCATGACAGCCAGGGCTGCTGAACAGCTAACTGTTAACAACGCCGGCCCGATCCTGGTTGACTTCGATGCGAAGACAGCGCGGGTGCGGCAGGCCGTCCTGCGTGGACGCGATACGCAGCTTACTGTCTCCGGCCGTATCACCTTCACATCCAGAAATCCGTTGGACCTGCGCGCGCGCGGTCAGGTGAATCTCGGGCTGCTGCGGAATTTCGAACCGCGCCTTTACTCGGCCGGAGCGATGGATCTCGACGTCTCCGTTCGCGGCAGCACTTCGCGTCCGGACGTGTACGGCCGCATTGATGTGCGGAAGGCGGCCTTCAACTGGCCCGGACTACCGAACGGCATCGACGACGCAAACGGCGTGATATTCCTTTACCGCGACCGCGCAACCATCGACAGGATCACTGCCGAGACGGGCGGCGGGAGGCTGGTGGCGACGGGCTTCGTCGGTTTTTCGCCCGAGATCACGTTCCACATCGAAACGCGCGCAGAAGGCGTACGCGTGCGGTACCCGGAAGGCGTCAGTTCATCAGCCGATGCCACCATTACACTCACGGGCACGGTGGATCGCAGTTTGCTCGCCGGCGACGTGACGATCACCCGGGTCGGCTTCAACCCGCGCTCCGACCTGGGTTCGATTCTCGCAAGCAGCGCGCAACCAATCGAGACACCCAGCAGCCCGAACCCCTTCCTTCAGGGCATGCGCCTGGACATTCATATCCAAACCTCACCACAGGTAAGGCTCGAGACTAAGCTGACGCGCGATGTACAGGCCAATGCGGACCTGCGGCTGCGTGGGGACATGATACACCCGGTGCTTCTCGGCCGCGTCACGGTGTCGCAAGGCGAAGTGTTATTCTTCGGCAATCAGTACGAGATCCAGACCGGGCAGATCCTGTTCGTGAACCCTTCCAAGATCGAGCCGGTGGTGAACCTCGACTTAGAAACACGCGCGCGAGGCGTGGAAGTTACGCTGCACGTTTCAGGCCCGGTGAACAAGCTGAACCTGACGTTCCGTTCGGATCCGCCGCTGCAATCGTCCGATGTGGTCGCTCTGCTCGCGACCGGCCGGGAGCCGACCGGCGCCGGCGCGATCGCGGGAGCACAGTCGCCCGCGCAGTGGCAGCAGGCGGGAGCGAGCGCCATTCTCTCGCAGGCTCTGGCGAATCCGATTGCGGGACGCCTGCAGCGCTTCTTCGGGGTGAGCCGGCTGAAGATCGATCCCCAGGTGGCGGGGCTGACGACCAGCAACGCCGCCGCGCGTGTCACTCTGGAGCAGCAGATCACACGCAACATCGCGCTCACGTACATAACGGACTTGAGCCGGCCGCAGGCGCAGACCATTCGCGTGGAACTGGATCTGACGAGGAACTGGGCGGCTGTAGCGCAACGCGAAGAGAACGGCCTGTTTGGTATCGACTTCCTTTACAAGAAGCAGTTCAAGTAGGGGCTATTTGGATTCGGCTGCGCCGGCGGCGCCGATGCGCAGGTGCTTTGCGCCGTCCTGCTTGCGACCGAGCCGCGTATAGGCCTGACCGAGCAGAAGGTGCGCGGCGTGGTGCTTAGGATCAGCCTTAACGGCAGCTTCAAGATGCACGGCCGCGGCGCCAAGCCGGTTGAGCTGCACCAGCACACGCGCAAGATGAAAATGTGCGGACGCGGATGCAGGGTGCGCCGCGGCGGCAGCCTCGAGCGGAGCGACCGCCTCCTGTGCGCGACCCTGGCGGAAGAGAAACGCCCCGTAATCAGTGCGGGGATCGTCTTCGGGCCGCACGCGTTCCGGCATGAGGCGCGCAGCCTCGCGAAATTCACGCTCGGCCGCGGAGACATCGGCGTGTGCTTCCAACGCCAGAGCGAGACCGCGCCGCACCAGCCAGTGATTCTGTTTGCGCTCGTGCGTTAACGCACGCCGGAACGCGGCAATCGCAGGCTCGAAGCGGTTCTGCGCCTGAAGATTGCGGGCATACGAGTAGCACGCCAGTTCGTTCGCCGAGTCCAGCTCGCAGGCCTGACGGAACGGCGCCTCGGCGGCGGTGAGATTGCCCAGCGCTGAGTGAGAGATACCGAGCGCCTTCCAGAGGGCGGCACGCCCGGGAGCGAGCACAGACGCCCGGGTCAGCGGTTGGATCGCGGTATCCGGGTGGCCGGATTGAAGCCGCGCGATGCCGAGGTAAAAAAGCACGTCGGCGGACGACGGTTCGCGCTGCGCGATCGTCTCCAGCGCGGCTTGGGCTTCCGCCAGCCGGCCGGCCTTGAGGTCCGCGACGGCCCGTTCGAGATCGGAGATGAGCAGCAGCGCGAGAAGCAGCGTCATCCTGAAAAGCCGAGCACGGCCGCGCGTTCGCGCAACGCGCCGATGCAGAACTCGATGTGCTCCTCGAGAGGCACGCCCAGCTCCGCCGCGCCGTTTACAATGTCCTCGCGGTTCACCGAACGCGCGAACGCTTTGTCCTTCATCTTCTTGCGTATGGACTTAACGTCCACTTCCGCTAGCGACTTGTTGGGCTTGACGAGGGCGACGGCCGTGATGAAGCCAGCCAACTCGTCACAGGCGAACAGTGTCTTTTCGAGCAGCGATTCGCGTGCAACACCCGTATAGCTCGCGTGCGAGAGGATGGCCCGGCGAATGTCTTCCGGCACGCCGCGCTCCTTGAGGATCGGCTCTCCTTTCGTGGGATGATCCGGCATCTGCGGGTGGATCTCCCAATCAAAATCGTGCAGCAGGGCCGTCGCGGTCCACTTCGGCTCGTCCTCGCCGAACTTGCGCGCGTAGGCGGCGACGCACGCTTCCACCGCCAGGGCGTGCTTGCGGAGGCTTTCAGACTGTGTAAATTCGGCGAGAATCCGCCATGCTTGTTCCCGATCCATGGAAAACAGGATACGCCGTTGTGACGGGCCAGGTGGTACGTTCACAATGAGAAACGTATGCAGGATTACGAGAAGCTTGGCGCCTTTTACCTCGGACGGCTCTACGATCTCGCGCAGCGGAAGCGCGAAGAACCGCTGCTGCTCTACGATTCGCGCGACCTGGTGACGCACGCTGTCTGTGTCGGCATGACCGGCAGCGGCAAGACCGGCCTGTGCGTGGGCCTGATCGAAGAGGCGGCCATCGACGGTATTCCTGCAATCGTGATCGACCCGAAAGGCGACCTCGGCAACCTGCTGCTCACGTTCCCGGAGTTGCGCCCGAGCGACTTCGCGCCATGGATCAATTCGGAAGACGCGCGGCTGAAGGGGATGACCGACGAGCAGTTCGCGGCGCAGCAGGCCGAGACGTGGCGCAGCGGGCTCGCCGACTGGGGCCAGGATGGCGCCCGCATTCAGCGCATGCGCAACGCGGCCGAGTTCGCCATCTACACGCCGCGCTCCAACACCGGGCTGCCGGTTTCAATCGTGAGCTCGTTCTCTGCGCCTCCACCTGAAGTAGCAGAGGACCGCGAGGTGCTCCGGGATCGGGTCAGCGCGACGGCAACCTCGATTCTAGGATTGCTGGGCATCGACGCGGATCCTCTGCGCAGCCGCGAGCACATCCTCCTCGCGACGATCCTCGACTGTGCGTGGCGGCAGGGCCGTGACCTGGATCTCACGTCGCTTATCGGCGAGATCCAGAAGCCGCCGGTGAGCAAGCTGGGCGCGCTCGACCTGGAGTCTTTCTATCCGGCCAAGGAGCGCTTCGAGCTTGCGATGTCGCTCAACAACCTGCTTGCCTCCCCAGGCTTCGAGGCGTGGATGGAAGGCGAGCCGCTCGACATCAGCCGCATCCTGTACACGAAGGCGGGCAAGCCGCGCGTCGCGATCTTCTCGATCGCGCACCTGGACGATAACGAACGGATGTTCTTCGTCTCGCTGCTGCTGAACCAGGTGGTGTCCTGGATGCGGTCACAATCGGGCACCACGAGCCTGCGCGCCCTGCTCTACATGGACGAGATCTACGGGTACTTCCCGCCGGTGGCGAACCCGCCCTCGAAGGGCCCGCTGATGTTACTGCTGAAGCAGGGGCGCGCGTTCGGGCTTGGCGTTGTGCTGGCTACCCAGAACCCGGTGGACCTGGACTACAAGGGACTCGCGAACGCGGGCACGTGGTTCATCGGCCGGCTGCAAACAGAGCGGGACAAGGCCCGCGTGCTGGACGGTCTGGAGGGCGCGGCAGCGGGCTCGGGCAAGGGCTTTGACCGTGCCACCGTCGATCGCATGCTGTCTTCGCTCGGCAGCCGCGTGTTTCTGTTGAACAATGTCCACGACGATGCGCCCGCGGTGTTCCAGACGCGTTGGACCCTTTCCTACCTGCGAGGCCCGCTGACGCGCCAACAGTTAAAACAGTTGATGAACGGAGCCGCTATTGAGAAGCCGGCCGTAACCGCGCCGGCACAGGCTGCGGAGAGCTCCGTCCGGCCCGTGTTGCCCCCGCAGGTGCCACAATACTTTGTGCCTCTGCGAGCCGCCACCGGATCGGGCATCGTCTACCGTCCGATGCTGCTCGGCGCCGCCGAGGCGCGCTTCACTGACCTGAAGCTCGGTGTGGACGTGGCTCGCAACTCCGTTCGGTTGACGGAGATCTCTGACGGCGCCGTGGCCGTGAACTGGGCGGACTCCAAGGCCATCGACGTAACCCTTGAAGAGTTGACTTCGGACCCGCCGGCCGAGGGCAGCTTCGACGAGCCGCCGCGCGCCGCGTCGAACGCAAAGAACTACACGGTATGGTCGCGAGATCTCGCGAACTGGGTGCTTCAGAATGAGCGCGTGGGAGTGTTCCGCAGTCCGGGTTCGAAGCTGGTGTCCGCACCCGGCGAGAGCGAGCGGGATTTCCGCATTCGGCTCCAGCAGGCGTCGCGAGAACAGCGTGATGACGCTGTGGAGGCACTGCGGCGCAAATACGCGCCCAAGACAGCGGTGCTCCAGGAACGGCTGAGGCGGGCGCGCGCTGTGCAGGAGCGCGAGCGGCAGCAGGCACAGGATCAGAAGCTCAGCGCCGCTCTCTCGTTCGGCTCGACCCTGCTCGGAGCATTTCTCGGCCGCAAAGCGCTCTCGACAGGCACCATCGGCCGTGCGGGCACGGCGGCGCGGGCGGCGTCCCGGGCGCGGCGGGAATCGTTGGACGTCGAGCGGGCAGGCGATACGATCGAGGCAATCGAGCAGCAGCTCGCCGATCTGCAAGGGGAATTCGACGGAGAGGCCGCGGCGCTGCAGACTAAGCTCGATCCGTCGCTCGAGGAGCTGGAAGCCGTGGAAGTTCGCGCCAAGAAGACCAACATCGCGGTACGCCTGGTGGCGCTCGTCTGGGTCCCTTACGCGGGCGGCAACCCGGTGTACTGACCAGGCCCACTACTTGGCGCCGTGTGCACGCAGCAGCTCGGCGGCTTGTTCCTGGCCGCTGTCGGAGGCAAGCTGCAGTGCCGTCTTACCGGCTTTGTTGCGGATACGCCAGTCAGCGCCCTTCTGGAGCAGAAGCTGGAGAACGTCGAGCCGGCCCCAGGAGGCAGCGGCGTCGAGTGGCGTATCGCCGCGCTCGTCCGTGGCGTTGATGTCGGCGCCGTTCTGGAGCAGCACCTCGATGACAGGCCGGCTGCCGCCTAGCGCCGCATCGTGCAACGGGGTGCCGCCCGAGGCGTTGCGCACGTCCGGTTTCGCGCCGCGCTCGATCAGCAGCGCGACGATGTCGCGGTGCCCTTTCAAGGCTGCGTCGTGGAGCAGAGTGGAACCCTGCGGGGTCGCGAGTGTCGGATTGCCTCCGTTGTCGAGCATGATGCGAACCACGTCGAGCTGGCCGCGCAGCACAGCCTCCTGGAGCCGGACGACTGCAGCCGCCCCCACGCCCTTCGCTGTCGCGCCCTTCTTCAGCAGAATCTCGACGATGTGCACGTGCCGATAGCGCAGCGCCTGATCGAGAGGCGTCTCTCCGGATTTGTCCTTCGCCTCGGCGTCCGCACCCGCCGCGAGCAGCAGATCGACCACCTCACCGTGTCCCTTAGCGGCAGCTTCATGGAGCGGGGTAACACCGCTCTGGGGGTTCGCGGCACGGGCGTCGGCGCCCTTCGCGAGAAGCAGTCGGACAAGTGCAGGCTGGCCCCTCCAGGCAGCTTCGTCCAGCGGGGTTTCGCCCTGCTCATCGCGCACATTCACGCGCGCCCCATGGGCGATCAGGACTTCAGCGACTTCCAAATATCCCCGGTTGGCCGCCAAGTGGAGG